>DASTWM010000182.1:0-28013 GCA_035765855.1 Roseiflexaceae bacterium
AAAAGTGCAGCGCGCGCTGCCGGATGCGCAACTCTGGATCGTCGGGCCAAAGCGGTCGTATGGCGAGCCGCAGCCGGGCGTTCACTGGCACGGCTTTGTTTCAGATCGGCAGGTGGTGGCGCAGATGTACCAACAGGCAAGCGTCTTTGTCATGCCGTCGCTGTTCGAGCCGTGGGGGCATGTCTTTTTTGAAGCCATGTCGAACGGCCTGCCGTGCATTGGCAGCGACCGGGGGGCAACGCCAGAAATCGTCAGGCATGGACGAACTGGCGTGCTTGTGCCTGCGGGTGAGCCAGAACCATTAGCCGATGCGCTCATCGCGCTGCTCGGCAACCCGGCGCGCGCCGAAGCGCTGGGCCGTGCCGCGCATGCGGATGTCGCGCATGGGCATACATGGGATGATGTCGTGAGTCGGATGGCACCGTATCTTGAACAGATTTGCTCGTAGGATGGATCAGCAGAGTGAATAGTAAACCAGTGATATGCGATTAAATGCTTTGAACGTTTCAGTTTTGCTGTTGGTGCTTGGGCTTGTAATTATGACCGCTGTAGCAGCACAAAAACTTTCTCATGTTTCGCCATCACATATCATGTATGCGACCACGCCAACGCCCTTGCCAACCGCAGCAGTACGCCAGACAACGCCAACTGTACGCACATGGAGCCCACGCATAGCCTTTCAATACTATGATGGCGATGAACCTTCATCTAAATATCTGGCGACGCATGTAGACTGGCTCATGATGCGCTACGGTGCTGAGAATCGCCGCCAGGAGGTATACGCGCATGGCTATACGAATGTTGTTTTTCAGTACATTTTAACCTACCAGATTGAAGGACCGGGGCCGTTCGTCAGCAAGCGCGATACGTGCAAAAATGACTATACCCCGCTGCGGAATAATGTCATGTGGACCGATAATTTTTGTCAAAAAGTTCATCCCCATGAAAGCTGGTTTTTACACAATAGTAAGGGTGAGCGGTTATATACGAAAGAAAAGAACTGGGATGGCACAGATATTTACAGCTATTACATGAATCCCGCGTCGGAGGGCTTCCGCACGTTTTGGATCGCGCAGATCAAGCTCCAGCACGACGCGGGTTGGCAAGCCTTCTTTCTTGATAATGTCGGCCTGAGCTATAAATATCTCGCCACCGGTCCTTCAAATCAGGATGGGAGCGTCAAAGAATATACGTCGGATGAAGCATGGAGCCGGGCGTTGACCAGCTTTCTTGATGCCATCCATGCCGCGTTTCCGCAGCATCCCATCTGGGGCAACATGGTCGAAGGGGTGTTTGAGCCAGGCGCGTGGAATCCGTTTATCGATCATCTTGATGGCTTTCAGGAAGAAAATTTTGCGACCAACTGGGCCAGCCAGCCCCCGCTGACCAGCAGCCAGTGGAGCGCCATGATGGATCGAACGGAGCAGGCGCTCGCGCGCGGCAAGAGTGTGGTGCTGTACGGGCAGGGCGACCGCAATGATCTTGCGCGTATGCGCTTCAGCCTGGCGTCATACCTGTTGATAGCCACGGTAGACAGCCGGGCCACGTTCCGCTACACACATACTGGCAGCTACCCGGAGTTATGGTGGTATCCCGAATACGATCTGAATCTGGGAATGCCGCTCGGCAAGCGCTATCGTGAAGGATCGCGGTGGGTGCGTAATTTCCAATGCGCCCGCGTGAGCGTCGATCCCGTGCAGCATACTGGCCGTATCGAGCCACATGCGTGCAAATCCTGACGAGCAGGGCGTGACATGCGTCATGTCCAATGAGGTGAATCTATGCAGCAGCAACGTATCTTACAACTGTGTGCTTCGCTTTCTGTTGGCGGGGCGGAACGGCTCATCCTGGGGCTTGCGCAGCATCTCAATCGCGAACGATTTGATGTGCATGTGTGCGGCTTGAGTGTGCTGCGCGGCAATGCGCTCCAACCAGCATTCGAGCAGATTGGGGTGCCGGTGTACGTGCCCGGTTCGGAACGCTTTTATGATGTCAACACCATTCGTGCGGTTGCGAAGTATGTGCGCGCGCATCACATCGATGTGATTCACACCCACCTGACGCACGCCGATGTCGTTGGCCGCATCGTCGGCATGATCACGCGGCGGCCTGTCGTTTCAACCATGCATAACGAGCCGCGCGACTACGATCAGCAGCGCCGCGACCGCAGCACGCTCCAGCGGTGGACGGCCCGGCATCTCGCGACATATCTGATTGCCGTGTCGCCCAGCATCCGCGAAATGTATATCCGCGAATGGGGCATTGCGCCAGATAAAATCAAAACGATTCGCAATGCCGTGCCGATGGATGAATATCTTGCGCTTCCCGCGGAACCGCAGCGTGCCGCACATGACGGCATGGTTGTGACCAACATCGGGCGATTGAACCCGCAGAAGGCCCAGCATCTGCTGATTGATGCCGCCAGAATCGTGCTTCAGCAGCGGCCAGGTACGCGCTTCATGATCGTTGGGCAAGGGCGGCTGGAACAGGAACTAAAGTCGCATGCCGAGGCGCTTGGCATTGCCGACCGCGTGCAGTTCACCGGCGTGCGCCACGACATTCCAGCCATTCTGGCCGACACCGATATCTTCGTGCTTTCGTCGTTGTGGGAAGGGCTGCCAGTCACCGCCGTTGAGGCCATGGCCACCGCCCGCCCGGTGGTGCTGACCGATGTAGGTGGCAACCGCGACCTTGTTGAGCACGGCACGCACGGATACATTGTGCCGCCCGGCGACGTTCCGGCATTGGCCGAGCATCTCTTGCGTTTAATGAATAATGATGCGCAGCGGCAGGCGATGGGCCGCGCCGCGCGCGAGCAGGTGCGCAGCACATTCAGCATGGAGATGTTTGTGCGCCAGCATGAGGAACTCTACGCCATGATGTGCGGCCAGCCAGCCAGTGCCGACGAGGCCGTGACGAATGCGACCAAAGCCGCGTTCGATAAAGGCGCGTAGACCATCGTTCCATGACTGTCGAAACAACACGTAAATGAGGAGCGGGAGCATGACTTTTGGCGTTGCAATGATTTCAAGCGTTTTCTTTCCCTCGATCGGCGGGGCGCAAACAGTGATTCTGGACGTTGGCCGTAAACTGCAAGAGCGCGGTGTTCCGGTGCTTGTGGTGACGCGCCATTATCAGGGTTTAGCGCGCTATGAAGAGGTGGGCGGTCTGCCAACTTACCGGGTGGGCCGGGGTGACAGCAACAAAGCTGTCGCCGCGCTCAGCTTTATTCAGGGTGCCGTGCAGGTGCTTGCGCAGCAGCAGCATCGTTACAACGTGCTCCATTGCCACCAGATGATTTCGCCCATGACGATCGGCTTGATGGCGAAGGCGCTGGTTCGCAAGCCGCTGGTGGTCATGCCGCACCGCAGCGGTGACATCGGCGACATTGGCATTCTCACACAGCGCCGCCCGGTGACGGGCCGCGTCAGGCTGGCAGCCGCCCGGCAGCAAACCGATGCGTTTGTATGTATCAGCAAAGCGATTCACGATGAATTGCGCGGCATTGGCGTGCCAGAATCGAAACTGTGGGATATTGTCAATGGCGTTGACATGCAGCGCTTCCAGCCCGGCACAGCCGAACAGCGTGCGACACTGCGCCAGCAGCTTGGCCTGCCTGGTGGCCCGTTAGCGATCTTTACCGGGCGGCTCGTGCCGGAAAAGGGCATTGATGTACTGCTGCGTGCCTGGCCTGCCGTGCTCCAGCATGTGCCAGATGCCAGTGTGGTGCTGGTCGGCGCGGGCGAACAGCGCGCGCAGTTGGAAGCACTTGCGCGCCAGCAAGGCATTGAGTCACAGGTGGTGTTTGCCGGTGGCAGCGACGATGTTGCGCCGTTTCTACGGGCCGCAGATGCATTCGTGTTGCCGTCCTATGCAGAAGGATTGCCGGTTGCGTTGCTGGAAGCGATGGCGTGCGGCCTGCCATGCGTTGGCACGGCCATCGACGGCACGCGCAATGTGATCGAGGATGGCGTAAGCGGGCGGCTTGTGCCTGCTGGCGATGCTGCCGCGCTGGGGCGCGGGCTGGTCGAAGCTCTTGCTTCATCCGCCGCGCAGGAATGGGGCCTGCATGCCCGCCAAAAAGTAAGCCGCGATTATTCGCTTGACGCTGTCGCCGATGCGTACATCGCCATGTACACGACGCTGCTTCAGCCGCAGGCGCGCCAGCCTGTTTCAAACCAGGCGTAGCACGTAAGATGATTTTTTTGTCATCTTGTACAACATCGGTGCGAATATCGTTTGTACAGCACCCAGACGCCTGATTATTCTTGCTGCCTGTAGTAGGGAACGTGTTAAAAAAACGTTCAGGGTGCAAATGTTCGTCAAAAATGACAACACGTACATCTGCATTGTTCACTCCTGCAACCGATCCTTCACCGCCGCGCCGTACAATGTCTCAATCGGCTCCGCATCCGATGTTTGTTCGCCTGTGTGCATGGGTGGCGCGAGCAGCCCAACACACGACGGATGAACGCTCTTTTAGGTGATAAGACATATCTATGATGAACACATCGCCGGTTTCTGATACACCGTCACCGGCAACCGCAGAAACCGCAAAGAATCAGGTTTTCTCAACTGAACATATCAAAGCCGATCTTGGCAAAAAAACCGTGCGCGGTGGCGCGGTCACGGTTGTGTACCAGGTGCTGAAGCAAGTACTTGCCATCGGTGAAACTGTCGTTCTGTCGCGGCTGCTGCTGCCCGAACAAAGCGGCCTGGTCAACATGGTGATTGTTGTCACCGGCTTTATCACATTGTTCAACGATCTTGGCCTTTCCTCGGCGACGATCCAGCGCGAAGAACTCGACCATGACAAGGTGAATACATTATTCTGGATCAACGTTGCCATGGGGATTGTGCTCGCGCTCATTACGGCCGGGCTCGCGCCTGTCATTGCATGGTTTTATGGTGAGCCACGGCTTATTCCGCTGACGCTGGTGATTGCGCTGGGCTTCGTCTTTGGCGGCTTGACGGTGCAGCACCGCGCCTTGCTGAAGCGCCAGCTACGCATTTCGTCCATGGTCAAAATTGATCTGATCGAAACGGTTATTGGCATCCTGACGGGCATTATTGTCGCGCTGCTGCTGCCGCAGGACCAGCGGCATTGGGCAATTGTAGCGAGCTTTATGGTGCAGATGCCGGTTGACATTATTGGTCTGTGGATCATGTGTCGCTGGCGGCCAAGTCGTCCGGCAATCGCCAGCGGCATTCGCTCCATGCTCATGTTTGGCGGCAACCTGACCGGCTTTCAGATCATTAATTATCTGTCGCGCAATGTTGATAATTTGTTGATCGGCAAGTTCTATGGCGCTACCTCGGTTGGCCTGTATAACAAAGCGTATGGCTTGCTGTTGCTGCCATTGCGCCGCGTCAATACACCCATCTCGGCGGTGGCTGTGCCTGCGCTCAGCCGCCTGGTAGACGAGCCCAACCGCTATCGTCATGCGTATAAGCGCATTTCGTCAATCACATGTATTTTAACCATGCCACTTGTCGCATGCATGATGATGGAATCTGATTGGCTGATACCATTCATGTTTGGGCGGCAGTGGAGCGCGGCAAGCCCCATGTTCACGCTGCTCTGTATTTCTGGCATGGTTGAGCCGTTTACCTACACGGCTGGCTGGTTGTTCGTGTCGCAGGGCCGTGGCCGTGAGCAGTTCCACTGGGGTTTATTTGGCACCACATTAACAATTGTGGGGATTGTGGCAGGTTTGCCATGGGGGCCGATTGGCGTTGCGTCGGGCTATAGTATTGCCGGCATTATTCGAACACCGCTGTTGTTCTGGTATGTTGGACGCAACGGCTTAGTTACAACGCGGGATATGTATCGCGGTATTGCGCCGTTTGTCTTCACCTCGGCGGCGATTTTGGTCGCGCTTGGCCTGCTGCAGCAAGTGCTGCCACCTGCCAGCCAATCCACCGAAACGCAACTGTTTATCAATCTTGTTATTGCAACGCTCCTGGCAGGCGTGGTGGCGCTGATAACGCTCGCTATCCAACCTGCTGGCCGGTCAGCGTTGAAAGAGTTGAAGAATATTCCGCAGATGCTGATGAAACGGAAATAGCTGAACGTCCGCGAGTCTATTCAGAGCGTGGGCCACAACGTAACACCCATTCTGACATGTTACGTGGGAATGTGGTTAGTACATACCACTGCGAACGATCTATGACAGATGTAGCCCGGCGGCCAACAGAGAGTCACTCTTTGATACGATTGTACAGCCAGGCAGAGCCGCAACAGCGTGGCGAACTTCCTTTTGTGAGCGTCGTCATTCCGGTGCTTAACAATGAAGGCGAACTGCAACGGTGTTTGGCTGCGCTGGAGCGGCAAACCTATCCAGGCGACCGTTATGAAGTCATTGTTGTTGACAATGGTTCTGCGCGCGCGATCGCTCAGGTGGCCGGTGGCTACCAGCATGTGCAGGTTGCCCGCGAGGTGCAATCGGGCGCATACGCCGCCCGTAACAAAGGGCTCACGCTGGCGCGCGGCGACATCATCGCGTTCACGGATTCGGACTGCACGCCGTCGCCCGAATGGCTGGCACAGGGCGTCCGCGCGTTGGAAGCGCACGAAGCTGATCTCGTGGGTGGGCATGTGCGCTTCAGCGCGCCGCAGCGCCTGACTGGTGCTGACGTGTATGACATGATTGCCCACCTGCGCGTCGATCGCTACATTCACGAAGAGCGCGCGGCAGTGACCGCAAATCTGTTCGTGCGCGCGGGCGTATTTGAAAAAATCGGCACGTTTTCGCTGGTAAAGTCCGGCGGCGACATTCTGTTCACCCGGCGGGCCACCAGCGCCGGGCACCGGCTGGTCTATGCGCCCGCCGCTGAAGTCTTGCACCCAACGCGGCAGTTGAACAAGTTGCTGAGGAAGCAATTCCAGGTTGGCAAAGGACATCGCGCTATTCGTTTAGCGCAACGGCTTGACGCGACGCAATCATTGTCGGGCGCTTCAGTTGCGCCCACGAAGCGCCATACGAAACTGCACAGGCTTGCGCGCACGCTCAAAGGCATGCTGCCCATGCCCTTTACGACAATCATGCAAGGCATGCGCGAACAGAATCTTCCGTTGAAGCCGATGTTGGTCGCGCGCGTGTGGGTTGTGGCATGGCTGGCGCGCGTGGCGAAAACCGCAGGCGGTTTATCGATTTTCAATTGAAGGTAGAGAGTGGAGGTATACATTGGTTCGAGAAGCAACCCGCGCCCAGAGCGCCCCAAAAGCGCATTTTGTAGATGCTCCTGAAATGCCTTTCGTGAGCGTGCTTATTCCGGTCTTTAATGATCAGGAGCGGCTGCGCCTGTGCTTGAACGCATTGTCTCAGCAAACGTACCCGCATGATCGCTATGAAGTGATTGTGGTTGATAACGGCTCGGAGCATGATCCGAGCGCTATGGCAAGCGAGTTTCCTGATGTTACGTTTTTGCGCGAGCTGCGCCCGGGCTCGTACACGGCGCGCAACCTTGGCCTTTCGCTTGCCAAAGGGAGCGTCATCGCGCTTACCGATGCCGATTGCATTCCTGAGCCATCATGGATTCAGGCGGGCGTTGATCGCCTGTCACGCACGCCGAACTGCGGCCTGGTGGCGGGCAATGTGCTCCTGTTTTTCAAAGACCCCAAACGGCCCAACGCAGCTGAATTGTACGATGCTGTAACGTCATTTCAGCAAAAAAAGTTCATCGAAAAATATCACTTTGGCGCGACCGCCAATGTCTTCACCTACAAGCATGTGTTCGACAAGGTTGGCCTTTTCAACGATCAACTCCGCTCGGGCGGCGACCGCGAGTGGGGCCAGCGCGTTCATGCATCCGGCTATCAGCTTGTGTATGCCGATGAAGTGCGCATCCAACATCCCGCGCGCTCCTCGTTCACCGAACTCAGGAACCGCAATATCCGGCTGACAGCCGGCAGCGAACACACGCGCACGCGAAAGAAATTCGTGCGCCTGAAGATGGCGAAAACGCTGCTGAAGGACATTGTGCCGTATCGAAAGCTCTACATGGTGTGGACCAGCAACCGTTTGCAGGGCGTGAAGCAGCGCCTGATCGTCACCGGCGTGCTCCTGCAATTGCAAATGGGCGCGGCGATCACCCGTCTGCGCGTCTGGACCGGCCTCATGAGCGAGATTCGCTAAGGGGAGTTGCTCACCGTGGGGAGCGGGCTGAGCCGAGAGAAATATGAGGAGATGATGCAGGATCAGGGCATGCCAGCATCGACCGTGCGCGTTCTTGGCACATTGGTGGGCGACATTCGAGCGCATGGCAGCGGCGCGCAGATTAAATACGGGCAGCTTTTTGCAGAGCTTGCGGGGCGCTGCCATGTTGTTGATGTTGCCGATGTTGAGTTGCGGAGCGCGGATCGCTACCAAAATGCGCTGCATAGCTTCCGCTGGTCGAAGCGGCGCTGGCGCGAGGCGTTTCACAAGAATATCTGGGCGTTTCATCGCCGGTCGCAGTTAGCACAGCAGGCCGTTGCGCAGCAGCACGACGGGATTGATGTGGTATTGCAACATGGCGCGATCTTCTGGTCTGGCCTGCCAAAAGATGGCCCGCCCGTCGTGATTTACACCGATTTCACCTACCAGCTCGCCGCCCGTGAAGACCCATGGCGCAATCCGTTTCGCGGGCGTGAAGCGCGGCGCTGGGATGAACTTGAGCGCCAATGCTACCAGCAGGCCGCGATGACCTTGACGCGCAGCGAGTACACGCGCCAATCTATTATCCATGATTACGGTGTGCCGCCGGAGCGGGTCGCGGTCGTCGGCGGGGGTGTCAATTTTGAAGAACTGCCTGCGCCCATGCCGCTGGCCGACACGCCGCGCGTGCTGTTTATCGGCAAAGAGTTTGAGCGGAAAGGCGGCGGGCAGATTGTGGCAGCATTTCGGCAGGTCCGCGAGCGCATGCCCGACGCAGAGTTGTGGCTCGTCACGGCGAACCAGGACATCGCCGGGCCGGGCATTCGTTGCATTGCGCCGACGCATGATCGCGATGCGATTGCCGCGCTGTATCGCCAGGCGAGCGTGTTCGCCATGCCATCGCGCTGCGAGACATGGGGCGATGTGTTTCTCGAAGCAATGGCGTACGGGCTGCCCTGCATCGGGTCGACGAATGACGCTATGCCGGAAATTATTCAGCACGGTGAAACAGGTTTTGTCGTTGATGCAGACGATGTTGTGACGCTTGCCGGCTACCTTGAACAATTGCTCGGCGATCCGTGGCTGCGGCGGCGCATGGGTGAACAGGGCCGCGCGCGGGTTGCCGAGGCTTTTACATGGGCGCATGTTGCTCAACGCATTGACGGCTACCTGCGGCATGTTGGGCATCAATCACTGCTTCAGGCATCGTAATCTGGATCGCGGCTATTCTACCAAGCGAGTACTCTATGCATGCAATCACCGTATCACGCGGAAATCTCTATATTGGAGAGCGGAGCAAAATAGATGTGTTTGCTCTGTCAATCTCCTGGTTGTTTGCTCTGGTGTCGACATTCGGGGTGAACAAGTACGTGTATGGCGTGGAAGACCAGGTTATCACGATTCCTTTCATTAAAAGCCTCGTTGATCCAACGCTCTACCCAAATGACCCATTGATTGCCCAGCAGCCCTATTTCTACACCTATTTATGGAAAGCGGTCGCATGGATCGTTTCGCTGTTGCACATTGAAATAGCGCCGCTGTTTTTGACGCTCTATCTGCTGGCGATGGTCCTGGCATTTTATGGCTTTTACCTTATAGCGGTGGCGCTGTTCAAGCGCAGGGATGTGGCGATTCTGTCGCTGTTTCTGCTCCTGTTTAACCGCTTTTCACTGGCATTGTCGCTCACGATCGATCCCATGTTCCTGACCCGGTCGGCGGTGCTGCCGCTGCTCATTTTTGCGTTGTACTTCTTTCTGAAAGAACGCTTTATTCTGAGCTATGCCTTGCTGGGGGTTGGTTTTCTCATCCATCCATTGACGACGATTTATGCTGGCGCGCTCATTGGCGTTGCGTCGCTGGTTCACCTTCAGCGCATTGGTTGGAAGCGACTTGTCGTTGGCGGCGTCGTCTTTCTTGTGATTGCAAGCCCGATCTTCATCTGGAAAGCCCACTACCACCCAGGCTCGCTCAGCACCTTCTATGCCGACCCGCGCTGGCTGGCATTGATGCGCCTGCGCTCAGCACATCATGTGTTTCCTTTTTCGTGGGGTATTAAGAATTTTATTGAAATCTTTGCGATCATGGCCGCGTTTGTCGTGAGTTGGAAACATCGGCCAGGTGCCTTTCATCATCGCGCGGTGCTGAGCTTTGTTGGCGCGATTCTGATGATGTGGGTGATTGGGACAGTGTTTACTGAGTTGTTGCCGCTTTCAATCGTCATTCAGATTCAATTGTTCCGCAGCACGACGTTTTTGATTTATTTCGCGCTCATGTACATTGCCAACTATGTGGTGATGGAACTGCGAACGCAGCGCCTCGGCCTGCATACAGCGGTTGCGGGCGTGCTTGTGATCGTTGCGTTGTATGACGTAGATCATTCGAAAATGGCGATGCTGCCGCTGCTGGCGTTGCTCGCGCTTGTGGTGCTGTACCAGCAGGTTCGCCGTCGCGTGCTGCCATCACAAGAATTGACGCTCATGATCGCGGGGCTGGCGCTGGCGGTTGGCGTCGTTCTGGCGCTGCAACGGCCACATGTGTCGATTGCGAATACCCAGAATGACCAATGGCTCGATGTGCAGCGCTGGGCGAAGCGCTCGACCAACGTTGCCGATGTCTTCATTGTGCCGCCGGATACCAACGGCTTTCGGGTGGAGTCCGAGCGTGCGATTTATGGCGACTGGAAGGACGGCACGCAAATGTTTTTTAATCCTGAATTCGGGTACCAGTGGTTTGAGCGCATGCAGAAGCTTGGCTACACCGGCCCTGACACCCTTGTCGAAGATTACAAACGTGTCGATCAGGCGGCGTTTACCGATATTGCGCGCGGCGCGCGTAACCAACAGCATGCAGTGTACGTTATCATGTATACAGATCGTACGCTTACCTTCCCTGAGGTCTATCATAATAAAAGCTTCGCGGTGTATCAAGTGACACCGTGAGTCGCATTGTGTTCACAACATCGTGCGAGGTATTCAGCATGCAGGAGCGCATTGAGGATCAGCGCCCTGCATGCGCTATTGTTCGCTAAACTCGGGCGGGCGTACATCATTCCCCTGGCAAGGAGGTAAAACCACATCATTAATGTGTTGATGAGCAGACGTTCATGACGAACTATCGTTGTCCTTTGGTAGAGCTAACGCGAGCAAGGTGCTTGCCATTCAGGAGGCATTTATGCCAGGAACATTGACAAGACGCTTTGTACACATGTTGCATCCCCTTCGCACAGCCATGGCGGTCATCGTCTTTGCTGCGACGGCGATGGTGGTGCAGGCTGCCGAGCCTACTCCGAAGCCGCCGACAGGCTTTACTGATGAAAGACTGTCCAAGATTCAGCATCCGACAAGTATTGCTTTCCTGCACGATGGGCGCGCACTCGTCACCGATCAATCGGGAAAGCTGTACTTATGGCAAGAGGGTAACTCCGCTACGTTGCCGCCTGTTTACGACATGGGATCCTTGCTCTGCACCAGTTCCGATGCAGGTCTGCTTGGCATCGTCGTGGACCCAAAGGTGAATGCCGACGGCTCTGAATACTTTTACATGTACTTCACCATGCGAGGCCAGGGCAGTGACTACAAGCAGCAGTGTCCGCGCTCCGGCAATGATAATCCCGCGACAGAACCATTCAACCGCCTGTCACGCTTTACGTTCAAGGACGGCAGTATTGTCGGTGGCAGCGAATTCATCGTGCTCGATCATATTCCGACGCGTATTCAGGATCATCTCGGCGGCGGCATGTTCATCGCGCAGGATGGCTACCTGTACGTTTCGACCGGCGACGGCGATTTTCCGCAGAAGTCCAACGATCCAGATAGCCTGCGTGGCAAGATTCTGCGCATCAACCCCGCGACCGGCGATGGCGTAACGGGCAATCCGTATTTCACCGATCCCGCTGCCGTTCAATGTGGTAATCCGAGCAATCCTCAATTTGAGCAAGGCAAGCCATGCCGTGAAGTGTTTGCCGTGGGGCTGCGGCATCCCTGGCGCATCGCGCTCAAGCCCGGCACCGATCCGAACAATGTTGAGTTTTACATCAACGATGTTGGCAAGGCGACATGGGAAGAGATTAACGTCGGCAAAGTCGGCGCTGATTATGGCTGGGATAAGCGGGAAGGGCCATGCCTGCAAGAGAAAATCTGCACGCCCGGGCTGTTGACGCCGCCGAACGATCCGATCTTCTGGTATCTGCATACGAACGATTCGCGCGAGGCTTTCAAGGGCTGTTCGGCGGTCACTGGCGCGGCATTTGTGCCGCCCGGCGTGTGGCCCGAAGAGTACGATAATGTGTATCTCTTTGGCGATTACACATGCGGGCGCATCTGGCGGCTCGATCCGGATGGCGCGGGTGGCTACAAAGCTTCAACCGTTGTGGATGAAATTATCTCGCCCAGTACCACGTCCAAAGCTGGTGTTACGACCATGACATTCGGCCCGGCACCCGATCCCACGCATCCCGGCAAAATGACCCAGGCGCTGTACTATGGAACCTACAGCGGCGGTGGCCAAGTGCGCCGCGTGATCTTTACCGGAAGCCGCAATCATGTGCCAGTCGCTGACATGAGTGCCGACAAGACGTTCGGCAACAGCCCGCTCACGGTTACGTTCAGCGGCGCGGGCAGCAGCGATCCTGATGGCGACAAACTGACGTATGATTGGGACTTCGGTGATGGTCAGACCAGCAAGAATGCGACCGCCCCGACAATCGCTCATACGTATCAGCTTCCAGCCGGGCATAAGACCGCGGTGTTTACCGCGACACTTGTCGTGCGTGATACCAGCGGGGCAGCATCCGATCCGGCTTCCATCCGCATCGATCTCGGCAACAACCCGCCTGTGCCTGCGATCGCATCGCCTGCCGCAGACTACAAGTTCAAGGTGGGAGAGACCGTAACGCTGAGCGGCAGTGCCACCGATCCTGATGAAACTGGACCTTTGCCGGATTCTGCACTAACCTGGCATGTGCTCCGGCATCATGATACGCACACGCATGAAGAATTGTTCCCGACGCAGGGCAACAATATTGTGATTCCCATGACCGAGCCGGAAGGTCTCAGCGCCGCTCATTCGTCGTACTTAGAGATTCAGCTTACCGCCACCGACTCACAGGGGCGCACCAGCACCATCACCCAGACATTGATGCCGCACCTGGTTGATCTGACGTTCCAAACCGAGCCGGCCGGGCTGCAACTTGTCGCCGATGATACGACGATCACCGGCCAGGGAACCGTTACCTCGTGGGAGAACTATTCGTTCGGGGTCAGCGCGCCCACGCAGCAGGACGCTTCCGGGCAGTGGATGGTGTTCGATCACTGGTCGGACGGCGCGCCCGCGCACGACGCGGCCATGCGGCGCATCCCAGCCTGGTATTGGCCGCGCCACGAAGATCACCCAGACGCGACCGAGCCGACACGCGAGATTGTGACGCCTGCCGCGCCGGCGACCTATGTGGCGGTGTTCAAGCCGCTCGCCGTGCAGGCAAATGCACCTGAAGTACACGCATCGATTAACGCGGGTGTGGCTGACATTCCGGTGCAACTGACCGCTGCATCGACCGAGCCGGTCACAGTGACGTACACCACGCATGACGGTACCGCAAAAGCGGGCGTTGACTACACGGCGGCCAGCGGCACGCTGACGTTTGCGCCGGGGCAGACCAGCATCGTGGTGAGTGTGCCGCTGATCAGGAACGATAATGCGCTTGATAAAACATTCACGCTGGTGCTGAGCAACCCCCAGCAGGCCGCGCTCGGCACGCCATCAACGGTGACAGTGACAATTACCGATGTCGCGTCCGGGCCTGCATTACGCATCTATCTGCCGTTCATGCGGCAATAATGCAGATCGTTAGCTGGTAAACAACGGAGGTGAAGCGAACTTCAATCCGCTTCACCTCCTTTGTTATTTTGTCCATGAGGCTGGCACGACCAACGTTTTGAATGGACGCTTAGTTCTGCACGTAGAACCAGACTTTCGTCGTGCCAGCGTGGATCTGCGGCTCGCCGGAGCACTGCGCGCATCCGGTGCTGGCCTGGTTGCCGGCCTCCGTGCGCGCCAGCAGCGAATGCCAGCCGTTCGTCAATTGCGTCGTGTCGATGCTCAAGGCAACTGGCTTCGTCTCGGAACTTGTTGTGTCGTATATCGTTACGCCCGGGTCTGTGTGCGTGCTGTCCAGCTTCACAATGAAGCGGCTGACCGGCTGCGGATTGTCGGTTGCCATGGGGCGCACCGTCACGTTATAGACGCCGCTGATCCGAGCCTGGGCCTTTGGCGGGCTGAACACCGCCGACCATGTGTAATTCACGTTGGTGTACCAGCCGCGCCCCGCAATATAATCGGTCGTGCCGCCCAGCGTGACATAGCGGAAGTCTGCGACGGGCTTGCCGTTGCTCAGATACACCGGAATAAAGTTCGTGGCGACAAGCTCGTTCCCGTCCGGCTCTCTCACCGTGGCACGTACACGTAAATGATGCCAGCCATCATTGGGGAAATCGGACGTGTCAATTGTAACTTCGTCGTCCCATGAGCAGGTCTGATCGACCGGGCATGTGACCCCCACCTTATCGGTTTGCACAAAGTGGCTATCGTCAATTTGTGCTTGCAGCAGCGTGATCTTGCCCGGATTGTTGTGGAGCGTCAGGTGGACCTTGAAGGTGTAGCTTCCACTTACATGCTGGTCTGCTGGCGCGCAGAATCCGAGATGCACATGACCAAAATCGTTCATCCACCAGCCTTGCGCTTCAAACGGCACGGTGTCTGCCGGGCAGGCGGCCACCCAGTCCGGCGCAACCGGCTCCATCTCGCCCGGCGGCATGGGCATGGCCGTGGCCGGAGGCTGTGAAACGGTCGTCGGGCGTGGTGTTGCTGTCGGGGCCACTGTCGTCGCCTGACTCTGGCGCAACAATGGCAGATAAAGACGGGGTTGCAGCGCGTTCGGCCGGGCTGCCGCCGCATTACTCCCCACGCCAGGTGTTGCAGGCTCAGCGTGCGCTGCTGCGGCATAGCTGCGCGGCAGGCTTTGAATGTGCAGCATGGCGGCAGCAAGGGTTATAAAGGCAAACACAACGGTACTTCGGCGGAGCCAGCATGTTCGTCGGTCTGATGTGCGGTGTGATGGTTGCATACATCTCCTTTGTCGGGCGCGTACCAATCGCCGCGCGTTCTGGCATGTCATGTGTGTGGCGTAACCATACCATAACGGTTATTTAACCATCCACTGTTTTGGTTTAACATTTGTTCACAGTCGAAAGCTTACGATGCTGTGTCGCACATTGGCGGCACGGCGGCTCATGTGCTACAATAGAAAGAGCTTGAAGCAATTGGCACTGCCTCGGCCCGTATGGTCGGGGCGTTTTGTGTGGAAAGCGTCAGCCTTCGTACTGAGCTTTCCTTTTGGATAGGTATGCAACGAGAGAATATTCGTAATATCGCTATTATTGCGCACGTTGACCACGGCAAGACGACGCTGGTGGATTCGATGCTGCGCCAGAGCCATATTTTTCGCGAAAATCAGCATGTTGCCGAGCGCGTCATGGATTCGAACGATCTTGAGCGCGAGCGCGGCATCACAATTTTGGCGAAGAACACCGCCGTTAAGTACCACGATATTAAAATTAACATCGTGGACACGCCCGGCCATGCCGATTTCGGCGGCGAGGTCGAGCGCGTGATGAACATGGTCGATGGCGTGCTGCTGCTGGTGGACGCGGTGGACGGCCCGATGCCGCAAACGCGCTTCGTGCTGCGCAAGGCGCTGCAAGCAGGCCATCGCGCGATTGTGGTCGTCAACAAAATTGACCGGCCCAACGCGCGCCCGAATCATGTCGTGAACGAAACCTTTGATCTGTTCGTGGATCTGGGCGCTAACGACGAGCAGGCCGAGTTCGCCGTGATCTACACCGACGGCCTGCGTGGCCTCGCCGGTCGCTCGCCGCTTAAAATTCATGACACGCTGGAGCCGCTGTTCCAGGCTATTCTCGACCAAATTCCGCCACCCGATGTCGAGGCCGAAGGTCCGGCGCAATTGTTAGTCACGACGACATCCTACGATTCGTACAAAGGCAAGGTGCTGATCGGGCGGCTCGCGCGCGGTACGTTGTTACGCGGGCAATCTGTCGCCCATATCAGCCGCGATGGAAGCATCACGCCTGCCAAAGTGAATCAGCTCTTTGTCTTCAGCGGGCTTGATCGGCAAGAGGTCGATCAGGCGCAGGCGGGCGACATTATTGCGATCGCAGGCATCCCTGATGTCATGATCGGCGATACGATTGCCGACGCCGAACATCCCGAGGCGCTGCCGCTGATCTCCGTCGAGGAGCCAACGGTGCGGATGACCTTCAGCGTCAACACCAGCCCGTTTGCCGGGCGCGACGGCACCTATGTGACCTCGCGCAAGCTGCGCGAGCGGCTGTACGCTGAAACCGAGCGCGACGTGGCGCTGCGGGTGGAAGACACCGACTCTGCCGATGCGTTCGCGGTCAGCGGGCGTGGCGAATTGCACCTGACGATTCTGATTGAGACCATGCGCCGCGAAGGCTACGAGTTCCAGGTATCGCGCCCGGAAGTTATTTTCAAAGAAGTAGACGGCCAGCGCCTGGAGCCAATCGAGCAGGTTGAAATCGAGGTTTCTGAGCAGTATCAGGGCACGGTGATCGAGCTTATGGGCCAGCGGCGCGGCATCATGCGCGACATGAGCTACCGCGACGATGGCACGGTGCATCTCATGTTCCATGTGCCGACGCGCGGGCTGCTCGGTTTCCGCCAGACCTTCCTGACCTCGACGCGCGGCGAAGGGCTGATGAACACGCTGTTTTTTGGCTACGAGCCGCTTGTAGGCGAACTAAGCACCCGCACCAACGGCTCGCTGATTGCCTCGGAGAGCGGTGTCGCCACCACGTTTGGCCTGCATAACGCTCAGGATCGCGGGCAACTCTTTATTGGCGCGACCATGGAAGTGTACGCAGGCATGGTCATCGGCCAGCACATCCGCGAACGCGACCTTGAGGTTAACGTGTGTAAGCGCAAGCACCTTACCAACATCCGTTCGTCGGTCGCCGATGAAGCGTTGCGGCTCGATCCGCCGCGCGTGCTCAGCCTTGACGACGCGATTGAATACATCAACGACGATGAATTGGTCGAAGTGACGCCGAAGACGTTTCGGCTGCGCAAGAAGGTCTTAAATGCCGACGAGCGCAAGCGCGACCAGAAGCGCCGCGAGATGGCTCTGGCATAACACGATACGCTGCAAAACAAACACAAACGCCGAGGGTTTTGCCCTCGGCGTTTGTATAATGCGGATGCCATGCTACAGATTACTTGACAACTGCTGCAAGGATTCACGCAACTGCTGAAGGTACTTTGCAAGTGGCGTGTCGCTGACGGGAACCGAAATCGGAACGTTTGTATTCAGTGTGATGGTTGTGCTGACATCCACCGTCTGGCTCACCGCAATAGGGATTTGCAAATTGACAGGAAAATTCATCTGGATCGGCAACGGCAGCGTGCCAAGCGGCGTCGAAACATTCACCGATTGGCTAATCGGCACCGTGGTCTTGATCGGAATGGTAAGCTGCTGGTTGATCGGAATCGACGCATGAATCGGAACAGGCTGGTTCAGCGGGATGTTCACGCTGATCGTATCCTGCTGAACCTGCCCAATATACGTATTGAACGCATCAAGTTGGCCGATTGCCGTTGACCGCACCCGCAGCAGCGATGCAAACGTCAGGGCATGGAGCAGCAGCGAAAGAACGAGCAATGTTACAAGTGTTGGTATCACTACGCGGTGTCGCCACCATTCAATTGGAGTGTCATGCCGTTCGTCTACGTAGTCACGCTCGTTCATGTAGCTCTTCTTTCCTCTTGTGGTACCATGTCCTTCGGGCGCTTGGCGTACCGCAGTGCAGCTAGATCGTTTCGCTGCGGCGGCGCGAGTAAGCTAAGAAGCCCATAATAGCGCCAAGTATTGCAATAATCGCGCCTGCTGCCACAATATACAAGCCCATGGGCCGCAGGATAGCGCCTTCCCACTGCACTTGTGTTACCGTCGCAAACGTGCGCCCTTCAAACTGCGCGATGGCCGGCCACGTCACCCCCGCAATGAAGAACGCAAGACCGATACCGAGCAGCGCCGCACCAATCGCCACAACTGCGCCGCCTGCGTACATAATCTTTGTTGCCATAAAACAGGTTCCTTCTCATGCACGTTCGAATTCCTGCTGTAGAATACCACATTTTTACCGCATGCTTCAACCAGGCGCGCACAACCCGTGCGCGGCGTGAGATCTGACGCTGTACAAGCAGCGTATAATAGGTATAACCATTGCTCAGATGAGGCTACTCCCATGCTCAAGCTGTATAACACGCTGACGCGGCGTCTTGAGACATTCACGCCAATCGACGCGCACGTCGCTAAAATCTATAGCTGTGGCCCAACCGTGTACCGCTACATTCATATCGGGAATCTGCGCACGTTTCTCATGGCCGATTGGCTGCGGCGCGTGCTGCTGTATCACGGCTACCACGTTCAGCACATCAAAAACATCACCGACGTCGGCCACATGCGCGTCGAGCGGCTCGACCAGGGCGAGGATAAGATGCTCGCTCAGGCCCGCAAGGAAGGAAAAACTTCACGGGAGATTGCTGCCTTCTACACGGCGGCCTTCCATGCCGACGAAGCGCACATGAACATCTTGCCCGCCGACGTGTTCCCGCGCGCGACCGATCATATTTCGGAGATGATCGACATTGTGCAGGGTCTTGAGCGCAAAGGATTAGCTTACAACGTCGATGGCAATGTGTTCTTCGATGTGCACCGCTTCCCTGCATACGGCCAACTGTCCGGCAACGAGCTTGCGCAACTCATGGAAGGCGTGCGCGACAAAATGGTTGATACGCAGCGGCGCAACCCGGAAGACTTCCCGCTGTGGAAGGTAGCCGAGCCGAACCGCGAGATGGCGTGGGATAGCCCGTGGGGTCATGGCTTCCCCGGCTGGCACATCGAGTGCAGCGCCATGTCAATGAAGTACCTTGGCTCCCACTTTGACATTCACACCGGCGGGGTTGACAATATTTTCCCGCACCATGAAGGCGAACGCGCCCAGAGCGAAGGCTTTTCCGGTGAAACATTTGTCAACTACTGGGTCCACGCGCAGCACTTGCTCGCCGACGGCCTGAAAATGGCGAAATCGACCGGCAACGTGTACATGCTGTCCGACATCGAGGCGCGCGGCTTCGACCCCATGGCGCTGCGCTACCTGTTCGCCACGGTGCATTACCGCAGCCGAAATAATTTCACCTTTGGCGCATTGCGGGCCGCGCAAATCGGGCTACGGCGAATGCGGCTGGCGCTGTTGCGCTTAGTTGCGCGAGCTGATGCAGCCGGGCTGGATAGGCATGCGCGTCTTGAGGCGCATGCGGCCAACCGCGACGATCTGAGTGAAGCTGGAGCGCAGTGGCAGCAGCGCTTTGTTGCCGCAATCGACAACAATCTCAACATGCCGCAGGCGCTGGCAACTGCATGGGACGTGCTGCGCGGGCGTGGTCCGCAGGTTGCATCCACCGAGGCGCTGGCGCTGCTGCTGGATTGGGACAATGTGCTTGGGCTGCGCCTGCATGAATTTCTTGACGAAGCGTTGCAGCCAGCGCTCGACATGGCAGGCCGCGAGGCGCTCACGTTCGGGCGAACGACGGTTGAACTGCCGGACGCTATCGCCACGCTGGTGCAGCGGCGCGCCGCGCTACGCAACGAAGGCCGCTACGCCGAAGCCGACGCCCTGCGCGAGCACATCCATGCGGCGGGCTACACCGTGCGCGACACATCTGGCGGATCGGTGGCAGAGCGGCGCGCGGCGGAGAAAGAGTTTACCACTATCTCGCATGCCACCGATGTTCCCGACATGCGCGAGGAGCCAGACGCGCATGCCTTCTCGGTCAACCTGCTGGCGCGTGACAGCCGCGCCGACCTGGAGCGCTGCGTGAACAGCATTGCGCGCCAGCGCCATGGCAAAGACATCGAAATCGTCATCGTTGACAATGGCTCCTCCGACGACACGCTGCCGTACTTACAGCAGCTTGCGCGCAACGGCCTTCATGACGAGGCCGGGCAGCCCTTGCCGCTGACGGTGCTGTTTGCCGACCACAACATGGGCTTTGCCGCCGGGCGCAATGCCACCATGCGCGCCAGTCGCGGGCGCATCACCGTGCTGATCGACACCTCAATCGAGCTACAGGGCAACATCTGGACGCCTATCGAGCAGGCGCTGGCCGACGAAACGGTGGGCGTAGTTGGGCCGTACGGCCTTGTCACGGAAGATTTGAAGGAGTTTCAGGAAAGCGCAGGCCCGCAGGTCGACGCGGTGGAAGGCTACATGATGGCTTTCCGGCGCGAGTTGCTGCATGAGATTGGCTGGTTCGACGAAAAGTTCCGCTTTTACCGGCTGCTCGATATCCACACCAGCTTCTTTATCAAAGCGGCTGGCTACAGCGTGGTCGTCGTGCCTGAGATTGCCGCGCGTATCGAGAAGCACCCGCACCGCGAATGGTACAGCCTGACCGAGGAAGAGCAGGCCGCCAGGAGCAAGAAGAACTACGACATCTTCCGCAGGCGCTGGCATCATGGCGAGAACTTGCTGATGATGAATTATTGCGCGGAGGACCGCTGGTTCGGCCACGATCATCTCAATCATCTTGGCGGGACGCACACCCACGCGCCCGAAGAACTGCCGCCGCCCGGCCAACCGCACACGCACATTCATCAGCACTGGCCCGACCACGCGCATGAGCATGGGCATTATCATTGATACATTCCGGGGTGATGATCGCGCAGTGCAAGCGATTGTTATGCTGTGCGCGGCAGAGTCATGGTAAACAGGCTGCCTTTGCCAGGAATGCTGCGCACCGTTAGCTGGCCATGGTGCGCCTCGACGACATGCTTCACAATCGTTAGCCCGATGCCGACGCCAGCATACGGGCGGGCCAGCGAGCTATCAACCTGATAGAACGGCAAAAAGATTTTCTCATGCTGCTCGGGCGCGAGGCCAATGCCGGTGTCCTGCACCGCAACGATCAGCCGCGTCGGTTCGTCGCGCATGATGACGGCGATCTGGCCGCCACGCGGTGTGAATTTGATCGCGTTGTCAATTAAGTGGCGGAAGGCATGTTCCAGCGCCACAAGGTCGCCGTTGTATGGCCGGGCTTTCGGCAGCGCGGCGCGCAGTTCGATCTGACCAGCGTCTGCCAGTAGCTTGAATTCATACAGCAGCCGCCGGAGCAAATCATCGACCTGTGCTGGCGCGCGCTGAAGATGCGCCGAGCGCACTTCCTGCAAAAAGAGCAGATTATTGAGCTGTCGCACAAGGGTGTTGGTGTTGCGCGCTATCACCGTGATCGCTTCGTGCTGCTGCGCCGTGAGCGGGCCAAGCGTTCCGCGCTCGAACAGTTCGACAAAGCCGAGCACGGCCGTGAGCGGCGTGCGCAGTTCGTGCGACAGCAGCGCCAGAAATTGGTCTTTGTGTTGATTGACCTCATGAAGTTCGGCATGCGCGAGAGTCAGGTCGCGCACCTGCTTTTCTAGCCGTTCCACCAGCCGCTGCGT
Source organism: Roseiflexaceae bacterium (assembly GCA_035765855.1). Lineage (GTDB taxonomy): Bacteria > Chloroflexota > Chloroflexia > Chloroflexales > Roseiflexaceae > DASTWM01. The sequence continues at coordinate 21,730 of DASTWM010000182.1, forward strand.
GTATTCGCGCAGCATGCTGGTTTCAATCATCGTTGGCAGCGCCTCCCGCTTTCCGTTCACGAACTCCTGAATTTGCTGTGGCAACTGGCGTGCATCAATCGGCTTGGTGATGTAGCCGTCGCAGCCGGCCGCCAGCGAACGCTCGCGCGTGCCAGCCTGCACATCCGCCGTCAGCGCGAGAATCGGCGTGCTGCGCAGATGCTCCAGGCTGCGCAGTCGCGTCGTCGTTTCAAAGCCGTCAAGGCCGGGGATGCCAAGATCGACCAGAATAAGCTCCGGCGTCATTTCGCGCGCGCGCGCCAGCCCTTCCGGGCCGTCCCTGGCGATCACAACCTTGTAGCCACGCGCTTCCAGCACAACCTGCACGAGCCGCTGGTTGTTGAGATTGTCTTCAATATAGAGAATGCAGGGTTTGTTGGGCATTAGTGATTCTCCACTGCATGGCCGTTCGTGGCGGCGCGCCGGGCATGGGTGGTGACCAGGCGGCGCGGTTTACTCGCAAGGCTCACCGGCAGCGTGAATGTGAAAATCGTCCCTTGTCCCAGCACGCTTTCGACCCAGATGCGGCCACCGTGCGCCTCCACCAGCCCGCGCGTGATCGCCAGGCCAAGGCCGCTGCCACGCATGCCCGTGCGGTCGGCATGCACCTGGCGAAACTCCTCGAACACCACCGGCAGCAGGTCCGGCTCGATGCCACGCCCCGTGTCGCGGATGCTGATCGCAATGCAGGGCAGCGTGTGCGTGTCTTTGCCGTCGTTGCGCGACATCATGACCGGTCGCGCCGAAACGGCGATTTCGCCAAATTCGGTGAACTTCACCGCATTCGAGAGCAGATTCAGCAGAATTTGCCGCACCCGCCCGCGGTCGGCGAGCACTGGCGGCAGGTTGGCGGGCAGATTAACGCGCAGCTTGACCGAACGATCGCGCAGCAGCCCCTGCGCGGTGCCCGCCACGTCGTTGATGACGGCGGCGATGTCTACATCAGCAGCACGCAGATCGATCTTGCCCGCCTCGATGCGCGCGAGGTCGAGCAGTTCGGTGATCAGGTGCAACAAAAACTGGCCGTTGTCGTGAATCGTTCTGAGATCCTCACGTTGCGCATGGGTCACCGGCCCCTGAATCTCTTCAAGCAGCACCGTCGAAAAGCCAATAATCGCGTTGAGCGGCGTGCGCAGTTCGTGCGAAATAGCAGCCAGAAAGCGCGTCTTCATGCGGTCAGCTTCGCGCGCGCGCTCAAGCGCCACCCGCAGTTCATCGGTGCGCTGGGCAACTTTGCGCTCTAATTCTTCATACAGCCGCGCATTCTCCACCGACAGCCCCACCATGCTGGCGTAGGTCAGCACCTGGGCGGCATCCTGCGCGGTGACTTCGCGCTTTTGATGATAATAATCCGCCGAAAGCAGGCCGATAATTTTGCCGTCTTTCCCAAAAATCGGTGCCTGTACATACGATTCGCTCGACGACGCCCGTTGCTTGTGCTGGAGCACGCGCGGGTTGTCCCATGGATTCGTCACGACCACGGCCTGCCCGCTGCGGACGACATCGGCCTCGACGGTGTTGCTGCTCATGGTAATTGGCTGGTCGTTGGCGGCATGAAGAAAGGCTTGCTCCTGCTCTGCGCCGTCCATGCCGAAGCAGACGCTCACAACCTGAAGCACATTATCGTTGATCATGTACAGCGCCGCGCGGTCGAAGCCAAAATCGCGGCAGATCGCGCGCGGAATGGCATCGAGCAGTTCTGGCAGCGAAACAATCGCTTTGAATCGGTTCGACACGTCGTTCAGCGTGGCGAGGTGTTGAAGATTTTCCTCAAGCTCGACGACTTTCTGGCGCAGTGATGCCGTCATCATGTTGAACGATTGCGCCAGATCGCCGATTTCATCATTGCTCACCTGCTCCACCTGGTAGTGGAGATCGCCCGCCGTGATGCGGTGCGCGCTGCTGCGTAGTTGCCGCAGCGGATGCGTGATCTGGCGCGTCAGGATGACACTGCCCAGCCCGATACCTGCCATCATGACCCCAAAAACCAGGATAATATCGGCGCGGAGCCGCTGCTGCCGCCGCGCGAGATCGGTGCCAACCGCGTTGGCAAGCTGCACCACTTCATTCTGTGGCACGACCATGCCCACGCTCCAGCCAGCACTGGGAATTGGCGCATAAGCCAGGTACACATTGCCGCCCTGGTAAAATAACTGCTCCACCGCCTGTTGCCGCTGTGTCATGCGCTGAACGACGGCACGCAGCGCCGGATCGCTGCTTTGTAATAAATTCTCGCCTGCGAAGGAACTGTTCCAACTCGCCTCGCCCGGCTCCATGTCGGGCCGCACCAGCACCTTGCCTTCGCCATTGATCAAAAAAGCATAGCCATTTTCGCCGGGGCTGAATTTGAGCAGGTCCTGCTGAATGGTGTCGAGCAGCAGATCGAAGCCGACCACGCCGACAAAATTGCCCTGCCGGTCGTAAATCGGCGTCGCGCACGTCGTCGTTAACTTCTTGGTATTCGCATCGACGTAGGTATCCACCCACACGGTGTGGCCCGCAGAACGGGCGGTGATGTACCAGTTCCGCTTGCGCACATCAAACGGCTTGATCTGTTGCAACACGTCGACAATATCATGGTCGGTCGCCAGCACGCCGCCGTCTTCAAGGCCAACGTAGCCCAGGCTGACCAGCGAATTGCTCTGAACTGCGGCGCGCAGCAGCGGGATCATGATCTGGGCGCGCGCGACCGCCGTGGCATGGGCGCGGCCTGTTTCGAGCGTCAGCCCGTCGGGCGACACCCACACGCGCCCAACCGCCAGCTCCGGCGACGGCGTTGACCCAAACAGCACCGTGCCGGTCGCTGAAAGACTCCTGACCTGCTGCTCGACGCTTGCCAGCGCGGCGTTGTAGCGCTGCGCCTTGTCGATCGTGCGTTTCTCAAGATTCGACTCAGCCTGCTGTTGCAAGGCTTCTGTCACGGTTTGCACAGCGGTGTCGCGCGCCTGATCGAGGTTCAGCATGCCGAGCGCGCCGATCAGAACCAGCGGTGTCCATGCCAACCCGAGCGCAAGCAGCAGCATTTTGAGCCGAATTGTAAATCGGTGGTGATGAAACAGACGCATGATCCATGAGGTTGTTGAAAATAGTTAGTCAAATGATCGTAGCATAAGTATATAACACGGCAAAGGCGCGTGGATGACGTTTCGATAACAACTGCCGCCTGCAAAACACCCGCGCAACTTGCGGTACCACCGCTCTCAACATATACTTGTGTGTAGTTCTTTTTACACAAAGCGTTGCAGGAGTGTAGATGAAGTACGCGCTTGATCTTTTTGAAACTGAAATACGCGAGGCGATCCGCGCGACGGGGCGCGTTCCCGACGACATGATCGAGCTTTCGCCGCCCAAGGCCAATATTGCCGCCGACCTGGCCTTTCCGACCTTCCGGGCCGCCAAAGCCGCCGGCATGCCGCCGCCGCAGTTCGCGCAGCAACTCGCCGGTGCGTTGCAGTTCGGCCCCGGCTCACTCGTGGCAAAGGCCGAGGCTGCCGGGCCATTCCTGAACTTTTCGCTCGATACAGCCCGGCTGTCGGAAGCTGTTCTTCACGAAATCGAGCAGATGAACGGGCGCTACGGCAGCGATGATCTCGGCGCGAACGCGAAGGTCGTTGTCGAGTATTCTTCACCGAATATTGCCCGGCGCATGCATATTGGGCATGTGCGTTCGACCATCATCGGCCAGTCGCTTCACAACATGTTGTCATTTCTTGGCTACGACACAGTGGCCGATAATCATCTGGGCGATTATGGCAAACAGTTCGGCACGCTGCTGGCCGCTGTCGAACGTTTTGGACGACCGGAAGGCGAAGGCGAGGCTGTGCTGGCGCGGCTTGAAGAGATGTACGCCCATTACAATCGCCTGATTGGTGCAGGCGACGCAGAGGGCGACGACTTTGACGCGGATGCCGCAACTGCCGATGACACGGCGCGGGCATGGTCGCTCAAGCTGGAGCAAGGCGACCCGACAGCGCGCGAGTTGTGGCAGTGGATGGTGGACGCGACGATCCGCGCAAATGAGCGCAGCTACGAGCGCCTGCGGGTTCGCTTTGACACGCTGCATGGCGAGAGTTTCTATGCTGATATGTTGCCGGATGTGATCGCCAAAGTTGAGGAGCTTGACGTTTCCGAGCGTGATCCCGGCGGCGCGCTGGTCGTTCAAGGCTTGCATGATCAGAATAACAAGGAGTTGCCTTCATTCCTGGTGCAGCGCTCCGACAGCGGCACGCTCTACCTGACGCGCGATCTTGCCACCGTCATCTACCGCGAGAATGAGTACCACCCGAGAAAGATTATCTACGTGGTGGGCCAGCCGCAGGAGCTGCACTTCCGTCAGGTGTTCGCGCTGGTGCGCGCGCTTGGCTACGCCCGCGATACCGAATTAGTACATATCTTTTTTGGCACGGTGTTCAACGCGAATGGCGAGCCGTTCTCCATGCGGCGCGGCAACGTGCTGTATCTTGAGGCGCTGCTGGACGAGGCGCATGCCCGCGCGCGCGCCGTGGTCGATCATGCCAGTCCTGACCTGCCCGAGGAAGAAAAAGAGGCGATTGCCGAGGCGGTCGGCGTCGGCGCAGTGATTTACAACGATCTGTATCAGGACCCGAAGCGCAACATCACGCTCGACTGGGACCGCATGCTGGCGCTGGAAGGCAACAGCGCGCCGTACATTCAATATATGCACGCCCGCTGCCGGTCGATTCTGCGTCGAGCGCAAGACGAAGAACGGCAGACGAATGACAAACGAGAAAATTCTGTTTCGTCATCCGACATTCGCCCTTCCTCCGAATTACTTTCTCACCCCTCGGAAGTTGCCGTCATCAAACAGCTTGCGCGGCTGCCCGACGCCGTGCGCGAGGCGGGCGAGCGCTACGCGCCATTTGTGATCGCCAACTGGTGCTACGAAATGGCGCGCGCGCTTTCGGCTTTCTACCGGGACTGCCCGGTGCTTAAATCCGAGCCGGACGTGCGCGCCGCGCGGCTGCGGCTGGTCGCCGCCACGGCACAGGCGCTAAAGAACGGCCTCGGATTGCTGGGCATTCAGGCACCGGAACGGATGTAGTCTTGACAAGATGACAGGGTGAAGGGGTGACAAGGTGGCAATTCGGCATTCGTAAAATCACCTGTCATCTTGTCATCCTGTCACTGCTATGAGGAATTATGCTGAACTTGAATCATTACACCGCCGTGCTGCTCGACATGGACGGCACGCTGTATCGCGGCAACACTGCGCTGCCGGGCGTCGACGCGCTTCTGCGCTTCTTCGATGATCAGGGCATCGCCTACGCCTGCGTGACCAACAATTCCACGCTGACGCCCGCGCAATATGAGCAGAAGCTCGCCATCATGGGCCTGCATGTCCCGGCGGCGCGCGTGATTACATCCTCGACCGTGACGCGGCACTATTTACAGGAGCGAGCGCCGCGCGGCACGCCGGTATACGCAATCGGCATGCAGGGCTTGCAGGAGGCACTGTTCGGCGATGGCTACTTCGTGCAGGATGACAAGCAGCCGAAATACGTCGTCGTCGGCATGGACATTGAGGTGAACTACGCCAAGCTGCGCACCGCCGCGCTGGCGATCCGCGCCGGGGCGATGTTCGTCGGCACCAACCCCGACCGCACGCTGCCGAACGAAATCGGTCTGCTGCCCGGAACTGGCTCGCTGCTGGCGCTCATGCAGGCGGCGACCGATGTGGAGCCGGTCGTGATCGGCAAGCCCGGCCCAACCATGATGCACGCCGCCGTCGAACTATTGCATGCCGACCCGGCACGCACGCTTACGATTGGCGACCGGCTCGACACAGATATTGCTGGCGCGCAGGCCGCCGATCTCGCGACGGTGCTGGTGCTCACCGGCGTATCCACAGCCGAGGATGTAGAGCGCGGCCCAATTAAGCCGGACGCGCTCTATGCCGATGTGCCGGAGTTGCTGCTGGCGTGGCGCGGCGCGCGCTGACAAAAAAGCAATGCTGTTAATAACGTAATTCTATTAACAGCATTGCATAACATAAACATTTGCATATGCCTGCTGATTCCACATTTCCATCACTTCGGCTGCTCCAAATAACGTTTGATCCAGCGAGATATCAGCGGATACTACAAAAGTACACTCACGCTGGTCTCTTCCGTCGCTTTGACGCTGGTGCTGACTATTGGAAGCACCTTCCCACGTATCTCGTAAGCCGGTGTCCCTTCTGTAATGCGCCGTATACGGGTCTGCTTGATACTCATAGTCTGACGAGC
>DASTWM010000183.1:0-13999 GCA_035765855.1 Roseiflexaceae bacterium
AAGCGCTGGATGAGCCCGCGCTGCAAATACGCCTCGGCCCATTCCGGCTCGAGCGCAATCGCCTGCGAAAGATCGGCGATGCCTGACGCATGCTCGCCAAGCTCGCGCGAGCGCACCAGCCCGCGCCGGTACCAGCCCAGCGCGAATTGCGGCCAGACGCGCACCACCCGATCGAACGAGTGGATCGCCGCCCGAAAGAACCACGGTTCCGCCGTCTGAATGCCCCAGTAACACAGGCTGCTGCCCCACGCGTACCAGATATGCGCCAGCGACCTGCGCCATGAACTGATTGTTTCTTGTTCTGTTGTCATGCTCAAATGGTTCGCACATCACGTTATAATAATTTACAAGAGTTCTATTATAGCGGCATTTGAGCAATGCGCGTTGCTGAATGCCAACAGGAGCGTCCATGTTTCGTCTTATCAAGTCGGCTGTCCCACTGCTCATGACGGGCGCAGTCGCCGCAATCCTGGCGGCATGCGGCACGGTGCCTGCGGTGCCTGACTCCGTCGAGTTGCCAACAGGATCTGTGCAAGCCCCAGCCGAGCCGGTGACGGTTGCGCCCGCCGCCACTGCGCCCGCTCAGCCGACCAGCGCGCCGACAGCCGCCCCCGCCGCCACGGCCACGTCCACAGCAGGCAGTTCGGCGGAGTCATTGCCCGCGCAATTCAACGTGACGTTAAGCGGCACGGTTGGCAATCAGGATATGGTGATTATTCTGGAGCGCACCGACGCGACCGCGCAAGGCCAATATTTCTTCAAACACGAGCGCAACGCGACCGGCTTTGAACAATTCCAGTATCTGAATGGAACGATAGCGCCCGACGGCAGCGTGAAGCTTCAGGAGCCAGCGGGCGACAACGGCAGCGCCACCATGCTCACCGGCACGCTGCAACTCAGCGACAATCGCTTTTCGCTGACCGGCACATGGTCATCGCCACAGACAAACCAGCCGCAGCCCGTGCAACTGGCCGAAGTGCTGGCACCGCAAACGTCATACACAATCAGCACGAAAACGATGTACGCCACCAGCGAAACGCCCATGTTCACGACGTACCGCGCCGCCTATCCGCAACTGAGCGGCGCAGGCGCGGCGGGCAGCGCGTTTAACAATCTGGTCGAAAGCACCGTCTCGAAGGCCATTTCGCAGTTCAAAACCGACGTCGAGCAGATCAGCCCGACCGCCGATCTGCCGCCAGCCGTGAACCGCAGCACAATCGAGATCAGCTACGAAACGACCTTCGCCAACAACAAGATCATCAGCGTGCTGTTCCGCGACTACAGCTTTGTCGCCGGGGCGGCCCACCCGAACTCCACGACGTTCACCGTCAACTACGACCTTGCGAATAACCGCGAGATCGCGCTGGCCGATCTGTTCGCGCCCAACAGCGACTACCTGGCGTGGTTGTCGAAATACAGCCTCGACAAGCTGCGGACGCGCGGCTTCCCGCTCTTTGAAGAAGGCGCGGCGGCCAGCGCAGAGAACTTCCGCTCGTGGAACCTGGAAGCCGAGGGGCTGCGAATCACCTTCGATCCGTACCAGGTGGCCGCCTACGCGGCCGGGCCGCAGGTGCTGTTTATTCCATACCGCGAACTGCAATCAATCAGCAACCCGCAAGGCCCAATCGCGGCCATCGCTCATCCGTAACACACGTCTGCGCTGGTCATGAAGGAGCGGCAGGTCTGAGACCTGCCGCTCCTTCATGGCACCCCTCACCCCGCCAGCATTTAATCATGAAATGGCGCAACGCCTCATGGTGCGATTTTTGCTTTCATATTTTGTAGATAAAGAGACGTTATGACAAACTAATAGATGACCATGCATGCAGATGAGTCATACGACAGGGAACAAATGCAGCAAACTTCATCAATCCTGGAAAGCATCCCTGATGCGTACCTCAGCGTTGACCAGGATTGGTGCTGCGTCTATCTTAATCAAGCAATGGAGCACCTGACGCACATGCGCCGGGAGAACGTGCTTGGGCGCGACGTGCGTGAGCTTTTCGCGGGCACCGATGTCGCGCGCTACCAGTCGTTCTACGAACAAGCGATGAACCAGCGCGCGACGGTGACATTTGAAAGCTTCTATCCTTCGCGCGGCATCTGGGCCGAAGTGCGCATTTTTCCCAATGAGAACGGCGGCATCACGATTTACCATCGCGACATCACCGCACAACGGCAGACCGAACAAAAGCTGCGCCGGAGTGAGGAACTTTTCCGCCTGCTCAATGAAAATCTGCACGATCATGCACTAATGATGCTGGACGCCGGTGGCAACGTCATCGACTGGAACGTTGGCGCTGAGCGCATGTTCGGCTTTTCTTCTGACGAGATGCTGGGGCAGAATATCAGGCGCATTTTTACGCCCGAAGATCAGGCGGCCCGCGTTTCCGAACAAGAGCTTCAAACGGCGGCCACGGCTGGCCGCGCCGGAGATGATCGCTGGCAACAGCGCAGGGACGGGAGCCGCCTCTGGGCGAGCGGCAGCACCACGCCACTGCGCGACGAACAGCACCAGTTACACGGTTTTGTGAAGCTCGTCCGCGACAATACGCAGCGCATGCAGATGACTGCCGCCCTGGAGCTCAGCGAGGAGCGGCTGCGTACGGCGCTCAAGGCGGCGGCCATGGGCACATGGAGCATGGATTTGACCACGCGCACGCTGCAATGGGACGCCCAGCATTATCGGCTGCTCGGACTTTCGCATGACGCGCGAGTGCAGCCGCTCGCGTTCTTTTTCCAACATGTTCACCCCGCCGATCGGGAACAGGTGCAGAAAATCATCGAGCACGCGCTGCAAGATGAAACCAGCAATACATTCCGGGTCGAGTACCGTGTCATTTGGCCTGATGGAAGCGTTCACTGGCTGGCGAGCGAAGGCAGCGTGCAGCACGACGAAACCGGACAGCCGACCAACCTGATCGGCGTGAGTACCGACATCACCGAGCGCAAGCGAACCGAAGCCGCACTGCAACAGTACCGTGACGAGTTAGAGCAGCGCGTCGCCGAACGCACAACCGAGCTCGCGCAGGTCAATCGGGATTTACAAACCGAAATTATCGAGCGCCAGCACGCCGAAGACACGCGCCGGGATCTGATGCTGCAACTCATGACCCTGCAAGAAAACGAACGGCACCGCATCGCGCGCGAACTGCATGATCACATGGGCCAGCAACTTGTGGCGCTCAGCCTCAGGCTCAAGGCGCTGGAGGACTCATTCCACACCAGCGAAGGCACGCTGGCGAGCATCAAGCGCCTGCGCGGCATGGCCGACGAACTGAGCCAGGAAATACATCGCCTGGCGCTCGACTTGCGCCCGCCAGCGCTCGACGATCTTGGGCTGCTGCGGGCCATGCAGACGCTGGTCGAGCAGTGGGGCGAACAGGCGCAGGTGGCAACTGACTTCCACAGCGGGAGCGTTGACGACAGCCACATACCCCCACCTGTGACCACGGCAATTTATCGCGTCGTACAGGAAGCGCTGACCAATGTGGTGAAGCACGCGCATGCCAGACACGTCAGCCTGATTGTCGAGGAAGATGATGACAATCTGGTTGTTATTGTGGAAGATGATGGTATTGGAGTTGATACAGACATAATGCAGACGCGCCACACCAATCAGATGGGCTTACAAAGCATGCAAGAACGCATCGCAATGATAGGTGGCACACTCACGATTGAGTCGTCACCCGGCAATGGCACCACTGTTTTCGTCCGCGTCTCGCTTGCACAATAGACGAAAGGGAGATAATGAGATGAAAATAGTACGTATTTTTCTGGCGGACGATCATGCGGTCGTTCGCGAAGGGCTGAAGACGCTGATCAACGCGCAGCCGGACATGGAAGTTGTTGGCGAAGCAGCCGACGGACACAGCGCTGTTCATGCGACTGGAACCTGCCAGCCAGACATCGTGATCATGGACATTTCCATGCCTCGGCTGAACGGCATTCAGGCGACCGCCGAACTCAAGCGCACGAGCCCGCATGTCAAGGTGCTGGCGCTCAGCGTTCACGAAGACACCAGCTATTTGCAAGAACTGATGCATGCTGGCGCGTCAGGCTACGTGCTGAAGCGGGCCGCCGCCGACGCGCTGATTCAGGCCGTGCGCACTGTGGCAGCAGGTGGCGTATACCTCGATCCGCCGCTCGCCACGCGAATGGTGAACCGAATGAGCGAGTCTGCTATGCTGCCCAACAACGCGCCCACAGCAATGCTCAGCGAACGCGAGGCCGATGTGCTACGGTTGATCGCGCAGGGCTACAGCAACAAAGAAATTGCGACCCAGCTGAATCTTAGCATCAAAACCGTTGAAACCTATAAAACCCGCGCCATGGAAAAGCTGCACCTGGGCAGCCGCGTCGGGATTGTGCGCTACGCGGTGCGGCAGGGCTGGCTGCACTAGCCAGCCCCGTTCCGCACAAGCGCCATCCATGCACGCGGTTGCAGTCGAGGTACACAACTCTTTTACAGCTTCCCCGGCTCGGGCATGTCAGTAACTTTCCCTACACAGATTACACATTCTCCCTCTACTGCATGACAGCATAGAACAGTATACTAAAGACACATGCTCGCGCGCAGTCTACCGCGCGAACCTTGTGGATGTCACCGTCTCATCAATCTCCTCAAACATTCCTTGATACCATGAATGCACTGCGCACCACCTATGTACACCAGTTGACGTGCGTGCAACGTACGCGGCTCCGCAGAAATGATCATTTGTAGCTCTATGTGCGGATGTGCAGCCACGCTGCTGAGGAGGGTTATGCTCAATACGATCTACCAGAGCGATCAGCAGCGAACTGTGCTCGAACAGCAGAAATCCCGCTGTGATCGACGGACAAAGCACCCGGTCGTTGTGATTGTGGAGCATGACCCGGCAGTGTTGGAGTTGATGAAAGAAGTGCTGCAAGCCGAGGGATACACCATCCATGGATTTATTGATCATTATGGGCAGGCTGCGGTGATTCAGCAGATCTGTCCGGATCTGGTCATCCTCGAAGCCCATCCGCGCTTCACAAACACACCAGTCGCCATGATACGCCAGTTGCGTGGCAACGAGCGCCTGCGCGCGACCCCGATCATAATCGATTCAACCGACAGGCGGCTGCTCGAATCGGTCATGATGTCGCTAGATAATCAGCGCTGCTACACATTTGAGAAGCCGTTCGATAGCGATTGCTTTCTGCAATGTGTCCAGTCGGTGATCGGGATTGCCCGGAAAGATAGTCGCGCGAACGCTTCTGTTTATAAAGGTCAGGAATAAAGATATGAACACCAGTTTGCCGCAAGGCAGCAAGCCTGCCTGCTACGCTTCGCATCAAGTGCAGTTTCTGGTTCAGCGCGTCCACCGCTTATACCGCGCGGGGCAAGAAGTCGCGCAGAACAACACCGTTCTCCGAACCGCGTTTGAAGAACTTTCGAATGTTATCGATCTGCTGCAAAAGGCAGAACAAGCATTTCAGCAGCAACATGAAACGTGGCTCAACGAACGGGCCGAGCTTGAGGCGGAAGTCCAGCGCTACCAGGATTTGTTCATGGCGGCACCGCTGCCCTACATTGTGACAGGTCTCGACGGCACGATTCGCCAGGCCAGCAGCGCTGCGACTGAACTGCTGGGCGCGCCGGAAAAGCTGCTGATTGGCCGAGCGCTGGCGCACTTCACGCCGGAAGGACAGCGGCGCACGTTTCGCAGCCAGATAAGCGAGCTTCAGCAACACACCGGAACGCAGCAGCTTGAAATCGAGGTGCAGCCATGGGAAGGCGCAACATTTATTGCACAACTCACTGTAGTGGTGACGCGCAGCCGTGACGGCAAGCCACAGCACCTGCGCTGGCAAATTCAGGATGTGAGCGCGGGCAAGCACACCGAACAGCAGCTCCGCAAACGCATTGAAGAACTGGAGCAGAATCTTTCCGCCACCGCCGCCTGACCACAGAACTGCGGAGCCGCGCGCCAACCATGGACGCCGTCGGCCTGCATGCTTCTGGAGCGAGATTACTTCCTGAAGCAGTGCGGGTTCGCGTGGATCAGCTCGTCGGAGCCACGGAAGCCTTGGAGCACCAGCGGCGTGCCGAGGCTGCCGAGCGCGACGATCGGGCCGGTAAACATGAACGTGTAGCGCCCGGTGCGCTTCGGATCGGGCAGCGAGCAGTAGCGCGCAAATCCTTCTTTGCCAAGCTCGATCTCGACATACTCGCGGTCGGCCCCAATCTTGAAACCCTGCCCGAAAATCTTCACCTGCAACTGCCGCAGAATCGTTTTGTCAAAATCGGCCAGCGCCTGCGTGATGAAGAACCAGCCCACGCCGTATTTGCCGGTCATGCGGACGCTCTGGCCTAACATGAGCCTGGTGCGCGCGCCGTCGCTGGTGTCGCTGGCATGGTCGCCCGCAAACAGGTGCGCCTCGTCCAGCACTACCAGCGCGTTCGACGTTTGCCCCTGCTGGAACGAGCGGTGAATGACCTGCCGCAGGCGGCTCAATATTTCGTTGAGCAGGAAATACGGCGTGGCATCCACGCCTTCCTGCGCGAACGACAGAATCACCACGGCGCGATCATGCAGCACCTGGCTAATGATCTGCGAGAGCGGCGTGCGCCCGTTGTCGGTGCGGAAGCTTTCCAGCGACTCATGCCACAAGCGTTGCAGCCGCCGCTGATCAAGATTATAGCGCGCAAGTACATCGGCGGCGCGCTGGCCTTCGCCGGGTGTGGTGCCGGGCTTGGTCGCGTAGATCACATCGGCGAAGCGCGCCAGATCGCGCACCAGCAATGGCAAATCATCAACGCGCAGATCGTGGATGGGCCGCCGCTTGCCGTTCGCGTCGGTCAATTCGCTCAACAGGCTGGTCATGCGGTCGGTGGCTTCGCGCTCCTTGCCCGCGCCCTTGAACCCCAGACTTTCAAAGAAGCCGCTGCGTCGCAGCACTTCGGTGAACGCTTCAGTGCCTTCCAGCGCCACATCGTCGGTCGTCATTGCCTTGACCTCGCGGTTATTGCGCAGCGCCTGCATTGTGCGGCGAATGCTAAAATCGACGCGGCCATCGCCCGCCGCAAAACGGTCGCGCCCGAACTCGCCCTGCGGGTCAATAATCAGGATGCCAAGCTGCGGGTTGACCGCGAATCCGGCCAGCAACTGCGAGGCCATGACCGACTTGCCGCTGCGGGTCTGGCCGAAAATGCCAAGATTGATCGCCTCGCCGTTGCCGCCGTCGTCGGTGCTGCCGAAATGGCGCAGCGTGAGCGGCACAGGCAGGCCGTCGCCCGGCGACTGCCCGGCGTAGAAAATGCCCGGCTCGGTGTGAATCAACTCTTGCAGCGTCTCGGCGGTAGCCGGGTAGACCGGCGTGCCACTCGGCGGCGGCGTGGAAAGCGTGGTGCGCCGCCGGACATGGCCCTGGTCGTCGATCAGGAACACGCCCAGCGCGGTAAGCTGCGCCGAGGTCAGATCGCTCTCGCCCGACAGCGCGGGCAGCGCGCCCTGGTGCTTGATCACCGCGCGGATGACCGGGTCTTCATGCCAGCGGTTGCGCGTCACGATGCCGCCAAGCTGGCACAGCGCCCGCTTGCAGTACGCCCGCCCGTTGAAGCGCTCCATCACTTCGAACATCACCCAGGCATGATCGAGCGCCCGGTCGCGCGCGGTTTCCAGAATATCGACGGTGAAGGTCATGGTCGAGTTGGGGCTGCCGATCACGGCGATTGGCGCTGTGCCGACCAGCGGCGGCGTGGCGGCTTCAATCGCCGCCGGAGCATAATGAGGCGGCTGGCTTTCGCGAAGTGGGCGCATCTTCTCAAACCTTCCAGCGCTTGCGTGCTTATGACAGGTCGGATGCAACGGTCAGCACCGACGACATGCAAGTCGAACAAAAATGCTGAACACCTGTGCTAAGTATAATGGCATTAGAATAAAAGATCAAGTATCTGGTGAGGAGAAAACAGTAAAACATTTGTGCGACCTACCACGAGGCGGCCACTTCATGGTAGCCAGTTGCGCCGTTCGGGTGCGGATCGCTCGGCGTTGCTTCTTGCAGCGCGCCGGTGCCGTCGGTTGCGCGCACGCGGAAGGTGTGCCGCCCCGGCTGCACCGGCCAATCGTAGCGCCACAGCACCCAGATCAACGGGCTGCGCGGCGGAGCCAGCAGTTGCGCCTCGTTCCACTGCCCGTCGTCCACCTGCACTTCGACCTTTTGGATGCCACGGTCGCCCGCCCACGCGATGCCGCCGACCGGTACCTTGCCATGGGCGACATTGTTCTGCGCCACCGTGTCAATGATCGAAATGATGTGCGGGCGCGCTTCCTGGCTCCAGCCACGATCGACCCAGAAGCCCGCGCGCTGATGAGCACTTGCCTCGATGCTCGTGATCCACTTCGGCTGCTTCATGCCGTAGCGGTTCGGAATGAACGTGCGCAGCGGGTAGCCATGCGCGATTGGCAGCGTCGTGCCGTTCATGCCGTACACGAACAGCGTGCGCGGGTCGAGCATGTCCTGCATGGAGATGCTTTCATAGAAGCCATCAGCAGCCTTGACGACCAAGTCCTTCGCGCTCGCCTGCAAGCCGAGATCTTGCAACACGTCGCGCATGCGCGCGCCAGTGTAATAGGTCGCGCTGATCAGATTGCCGCCGACGGGGTTGGAAATACAACCCTGCGTGATCGGCACCGTGACGGATGGATAGCGCATCAGGTCGTCGAGCGTGAGCGGGCGCGCCCGGTCGAACAGACCAGAAACATCAAGCTGCCATGTCGGCCCGTCAACGCGCGGCGGGCGCAGATCGATGTCGATGCGATAGAACTGATCGTTGGGCGTGATTTCGGCGCGCGTGCCGGGCGCGGGATGAATGTCAGCCCGCTGCGCTGTTGGTTCAGTGGGCAGCGGCTGGCTGCCGGAGGCCGGGCGCAGATTGCGCAGCGCCTTTCCCGCGCCGACCAGCGTGTCGCGCACTTGTAAAAAGCGCCCAGTCCCCCATGCGGCAGCCGCCAACGCCAACGCGCCGCCTGTCGCTTTGAGCAACAAGGCCCGACGTTCCGCGCCGCTGGGTCGCGCAGATCCGGCGTTTGCCGCATGCCCAAGTGGATCACGCTCGCGGCCAAGCAGCCCGCCGACCGCCGCGCCCCACGCAATAATCAGCACGGCCATGCCAGGCCCGATATAGGGCGTCGCGGACAAATTAACGCGGTTCGCCTCCAGCACGAGCAGCAGCAGAAAAGCGACAATGCCGACGCCTGCGCCCGTTTCCCATGCGGAGCGCCGCACGCGCCCGACCAGCAGCCCGATAATTGCGCCGAGCACCGCCATGACGATGATAAACAGCACCAGCGCCATGCTTTGCTCAGCGAACTTGGCAATTGTATCAATCGGCCCCAGATTCAGCGTATTGATCGCCCGCGCCATAGTGTCGATGCCTGCCGTGACCACGCCGCCGGGCAGCACGCGCGCGACCCACTCGAATATATCAAACGGCACGAACGGCATGCCCATGAACTGCTGGCCTGCGTACAACAGCGCCGCCAGCGGTACGCCGAACAGGCCGCCGAGAAAAACTCCGTATACTATTAAAGGGCGCTGTTTCATATCACACTTTTGCTGCTATTGTTATGTCATCCCTCTATATGAGTCAACGTTCGCTCACATGTTTTACAAGCATCTCTCATGGAAGATACGTAATTGGGTCCAATGTAGATTGGAGAAAATGAGCAACACACCTGTGGCAGAACGAGTCTATCACAGGCGTGTTGCCGGAGAAAGCACGTTCCAAACCGGCTACTCCGTGTCCGATTGATTGCCGCCGCTGTCGTCTTTGATCCACACCGTCTTGATGTTGACGAACTCCCGGATGCCGAACGCGCTCAACTCGCGCCCGTAGCCAGATTCCTTCACGCCGCCGAACGGCAGCCGCGGGTCGGACGCCACCATGCCGTTGATGAACACCGCCCCGGCCTCTAATTCGTCGATGAAGCGGGCGCGCTCCTCGGGGTCGTTGGTCCATGCGCTCGAGCCGAGGCCAAAAGTCGTCGCGTTGGCAAGTTCGATTGCCTGGTCAATATCGCGCACGCGGAACAGCGCGGCGACCGGCCCGAAGATTTCGTCGCTGTACGCCGGGGCATCTTCAGGAATGTCGGCCAGCGCGGTCGGCATGTAATAATTGCCCTTGCCCGCAATCCGCTTCCCGCCAGTCAGCACGCGCGCGCCGGCCTTGACCGACTGCTGCACCTGCTCCTCGATCCCGCTCAGGATGTCGTCGGTCGCCAGCGGGCCAACGTCGGTTGACTCGTCCATCGGGTCGCCAACTTTGAGCTTTTCCACGATGCTCACAAAGCGGCGCTCGAACTCGTCTGCAATCGACTCATGAATAATGAAGCGCTTGGCGGCGATACACGACTGGCCGTTGTTGATCACGCGCGCCTTGACCGCGGTTGAGGCGGCGACATCAAGATCAGCGCTCGGCATGACGACGAATGGATCGCTGCCGCCGAGTTCCAGCACGGTTTTCTTGATGCGCTTGCCCGCCTGGCTCGCCACCTTACTTCCGGCTGGCATGCTGCCGGTCAGCGTCGCAGCCTTGACGCGCGAATCGTCCAGCACGCGCTCGACCTGATCGGAGCCGATGAGTAATGTTTGGAAGGCGCCTTCGGGGAAGCCGGCGCGCTTGAAAATGTCCTCGATCGCCAGCGCGCACTGCGGCACGTTCGAGGCGTGCTTCAACAGGCCGACATTGCCCGCCATGAGCGCGGGCGCGGCGAAGCGAAAGACCTGCCAGAACGGGAAGTTCCACGGCATCACCGCCAGCACCGGCCCAAGCGGCTGATAGTGAATGTAACTGCGCGTAGCGTTGGTCTGCACCTGCTCATCGGCCATGAAGCGCTCGGCGTTTTCGGCGTAGTAGCGGCACGCCCAGGCGCATTTGGCCGCCTCCTCCTGCGCCGATTTCCAGGTTTTGCCCATCTCGGTCGTCATGACACGGCCCAACTCGGCCTTCTGGTTTTCCAGAATATCGGCGGCTTTGTTCATCATGCGGGCGCGCTCGGCAAACGAGGTCCGGCGGTAGGCGCGAAACGTTTCGGCGGCGCGCGCGATCCTGGCGTCGATCTGCGCTTCGGTCAGCGCGTCGAACGTACGCAGCGTCTCGCCAGTCGCAGGATTTATGGTTGCAATTGGCATGCACTTTCCCTTTCAACTTCCATTAACTTTATGTCGTGTTATCTGTATATGCCAGCACAATGCGTGCCTCGCGTGCAGCCACGGTATGGCACGAAAAAGCTCCCCTTCATGATGAAAGGGAGCTGTTGCAGATCGGCGCGTGTGCTTTCATGAGCATGGCGCTGACGTGGCATGCATAGCTTGTAGAAGGCTTTCTGGCAACTGGTTTCTGCCGACTGCCAACTGCTATGACTAGCCCGCGTACAAGTACAGTTCGCCCGCTTGCAGCGTGTGGCAGCGCAAGTTCGGCGCAAACTGGTCGCGCGCATCGTACAGCATGCCGGAAGGAAGCCTGTTGCCTGCAAACATGTCGTTGTGCGTGCCGATCAGCACCTTCGCGCCAATGCGGTCGGCGAGTTGCACCGCCTCCTGCGGCCACAGATTGCCCACAATGTCATGCTCCTCGCGGAAGAAGTCGCGCCCGTTGGTCGGCAGCAGTGCGATGTCAATCGTCGTGCCGTCGAGCGCCTGGAGTAGTTCGGGAAACAGAATCGTGTCGCCGGAGTGGTAGATCGTCACGCCATTGCAGTCAATCAGGAAGCCCATCCAGCGCGCACGTCCCACTTCGTCAACCTCATATTCGTAGTGTCCGGCGGGTATCGCCGTGTAATGCAGGCCAGCCAGTTCGACGCGCTCACCAATGCGCGGCACCACGATCCGTGCAGCATCCACGCCAGCCTGCCGCATGATCGCGCTGCCTTGTTGTGAGGTCACCAGTGTCGCGGCGGGCGATGCTTGCAGGAGCGGGCCAAGTGTGTTCGGATCGGCATGATCGAGATGCTCGTGCGTCGCAAAGACCACATGCGCGTTGCTGATCGCTGACGGCTGGATTGGCACGGGAATGCGGCGGCGGGGCATCGTTCCCGACAGATACGGATCGATATAGGCGATCGTCGTGCCGCCTTTGATCGCAAATCCCGACTGCCCCAGCGACCAAAGGGCGATTTGGCCGTGTGGCACATGGAGATTGTTAATGCGCGCAAGCAGTTCTGCGCCGGGTTGCTCTGCCATGAACATGCCTTTCTAACAACAAAATCGCGTTCGTACAATGGCTATCGTAGCACGTTCGCGCCATTTGACAAACTGCCGCGCATATAGTACTATATCTTTCGCAACGCGAGAGCGAAGCAAAACAACTTGCCGAAGTGGCGGAACTGGCAGACGCGCTACGTTCAGGGCGTAGTGGGGGCAACCTCGTGGGAGTTCAAATCTCCCCTTCGGCACTCACCACACAAGCTCCTTTAGCTTGCTTGTTGGGGAATAGTTTAATGGTAGAACGCCTGATTCTGGATCAGGTAGTTGGGGTTCGAATCCCTGTTCCCCAGCCAACTGCATACTGATGCGGTTCGCTGTAGCAGTGTGTTAAGTTTCATCTGTGCTTCGCTATGTGCGGGATGATAATGACCTTGCCGTGAATGGTTCCCATGAGCCACGGCGAGGTCGTTTTTTGCGCCATACTGCTCCAGTAGGTGCGCGCCAGTCGCCGCAGATGCGGCGGGTTATTTCATTGGTGGGCGCGGGATGCTTAAGTAGATGCTATGGCTACTGCCCTCGCGCCGCAGCGCACAGCCATGTTGTTCGAGGTAGCGTATCAGACCACGGCGCTTCATACCGTAATCGGTTCACGACTGAGAATGTGTGGGTGCTGGTCGTTCGCATGCTTGCGGCGCGACTCAAGGATAAGCTGAATGGCCTCCTTGAGGCTTTCGCGGGCTTCCTCAATCGTGCGCTCCTGCGAAATAGCGCCGGGCAATTCTTCAACCCATGCGGTAATCCAACCCTCTCATTCTTCAAAGACAGCAGTGTAGGTAGTCATGGTCGTTCTCCTCGTGCGGCGCTGCGGTTCAGCGGTGTCCTCAATGATGATCCGCGCGTTACGCCGGCTGGCCGGTGATGCCATCAACCTGGCGCGGGTGGGTTTCCACCGGTGCAGAACTGCGTGTGCTAAAACAGCGCGCACTGTGCTGAATGCGTTACATCCGTTGGCCGTTATCGTTCTTGCCGCGTACCTGGTGGATAGCATGGCCCTGAACTGGCTACGAGATATACAGATGTCACTTCTGCGGTGGAACAAAAAAAAGCCCTTGAGGCGACAGTGACCCGGGAGGGACTCGAACCCCCAACACTCAGTTCCGAAGAC
Source organism: Roseiflexaceae bacterium (assembly GCA_035765855.1). GTDB lineage: Bacteria > Chloroflexota > Chloroflexia > Chloroflexales > Roseiflexaceae > DASTWM01. The sequence goes on from DASTWM010000183.1 coordinate 13,340, forward strand.
TTTCGCAGGAATAATTTCACAATAACACTATGCTTTGGTAAACATTATACCATATGCAGCAAATGGAACAACCGGCAGCAATGGTTGACAAAATGGTCGACACAAAACAGCAGATGGAGTAGCGCAGCATGTGGATGCAACAAGAAGCAATGGTTGACAAAATGGTCGATACCAAAGGGGATGGTGATATCACTGCACTCTCAGCATCACACAACCAAAGCGTACTTGCTCATTCTCCGCCCTGCTGCGCACCCGACTAGAAGCAACACGCTGACAATCTGATGAAGGCTTCACCACCAGATGTGGTAGCGTACCTCCAAGTAGACGTGCTGATGGCTGTCGAGCAGGCACGCTTCTTGGGATTGTCAGATGCGGCTATCCGGATGGCAATAGAACAAGCATTGGCTGATATGCCTGCGGAAGCATGAGCGGCTGGCATTCCGCTCTCTGATGCAGCAAATGATATTGGGTAAACTTATGCTACATCTCACAAGTTCTAATCCAGCCATACCTGCTCTGCTTTGATACCTATTGACATATCAGAACATCCGTGCCATGATCCTCATGATAAGCTTGATGTCCTGATACTTGGAATGAGTCCAATGCAGAAGCAGAAGAAGGTTCGCCACCATTACGTGCCTCGTTATTATCTAAATGGGT
>DASTWM010000184.1:0-10059 GCA_035765855.1 Roseiflexaceae bacterium
ATGCTGCACGTACGGCAAATCACTTGGCATGCACGTTGGTATAGATTAACATCTCTGGTACACTGGCGTCTAGCAATTGAGACAATCTGTGTTAGAACAGGATACATTCATGATCAATTCACCGCATCAGCCCTCTCAACATGTCGAACATCCGCCTGACGCGCCCGGCTGTGTCTCATATGGCGCGCTGATTGTGATTGGTCTTTGGGCCATGGCGGTCGTCGGGTTTGGACAACTTGGCACATGGTTCGCCGCGCAGTACCAGATTGCCAACGGCGGCGAGCCAGCCTGGTACAGCGCGCCAATCTCGACAACGGTGCAGGCATTGTTGGTCGCCGTGCCTGCCATGCTGTTCGCCGCGCTGGCGCGTATGCCGGGCATGCGCGCTGTTGGCTGGTTGTGGCTCTTTTCGAGCGGCGTGTTGTTCGTCTTTGGGTTGATTGGCGCGCTGCCCTACACATGGGCGCAATCCGCCAACGTGGCGCAAATTGTCATGAGCCTTGGGCTGCTCGCTATAATATGGCTCGTGGCGCGTTTACGCGGCGTGCGGCTGCCTCTGGGCGGCGCAGGGAAAAGTGTCGCGCTGGCGCTGGCCGTGCTGATCGGCCTGCCGTTCTGGGCGCTGGGCGCGCTCGGCTCGCCGCTCGATACACTATTGAATCTTGTCGCCGGACTGTGCATGGGAGTGCTCGTCGGCGCGCTGGCAGGCACATTCCTGCTTCCGGAGCTGCGCTCGAACGCGGGCGGCACAGCGTTAGGCGTTTGGGCGCTCTTTGTGGCGCTGCTCGTCATTGGCGGCGGCTTCGGCTTCGACGGCAGCAAACTGCTGTTCATGATTGTCATGCCGCCGCTGGCGTTAGCCGCCATGGCGCTCGTGCGCCGGACCGACGCTGCGCTGGCGCGCGCATGGCTGCCGCTTGGCCTGTTGTTCGGCAGTGTGGCCGCCGCGCCGCTCATGTTCTTTGATCCAGACGAACTAACGATTTTGCTCGGTAATCTGGGCTGGGGCGATGTGCTGCAATACGCGCTTGAAGCCGCAGCGCTGTCGTTCGTGCTGGCGCTCATCGCGGGAGTTGTTATGTTCGTGGTGCCTCGCCGCGCCACAACACCACGCATGGCGGTGTTCGGCGGCCTTGCGGCGGCGTGCGTCATTGCCGTAGCGCTGTACGCGCTCGTCGGGCAGCCCGGCTTCTACGGCGAGCGGCTGTTCGTGATCATGCGCGCCCAGGCCGATACCAGCCAGGCCGCCAGCATCGCCAATCGTGACGAGCGGCTCCAGTTTGTGTATCATACGCTCACCGAGCAGGCCGACACGACGCAGGCCAATCTGCGCGCGTCGCTCGACCGCCTCGGCGTGAATTATCAGCCGTATTACCTCGTCAATGCGCTGGAGGTGAACGGCGGGCCGCTCGTACGGGCGTACCTCATGACACGCGGCGATGTGGCAGAGGTGCTTGACAGCCCGCACCTGCGACCGCTGCCTGCTAGCCTGCCGGTTGAGCGCGGCGCACGTGCGAGCGAGCCGAACACCCTACAGTGGAATCTCACGGCCATCGGGGCCGACCGGGTGTGGAACGAACTCCATGTGACTGGCAAAGGCATTGTGATCGGCCAATCAGATTCGGGCGTGGATGGCAGCCATCCGGCGCTGGCGGCGGGCTATCGCGGGCATGGCGGGCAGAATGATTACAACTGGTTCGACCCGTGGACCGGCACGAGCGCGCCGACTGACTTCGGCGGGCATGGCACGCACACGCTCGGCACGGCGCTGGGGCGCGGCGGCATCGGCGTCGCGCCGGACGCGCAGTGGTTCGCATGCGTCAACTTGCAGCGCAACCTGGGCGATCCGGCGCTGTACCTCGATTGCATGCAGTTCATGCTTGCGCCCTTTCCGCAGGGCGGCAATCCGTTGAAAGACGGCAATCCGACGCTGGCCGCGCATGTATTGAACAACTCATGGGGCTGCCCTGAGATCGAGGGCTGCGACGCCGAAGCGCTCGCGCCAGCCACGCGCGCCCTGCGCGATGCAGGAATCTTCGTGGTCGCGTCGGCCGGCAACTCCGGGCCGGAGTGCAGCACCGTCACTGATCCGATTGCGATCTACGACTCCGCGTTCTCGGTCGGCGCGGTGGACGCGAACGGCAATGTAACGAGCTTCAGCAGCCGCGGCCCGGTGACGGTGGACGGCAGCGGGCGGCCCAAGCCGGACATCGCCGCGCCGGGCGACGATGTGCTTTCATCGCTGCCGGGCGGTACCTACGGCGCGAACAGCGGCACATCCATGGCCGGGCCGCACGTCGTGGGCGTGGTCGCGCTGATGTGGTCGGCCAATCCCAGGCTGATTGGCGATATTCCGCGCACCGAGCAGATCCTGCGTCAGACCGCGCAGCCATACACTGGCGCGCAGCAGCCGGGGTGCTTCAGCGCCGAAAACGGTGTGAGCAACGCCTACGGCTACGGCATCGTCGATGCGTACGCGGCGGTGCAGGCGGCGCTGGCGTTGCGGTAAATATCTGGCATTGCACCAACACCCCGCATACATATCTTGACATGCATGCGGGGTGTTGTATTTCGTCGGACATGTAAGCAGCGCGGGCAGCTTAGCTCTCGTGCAGCGACGCGGCCTCTTCCTGGGCCTCCTCGGCGGCCTGCTCCTCCTGGCGAACCAGTTCGAGCTCAATGCTGACCTTGATTTCATCGCTCACCAGCCAGCCGCCGGTCTCAAGCGCCACGTTCCAGTTCAGATCCCAATCCTTGCGGTTGATTTTCGTCTCTGCGCTGAAGCCCGCGCTGGTTGTGCCCCACGGACTCTTTGCCATGCCCGCGTATTCGACATCCAGCACCACCGGCTTGGTCACATCGCGGATGGTCAAATTGCCATGGAGGCGGCCATGCTGCTTATCGACCTGCTCGATTTTTGTGCTTGCGAACGTAATCGTCGGGTATTGTTCGGCATTCAGGAAATCGGCTGAGCGCAGATGGGTGTCGCGCTGCTCGTTGCCGGTGTCGATGCTTGCCGCCTGAATCTCGACGTTGACCTGCGCTGCAGTCGGGTTCTGATCGTCAGCATCGACGGTGCCAGAAAACGAACTGAACTTGCCGCGCACGGTCGAGATCATCATGTGCCGTACCGAAAACGAAATTTCTGAGTGGGCCGGATCAATGTGCCACGCCATGGAAGTGCTCCTTATAAACTGTTGCATGAATAAATCGCTTCTTCAGCTAACAAAAGATTAGCATAACTACTTACTTTTGTCAAGCAGCTTTGTTTTCAAAAGCAAGAAGTCTTGCACGAACTTCTTATGAAGTTCTCAAATTGAAGCGCTGTCTACGAGGCATCCGTATGGTAGACTCATGAGCGAATAATGACAGCATCAACTGAACGGAGGTTATAATGCGACGCTGGAATTGCTTGTTGCTGCTCGTCATGTCGCTCGCGCTGCCGGCGTGCAGCAACGCCGCACAGCCGAACGCGGCCAGCACGGTTCCGGCAGCGCTGCTCGCCACGCAGCCGACGCTGCTTCCATCGCAAATGGCACCTCCGACAGTCGATCCGACGCCAACAGCGGCAGCAACTGGCGTGCCTACATCCACGCCCGCGCCGTCCGCAACGCCCGATCCATGGGCGGCATACGAGCCGTACACCATCGAAGCATTGCGCAGCCGTTCCTACGGCCAGGGCGCGATTGAGATCGTGCGCGTGATCGAGGAGACGCCGAACTTCACGCGCTACCTGTTCGCGTATCCGAGCGACGGCCTACGGATCACTGGCATGCTCAACCGACCGCATGGCGACGGGCCATTCCCGGTCATCATCCTGAATCACGGCTACTATCCGCTGGATGTGTACCAGACTGGCAACGGCACCAGGCTGGCCGCCGATTACCTGGCGAATCGCGGCTTCATGACGCTGTCGCCCGACTTTCGCTCGCATGCCGGTTCCGACGACGCCGTGAATTACTTCCGCGCCGGACATGTGATCGACACGCTGAATCTCATTCCGCTGGCGCAGAAGCTGCCGTCCGCCCAAGCAGGCAAGGTTGGCATGTGGGGCCACAGCAACGGCGGCGCAGTCACCGCCAAGGCGATCACGATCAGCGACCAAATTGCCGCAGCGGTGATTTATTCGCCCGCTTCCTCGACCATCGCTGAAGATTATCAGTTCCGCGTGGAACGCTCGCGGGGGCGCGCCGGGCAGCCAGCAGGCACCCGCACGGGCGTGATCGACACGATTGAAAAAGAATTTCCGGTCACGCCGGAGCAAGCGCCTGACCTGTACCAGCGCCTGTCGCCCTTGCCGTATCTCAAATATGTTCAGGCACCGGTGCAGATTCACTGGGGCGACGCCGACGAGACTGTGCCGCGTAAATGGCCGGGCGATCTGCTGGCTGGTTTGCAGGCCGCAGGCAAGCGGGTCGAATACTTTGAGTATCCGGGCCAGCCGCACTCATTTCAGGGCGCGGGCAACCAGCGCTACTTGCAGCGAATCGCGGCGTTCTTCGGGCAGTATCTGCAAACGACATGATGCAGGTCGCCGCAGAACGGGCCGCCAGACATCATTTTGCCCTGCAAAACAGATAGGCAGCATGCTACAATCATGACATGCACAACATCAACATCACACATCGTGGCTGGCAGCGCATATTTCTGGTGTATCTCGGAATTCTGCTGGGGATTATCGTTTCGGCTTACGCTCGCTTCATTCCAGCGCAACTCACCTTCTTCCCGCTCTACGACAAGATCGGCCATTTCGTTCTGCTGGGGAGTGCTGCGTACCTGGCGCATCGCGCGAGCAACCGGAAGTACATGCGGATTGGTGGGCTGGCGCTTCCGCTGGGACCGTTGTTAGTTGCGCTGGTCGCACTTGGCGAAGAATGCCTGCAATCCTTCTCGCCCTACCGAACCTTCAGCATGCTCGATTATGCATGCGATCTCGGCGGGATTACGCTCTTCTATGTGGTAGATTGGCTCCAAGAGCGTAAGGGAAGGACGTGAGCGCGTAGTCCATGGTTTGCCAGCGCGCTCATGTCCGCGTTAGATTTCATTCAATCAAACTGCTACACGCCCTGCCCGTACGCCTTCTGCACGGTGATGCGCACGCTTGCGCGTTCGACGTTCGGAGAGCGCTGGACCCAGGCTTCGGCCTTTTCCGCGCCAAGGTAGCGCTGCGCCAGACGGCGGCGTAAATCCTGGTCGGCGGGCTCGACAACTGCCCTGCCGCTGAGTGTGAGGTAGCGCTGACCATCCTCGATGGTCAGCGTAATCATGGAATTGCGCCGCAGATTCGCGACCTTCACGCTGGATGCGCTGAGGCTGAAGCGCAGTTCGTCACCTTCACGCAGAAACCAGACGACTGTCTGCTGAATTGAGCCGTCATGGTTGAGCGTGCCGACCACGGCGTAGTGAACTTCATCAAGAAATGCGCGCTGGGCTTCAGTCAGTTGCATGGTCGTTCCTTCATGCTTTGCTACTTCTGTTCCTTCGCCGTAAAGTTAATCGTCAGGTCCACGCCGTCCTGCACGGCGACCACTCCGGCAATGTTCGGCGGCTCGAAACCGAAATCAACCATGTTGAACCGCGTTGTCGCCGTGCCAGTCACGGCACCGCCTTCAAGTTTGCCATTCACATCAAAGGTTACGGGCCTGGTCGTGTTGTGGATGGTCATGTTTCCAAGCAATTTGAAGGAAACCGGCTGCCCTTCCGTATACGTATCGGGCACGCCCTGCACTTCGGTCGAAGTAAACTCTGCGTACGGATAGGTATTTGATTCAAGCCAGCGGCTGCGGATGGCGTTGTCGCGCCGGTCGCTGTCGCTCTTGAGCGTCCGCAAATCGACAGTGATCTTTGTCACCTGGCCGGTGGGCTTGCCATCCGCGCTAAACTGGAACGTTCCTGTAATTGCATTCGTCTTGCCGACCGCCTTGTTCGGCAGATTCTGGCTCAGAAATGTCTCCTGCACGGCGTAGGATGCCTCGCTTTGCTGCGGATCGATCACGAAGGTGCGCATGCCCGTCGCCGCAGGTGCCGCATTCGGCGCGGCTGTGGGCGCAGATTCCGTGGTTGCTTCTGCACCTGTCGTCGGTGCGGCAGTGGTATCTGCGGCGGCCGTCGGCGCACTCGCTGCTGCTGGCAGTTGCGTTGGCGCGCTGGCGGTTTCGTTTGCCGGTGCGCTGCCACACGCGGCCAGCACGCCAGCCAGCAGCGCAGCCATGAAGATACCAGTTACTCGGCGACTCATCAAGTCCTCCTCCTATACATACAACTCTTTTCGAACTGATACAATCATCATCATGGTAACTAACGAATTGCTACATACTATACAATAGGAAGCTAACCGACTGCGTGAGAGTTCCATGAGAAGCGGTGGCGCGTGGTGTATAATACATCTGTGCAAACTATCACGAATTCACCAACAACTGAAGCAACGCCGCCGACGCCGCAGCCCGACCCATTGCCACCGCTCAACATCCATCCGCGCTGGCGATTTGCGCGCATCTCATGGTTTTTCCTGCGCGTTGTTCTTCACGTCTTTATCGTCGACATTCAACTCGGTCGCTTCCGCCTGACGCGCTGGTACGTGCGGCGCACCGCGCTCCAGCGCTGGCGCATCATCGCGCGCCGTTTCCGCGATCTGGCCGTGCAGATGGGCGGCGTGCAGATCAAGCTCGGCCAGTTTTTGAGCGCCCGCGCCGATATTCTGCCCGCCGCCATTACTGATGAGCTGGCGGGGCTGCAAGATGAAGTTCCCGCCGCGCCGCTGCCGTACATCCTCGCCCGCATCATGGAGGAATTGCACGCGCCGCCGGAGCAACTGTTCGCCTGCTTCGACCCGACGCCGGTCGCTGCCGCCTCGCTGGGGCAGGTGTATTTCGGCACGCTTCATGACGGGCGCGAAGTCGCGATCAAGGTGCAGCGCCCGCGCATTGACGAGCTTGTCAAGGTCGATCTGAGCGCCGTGCGCTGGGTGGTCAGGCTGATCAAAAACTATCCGCTGATTCGGCGGCGCGCCCACCTTGAAGAGCTGTTCGATGAATTTGCGCGCGTGCTGCTGCTGGAGCTCGACTACGAACAGGAAGCGCGCAACGGCGAAACGTTCCGCGCCAATTTCGCGGATGTACCCGGCATCGCTTTTCCCATGCCGTACCCTGCGCTTTCTACCCGGCGCGTGCTGGTCATGGAGCGCATCACAGGCATCAAGATCAACCATTTTGCGGCGCTCGAAGCGGCGGGTGTTGACCGGGCCGAACTGGCCGAACGCTTTAATGGCGCGTACCTCAAGCAGATTTTTCTCGACGGCTTTTTTCATGCCGACCCGCACCCTGGCAACCTGTTCGTGCGCGTGGAAGGCTTGCCGCCAGCGCAAACCAACGGCGCAAAGCCCGGCGCGCCCTACACGCTGATTTTCGTAGACACGGGCATGGTCGGGCGGCTGCCGTCCAATCTCATGGCGAATCTGCGCGAGGGCATCATCGGCCTGGCGGCCAACAACGCCGAGCAGATGGTGGATGCAATCGACCACATGGGCATGATCCTGCCCGGCGCGGACCGCCGCCCGATTGTGCGCGCGCTGCAAATCGTCATGCGCTACACCTACAACCGCACCGTGACCGAGCTTACTGCCGTGGACACGCAGGCGATTTTCGATGAAGTCGAGCACCTCATCCGCGACATGCCGTTTCAGATACCGCAGGATCTGATCTACCTTGGCCGGGCGGTGAGTCTGGTCGGCGGCATGTGTACCGCGCTCGACCCGAACTTCAACCTGTTTGCGGCGGCGCAGCCATTCGCGCAGCGCATGATTGTCCAACAACAGGGAAATGATTGGGGCGAACGATTGCGGCGCGAGGTGACCACGCTTGGGCAGATCGCCGCGACGCTGCCGCGCCAGATGGACGAGTACTACAAAGCGGCCAATCGTGGCGACCTGGAAGTGCGCGTCGATCTTGGCCGCCTGGAGCGCAGCATGCGCCGCGTCGAGCGGGCCACCTCACGGCTGGCGGGCGGCGTCGTAGCGGGCAGCCTGTTCATTGGCGGCGTGCTGCTACAGATCAACAGCTTCGCCGCCGAGGCGCGCTGGGCGTGGGTTGCCGCCGCCCTCATGGCGCTGTGGATGCTCTGGCCGCGCGGCGACCGATAGGCCATGAAGATCAGGATTCTGTTACCTTCGTCGCATTGACAGTGACCAAACGCGCAAGTATCATGCATACTAGCGCGGTCATGCAGCACATGCTGCATACGACTAAAACGCTAAAAAACCTGAGCAAACACGAACTCCTCTCAATCTGTACCAAAGAGGTTTCCTTGCGACATTGGAAATTCTGGATCGGCGTTGTCATCAGCGTCATCTGTGTCATTATCGCTGTGCGCGGGCTGAACTTACAAAACTTCTGGGCAACCGTGCGCAGCGCCAATTATTGGTGGCTGGTTCCCGGCATTGCGGTATACTTTGGGGCAGTGTGGGCGCGCACATGGCGCTGGCATTACATGCTGCGGCACATCGCGCCGATTCCGCTGCAACGACTGTTCCCGATCGTCGTGATCGGCTACATGGGCAACAACGTGTATCCCGCGCGCGCCGGTGAAGTGCTGCGCTCGTACATGCTGCGGCGTAAGGAAGGCGTGCCGGTCACTGCCTCGCTGGCAACCGTCGTGCTGGAGCGGCTGTTCGACGGCCTGGTGATGCTGCTGTTCGTGTTCGTGACGCTGCCGTTTGTGTCGCTGCCGCCGGAATACACCGCGCTGATCTCATTCTTTAGCCTGGCGTTTATTGTGGCGCTGCTTGTGTTTCTGGGCCTTGCCGCCCGCCCGCAGCAGATGAGCCGCCTGTACGATTGGTTTGTTGACCACCTGCTGCCGGCTGGCATGCGCCCGCGCGTCCATGGCCTGTTCGACCGCTTTATTGTTGGGCTGCAATCGCTGCGCTCGCCGCGCGAACTGGCGCTGATCTTTCTCTCGTCGGCGCTGATCTGGCTGGCCGAAACATGCAAGTACTGGCTGGTCATGCAGGCTTTTCCGTTTCATGTATCATTCTTCGTGCTCATGCTGATGACGGCAGTGGTCAATTTGTTCACCACACTGCCATCCACGCCCGGCTACATCGGCACATTCGACGTGCCCGGCATCGCCATCCTTACCGCGTACGGCGTGACCAAAGCGGTGGCCGCTGGCTACACGCTGGTGCTCCATGTGGCGCTGTGGCTGCCGATCACCGCGCTCGGCGCGCTGTTCATGCTCATGGACCATGGAAAATTGCGCGATGTGGAGCGCGTGGTCGAAGAACGCTACCTGAACACATTGCCTTGAACTATTAACCACGAAGACACCAGGACACGAAGAAGTTATCAATACATAGACAAGCTTGGTGCCTTCGTGCCTTGGTGGTAAAGGAATAATTTGATGCGTGTTGGAATCATCGGCGCGGGCATCGCCGGGCTGACGGCGGCGCACCGGCTCGCTCAGGCAGGCCACCGCGTGTCGGTCTATGAGGCTGCGCGTCAGGCAGGCGGCCTGGCCTCCGGCTTCCGCGACGAGCGCTGGAACTGGCCGCTGGAGCGCTTTTATCACCACATCTTCACGACCGATCATGACATCATCAACCTCGTCAACGAGATCGGGTTTGCCGACCGCATGTTCTTTCGCGGGCCGGTGTCGGGCCAGTGGTGGAATGGCCGCGCTTACGCGCTCGACGGCGTGCTGCCGATTCTGCGCTTTCCGGGCATGCCGTTCATCGACCGACTGCGTTTCGGCATGACGGGCGCGTACCTCAAGTTTGCTACCAACAACTGGCAGAAGCTGGAGCAGACCACCGCGTCGCAGTGGACGAAACGCTGGGCCGGGCTAACTGTGTACAACACGATCTGGCGGCCCATGCTGGAAGGCAAGTTCGGGCCGTATGTCGATCAGGTGAACATGGCCTGGCTGTGGGCGCGGCTCAAAACCCGCTCCTTCAAGCTGGGCTATTTCGAGGGCGGCTTCCAGGCGCTTTCCGACGCGCTGGCGGCGCATGTGCAGCAGCAGGGTGTGACGGTGACGCTTGGCACGCCGGTGCAGGCGCTGGAG
>DASTWM010000185.1:0-3895 GCA_035765855.1 Roseiflexaceae bacterium
CACAGTTAAACAGTCATTTGGATGGTGGTGTTTCGTCCCCAGATTGCTGAGTCCTGAACAATTTGTCCGCACGGCTGCCGAGATCGGCTACACTGGGCTAGATATTGTGCCGCCGGAATACTGGGATCTGGTGACAGCGCATGGCCTGGCGATCTCTTCGATCTCTGGTCATGGGCCGCTGGAAGTGGGCATGAACCGCCGCGACCAGCACGATCAGATCATACAAAGCGTTCGCGCGGCCATCCGCAACGCCGAACGCGTGAAAGCGCCCAATATCATCTGCTTCAGCGGCAACCGCAACGGCCTTGACGATGCCGCTGGCGCGGAAGCCACCGCCGAGGCGCTCGCTCGCCTCGCGCCCGAGGCCGAAGCCGCCGGAGTGACGCTGGTGCTCGAACTGTTGAATAGCAAGGTCAATCATCTCGACTATCAGGCCGACCACACGGCATGGGGCGTGCAAGTCTGCAAAATGGTCGATTCGCCCGCCGTGAAGCTGCTGTACGACATTTATCACATGCAGATCATGGAAGGCGATATTATCAGGACGATTCAAGCCGCGCACCCGTATATCGGCCTGTATCACACGGCAGGCAATCCCGGGCGCAACGATCTGGACGAGGAGCAGGAAATTTATTACCCGCCGATCCTGCGAACCATCCGCGACACTGGCTACACTGGCTTCATTTCCCATGAGTTTGTACCCAAAGGCGACCCGGTCGCGGCGCTGCGAACCGTGTTCGCGCAGTGCGAGCCATATTTGTAAATAACACACTCTGGGAACATCGCGCAAGCATTCGATTATGTCTTGTAGCGACGCCCCTTGTGGGCGTCGGGCTTAGGGAAGGAAAACGCATGGAAAGCCTGGGAGCCGCAATCGTCGGATGCGGCAACATCGCGCGGGCATACGCCCGTGATCTCAACACTTACACGCACATCAAACTCGTCGGCGTGACCGATATTGACAGCCAGCGCGCGCAGGAGTTCGCCAAGGAGTTCAACTGCCGTGCATTTGCGTCGGTTGACGAGATTCTGGCGGACGATTCGATCGACGTGGTGGTGAATTTGACCATTCCGCATGTACATGCGGAAATCAGCGCCAGGTGCCTTTCGGCTGGCAAGCATGTGTACAGCGAAAAGCCGCTGGCCCTCACGTATGACGATGCGAAGCGGCTTGTGGAACTGGCCCAGCAGCACAACGTGCGGCTCGGATGCTCGCCGTCGGTGTTCATGGGCGAAGCGCCGCAAACCGCATGGAAGTTTGTACGCTCCGGGAAGCTTGGCCCGGTGCGGGTCGCCTACGCCGAGGTGAACGGCGGGCGGATCGAGTCATGGCACCCGGCCCCAGGCTCGTTCTACCAGGTCGGCCCCATGTTCGACATCGGCGTGTACCCGCTGACGCTGTTGACGGCTATGTTCGGCCCGGCGCGGCTGGTGTCTGCATATGGCCGGGTGGTTTACCCCGACCGCGTCACGCTCAACGGCACGCCGTTCCATATCGACACGCCGGATTTCCTCGTCACCATGGTGGAATTGGAGAACGGCACGCTGGTGCGACTGACGGCGAACTTCTATGTGCAGAAGCAAAACACGAAGCAGGCCGGTATTGAACTGCATGGCGATCAAGGTTCGCTGTTCCTGTCGTCGTACCAGGATTTCAATGCAGCAGTCGAGTTTTCCGAGTTGCGGAAGGAGTACGAGACGGTGCCGTATGTACGCCAGCCGCCAGAGCGAATCGAGTGGGGGCGCGGCGTTGCGGAGTTCGCGGACGCGATTTTGCACGACCGCCCGCACCGCGCGACCGGCGCGCAAGCCGCGCATATCGTTGAGATTTTAACGGCCGTCACCACCTCGTTGCAGAACCATACTCCGGCGGCAGTGCATTCGTCCTTCACGCCACCCGCGCCAATGGAGTGGGCGTTGTAGTCTGGTTCCATCAACATTGTCATGTTGAGCGAAGCGAAACATCTCATTGAAGAGTGCATGGTTGTGCTGCGAGATGCTTCACTTCGTTCAGCATGACATGCTGTTCATCAGGGACGGTGTAACTCCTGCCATGCTGAATGTTATTGCCCCTCCTCGCGCATCTCCTGCTGGCGCATCGGCATGCTGTCGATGGTCGCAAACACGTCTTGCGGGTTGACCGGCTGATCGTACTGCTGCTTGACGCCGCCATCCTTGCCGACGAGGAAGGCGCGGAAGTGACCTTGCAGCGCGTTGAGTTGCTTCCGCAGCGCCGCCGCCGCTTCGGGCGAAACATGCTGCGCGCCGATCCGGTTCGTGCCTTCCGGGTCCTCGAAGAACGCCCCTGTCACCATGTCGCGCTCTTGCAGGGCGTCTGTCGCATCATCAAGCATCTGCTCCTGCTGCTGGTAATACGGATCAGCCGCCGAGGGCGCAAAGATCAGCAGCAAGCGGTTGTGCCATTGATATGGCTTGAGATCAACAGTGTTCATACGCATGGCTCCTTTCAATTCGACTGTAAAACAGACAGCACGAAAGGTGCCAGAAAAAGCAGAAAACCTGCCAGACAAAGCATGCCTGACAGGTTTATAACTCAACCAAGGTGCCTACTGTGGCGCGCTGACGCTGATGTTCGGGTCGTTGATGTCGAAGTAGGTCAGCAGCGTGCTGGAGCGGATCGGCGGGATGGCACGCCCGTTGAGCTCGCTGGCGGGCAGCGTGAATTCAACGTTCTGCTGGTATAAAAAGCCGTCCTGCGGGTTGATCCAGAAGTCGTACTTGTAGGTTCCCTGCTTGATCAGAGCGCGCTCGGTTGCGGAAAGGCCGCGCGCCGCGCCAGCGTCCATGGTGAGCGCGCGCTCGCCACTGAGCCAGACCTGGTAATGATCGGTCATCATGCCGTTCACCGGCTCGCTGCCGATTTTCAGAATGGCGTTGGCGTTGCGCTGCAAGAGATTGAACTGAGCCGACATCGGCTGCGTGCCCGCGCCGCCCGCCGACTGGTCGCTGCGCTGCCATGCGCCATTGCCCTCGCGCTGGTACACCGCGTCGCCAATCTGCACGTAATAGACCAATTCATTCGAGCCGTTGGTGCCAAGCCAGAAACTGATGCGATCCGGCAGCACCGTTTCGCCCGCGCCGTAGCTGTGCGATACATCGCCGCCCACATCAATCATGCTGAGCAGTTTGAAGCGCGCCGTGGCGTAGTTGTTGACGAACGGCAGTTGATCGACGCGCTCGGCGGCGTGCGTCGGCAGCGCGGCGAGCATGAGGCTGGCGAGCATGATGCTCCACAGGAGCAGGCGAAACACCCGGCGGGAATCGAACAGAAGCGCGGGTCGGAGGGTGGATTGGGACATAGCTTCTTCCTTTCCATTTGAAAATACTGGGTATTATAAAGATAAACGCCCGGAAGTTACGGATTTGCGCAAAAACAGGACCGTTATTGTAGCAGGTTGGTGTCTTTTCCAGACAAGAAGCGGCAGCTTGTGAAAGCCGCCGCTTCTGGCTCACATGCTCGTGCGCGCTACTTGCCCGTGTACACAACCCGGTAAATGTTGCCGTTCTGGTCATCCGACACGAATAGCTCACCGTGCGTTCCCACCGCCACGCCAGCCGGGCGGCCCCATGCGCTGCCGCACTTCTGATTGGCGTCGCGAAAGCCGTCCAGGAACGTTGAGGACGCTACTGGCGCGTTGTTCTGCACTTGAATAAATTGCACCTTGCAATCGCGGTAGTTGGCGACGTTGTCGGTGTTCCATGAGCCATGATAGGCCTCGAACAGGCCACCCTGGTACAGCGCTGGAAACTGTGTCGCGCCATAGTGCGCCATGCCGAGCGGTGCCTGGTGCGCGAGATCGGTGAACAGGGCCGGCATGGGCTGATCACAGTTGCTGATTGGTGCGGCGAACGGCACGTTATTCGTGGTGTCGCG
>DASTWM010000186.1:0-6102 GCA_035765855.1 Roseiflexaceae bacterium
GGTTGTGGCGGACGGGCGGAACTGCACGGTCGCCCTGGCCGGGCGCTCCTCGTTGTCCCACTCGCGCCTGGCAGCCAGCGCGGCGTCATGAATGGCGCGTCCGCCCATCAGCGTCATGCGTGAGGCCGAAACGCTGCCAGCATTAGGCGTCTCGCTGGAATCGTCGGTGATCATGGTGATGGCGTCGGGCGGCAGGCCGAGCGCTTCGGCGGCGATCATGCGCATGGCCAGATGTGCGCCCTGCCCGACCTCGGCGATGCCCGCCCGCACCACCGCCCGCTCGATCTGCGCGCCGCCGTGCAATTCCACGGTCGCAGTGGCCTGCTCCGGGTAGCCGAACGAGTAGCCGACGTTCTTGATTCCGCATGCCATGCCCCAGCCGCGTCTAATTGCAGATTGCAAATTGTAGATTGTAGATTGCGGATCGCCCGTCTGCAATTTGCAATCTGCAATCTGCAATCGTTCCTGCATCTCCTGCACGCAGCGTTCCAGCACCTGCGGCGCGCTTACGCCGGGCGGCAGCGGCTGCTGCGATGATTCAATGCTGCCTTCGCGGTAGATGTTGCGCCGCCGCAACTCGATCGGATCCATGCCGAGCGCGTGGGC
Organism: Roseiflexaceae bacterium; assembly: GCA_035765855.1. Classification (GTDB taxonomy): domain Bacteria; phylum Chloroflexota; class Chloroflexia; order Chloroflexales; family Roseiflexaceae; genus DASTWM01. Next base: position 607 of record DASTWM010000186.1, read on the forward strand.
CAATCGCGTCACCATGATCTCGGCGGCGAACTGATTCTGCGGCGAGCCGAAGCCGCGAAACGCGCCTGACGGAATGTTGTTCGTGTACACCGCATAGCCGTCGGCCTTGATGTTCGGTACCTCGTAGCAGCCATTGCTGAACAGCGTTGCGATCTTGATCACCTCGGCGCTGGTCGAGGCGTATGCGCCGCCATCGGCGATCACCTCGGCCTCCACGGCGGTGATCGTGCCGTCGTGTTTCGCGCCCCATTTGCTGCGAATCACGAACGGATGGCGCTTGTGGTGGCCGATAATCGATTCCTCGCGGCTCCACACCAGCGCGACCGGGCGGCGCAGCTTCCATGCCGCCAGCGCCAGCAGGTGCTGAATCGATAAATCTTCGCGCCCGCCGAACGCCCCGCCAATCGCGGCGTAGCGCACCACGACCTGTTCCTCGGGGATTTGCAGGATCAGCGCGATTTGGCGGCGGTCTTCATGCAGCCACTGCCCGGCGGTCTCAATCACTACGCGCCCTTCATCGTCCATGTACGCAATTCCGGCTTCCGGTTGCAAGAAGGCATGCTCCTGCCATGACGTGCTGAATTCACCTTCCACGATGACGTCGGCCTCGGCGAAGCCGCGCGCCACATCGCCCTTGCGGATTGGCACATGCAGCAGCGTATTCGTACCGCGTTCGGCATGCACCAGCGGCGCATTGGGCGCGAGCGCGGCGCGCGGGTCGGTCACGGCGGGCATGTCCTCATACTCGACGGCAACCAGCCGCGCCCCAACAGCGGCGGCTTCTTTCGTCTCGGCCACTACCAGCGCCACTTTGTCGCCTTCGAAGCGCACCACATCGCCGCACAGCGCCGGCTGATCGTTCTCGATCAGGCCGTAGCTGTTGAACGGCACGTCGGCAGCCGTCAGCACCGCCACCACACCGGGATGTTGGAGAGCGGCAGATGTATCAATTGACACAATGCGAGCATGCGGGCGATGCGCAAACACGACTTTGAGATGCAGCATGCTCGGCTGCACCAGATCGCCGGGATAGTGCGCCGCGCCGGTCACCTTGCCGAGTGCGTCAGGCCGCGGAAGTGATTCGCCAATCAACATCGTCATAGCCGAATTCCTCAGACTTTTATCACAAAGCCACAGAGGCCACAGAGCAGCTTGCTTAATTTTCCTTCTCTGTGCGCTCTGTGTGCTCTGTGGCTCCGTTCCCCGCTTCAAGGACAGCATCAAGGATTTTGCGGTAGCCGGTGCAGCGGCAGATATTGCCACTCAGCGCGATCTGTACTTGCTCGGTCGTCGGCTGCTTGATCTCCTCCAGCAGCTTCGCGCCCGCCATGAGGAAGCCGGGAATGCAGTAGCCACACTGCACCGCCGCATTGTGAATAAACGCCGCCTGAAGCGGGTGCAATTGCTCGCCGTCGGTCAGCCCTTCAATCGTCGTTATCGCCGCGCCATGCGCCTGCCCGGCCGGCACGAGGCATGACATGACCGCCTGTCCGTCGAGCCAGACCGTGCATGCTCCGCACTCGCCCTCCGCGCAGCCCTCTTTCGTCCCGGTCAGCCCGGCGTTCTCACGCAAGGCATGCAGCAGTGACTTGCCGCTGGCGTTTTCCAGCGTGCGCGGCTGGCCGTTGATGATCGTGTAAACACTTTTGGTTTCAGAACCAAGAACCGGCAACCGAGAACCATTTAGTTGATCAGCGGGTTCGTGGTTCGTGGTTCGTGGTTCATGGTTGGTTTCCAGCAGCACCGCCCGCTCCGGCATGCCCTCGGCTTCGTTGCCCGCCGCGATGCGCTGAAGTCCTTGCGTAACCAGCGCGGCCAGCGTCGCGCGGCGGTACGTGGCCGTGCCGCGCACGTCGTCGATTGGCGCAACGTCCTCGTTCGCCAGCCGCCCGGCCTCGGCGCACACCTCCGGCGTGAGCCGTTTCCCTTGCAAAAATGCCTCCACGGTCGGCGCATGGACGACCGTTGGCGCAAGGCAGCCCAGCGTAATGCGTGCAGCGCTGATCGTGCCGCTGGGCGCATCGCCATCGAACGTCAGCACAAACGCGAGATCAATCACCGAGATCGCCTGCGCCCGCCGCAATCCCAGCTTAATGTACATGCCGCGCTGCCGCGCGCCGAGCGGTGGAAAGCGAATCTCGCGCAGCAGTTCATTCGGTTGTAAAGCCGTGCGACGGAAGCCGGTGTAAAACTGATCGAGCGGCACAACGCGCTCACCGCTGACGCTCACGAGCGCCACTTCCGCGCCGAGCGCCATGAGCGGCACGATTGTATCGTTGGCGGGCGAGGCAGTGACAAGATTGCCCGCTACGGTCGCGCGGGTGCGAATCTGCGGCGCGCCAACCTCCCGGCATGCCTGTGCGAGTGGCAGCGCATGTTGACGGCATGTTTCCGACGCGATCACGTCATTATGAGTCGCCAGCGCGCCGAGGCGCATGGAATTATCTTCGGCGCGCACGTATTTCAGTTCGCGGAGCCTGGAAATATCAATCAGCGTTTCGGTCGGGCGCACGCCGCGCTGAAGTTCGACCAGCACATCGGTGCCGCCCGCGACGATCCGCGCCCGCCCGGCGTACTCGTCGAGCAGGCGCAGCGCTTCATTAAGATTAGTTGGTTGTAAATAGTTTTGCCACATATTTTTGAATAAACCACGAAGACACGAAGGCACGAAGTAAAAATGCGTCTGATATAGCTTGGTGTCCTTTGTGCCTTCGTGGTAAATAAATCATGCTTTCGGTCGCAGCAGCCGTCCGGCTGGCTTTGACATAATCTTGCCATCCTGAAACACGGTTGTGCCGCGCAGCAGCGTGCGCACCACACGCCCGCTGAACGTTCGCCCAACGTATGGGCTGTGCTGGTGGCGATAGAACAGGTCGCCGGAATCAAGTGTGAACTGCTGCGCCATGTCAATGAGCGCCAGGTCGGCATCCATGCCGATCGCGATGCGCCCCTTCTGAGGCAGCCGGAAACGGCGCGCCACGTTTTCTGCTAGCAATGCTGCGATGGTTTCAAGCGGCAGACCACGTCGCGCATGGCCGTCGGTCAGCAGCACGCTGAGTGTGGACTGGCAGCCAGAGATGCCGCCCCACACGTTGAAAAAGTTCGCGTCAGTCTTCATGCTGGCGGGCGCGGGCGAATGGTCGGACGTGACCATCGGCAGCGTGCCGTCGAAAATGTGTTGCCAGAGCGCGTCCTGCTCGGCCTGCGAGCGCACAGGCGGCGCGCATTTCGCAATCGCGCCAAGCTGCTCCACGTCCTCCTCGGTCAGGGCGAGATAGTGGGCGCACGTTTCGCATGTCACGTCCACGCCGCGCTGCCGGGCCGCCGCGACCTGCGAAACGCCTGCCCCGCTGCTGACATGCACGATATGAATCGCGCAACCAGTTTCCTCGGCAAACAGAATCGCGCGCGCAATCGCCTCCAGTTCGGCTATCACTGGCCGCGAACGCAGATAATCGCGCACGCTCGTGCGCCCTTCCGCCACCGCCCGCCGCGCCAGCCCGCCGGTGATCTGATCGTTCTCAGCGTGGAGCGCGACTATGCAGCCAAGCTGCGCCGCGCGCTGCATGCCTTCATAGAGCGTCAGGTCGTCAACGGCAAGAAAATCATCAATGCCACTGTTTGACATAAATGCTTTGAAGCCAATGATACCGCGCGCCGCCAGTTCGTCGAGTTCGTCGCAATTGCCCGGCACAATCCCGCCCCACAGCGCAAAGTCAATCAGCGACGAGCGCCGCGCCGCGTCGAGCTTGGCGTCGAAGCTCGCGGCATCGACCGTCGGCGGGTGAGCGTTGAGCGGCATGTCGAAAAAGCTGGTCGCGCCGCCCGCCGCCAGCGCCCGCGTCGCCGTAGCAAAGCCCTCCCATTCGGCGCGGCCCGGCTCGTTGCAGTGGACATGCGCGTCAATTACGCCCGGAAATACATGCATGCCACTGGCATCTATTTCCGCCGCGCTTGCCCCGCCGATCTCCTGCTCGATAGCAACGATCCGCCCGTCAGCGATAGCTATATCGGCTTTACTGATGGCATGCGGCGTGACCAGCGCGCCATGCCGAATGATGAGATCGTAGCCGCTCATTGCGAGCGCTCCACCGTGCCTTCGATCAGGCCAAACGGATCGTTGGTTACATGAAAAATCTGGTTGTCGTTCTCCATGCCGAAGCGCGCAAGATCGAACAGCAGGTGGTGCTTGTTCGGCAGCGAGAAATGAATTTTCTGCACGTCCGGGTGCGATTCGAGTACCGCTTTGCCCATGCGGAACAGCGTGTTTTGCACCGACGGGCTGTAATGGTCGGTGAAGGTCACGAGAATCTGGTCGCGCACGCTGCTCCACAGGCGTTCAAAATCGGCATGAGCGCTCGTGTATGTCCAGTCCGCCGTCAGCACCGTTGCGAGAATGCGGTCGCGCGCATCAGGCAGGGTGGTGTACTGCTCGCGGTAAAAATCTTCCCAGCCAGAGTTCGTCGTTTTCAAAATGAGCAAATTGTCGATGCCTGCCTGCACTGTCATGCCCGCCGCATCGACTGAGATCACGGCGACGCGCTCGCCCGCGCCGCGCGTGAAGGCGTGTTCATGCTCCTGGCCGTTGACTGCGATCCGGTTCCATGGATACTCGACAATCCGTATCTGCACACCGGTGACGGTCGGCCCGGTTTTCAGAAAGTGCTGCGCCAGGCGCATGCCGAACGCTTCAATGCTTTCTATCGGGTCATCTTTTGCCAGCGCGTAGATCGTGTTGCGCATAGTGTCGGTCGCCAGCATGGCGCGGTTGTCGCCGTCCACGTAAGACGCCGAGAAATCGCCATCGAGCATCACATCGACGTTGAGGTCGCGCAGGTCGTGCCGGTCGCCGTCGCGCGTGACCTTGACCAGCCGCACCGCCGACTTGCCATAATTGGCGTGGCTCAGGACAATGGAAGGAGTTGTGGGTGTGCTACTTGTCATGCTGATGCTCCCTACACCCTCACCCTGCTGCTCCGCAGCTTCCCTTCCCCCACCGCCATACCGGACTCGGTATGGCGGGGAGAGATTGAGGGTGAGGGAAACACATGCATACAATTATGTATTGCAATCCAAATGGTCGTCTTCCACGATATCCTGCAAACGCAGCCGCGCAATTTTGGCGATCTCATGGAGCGCCGTGCTGATTTCCTCGTCGCGGCTGTGTCCAAGCCGTTCGGCAAAGTTTGCCAGAATGCTGTCTTTGGTGTGCTCGCGCACGCAGATAATGAACGGGAAGCTGAATTTCTCGCGGTAGGCGCTGTTCATGCGCGTGAAGGCCGCGAATTCGCCCGGTGACATGCGATCGAGGCCCGCCGACGATTGCTCCCTGGTCGATTCGGGCGTAAGTTCGCCCGCGATAGCAGCCTTCCCGGCCAGGTCGGGGTGCGCGCGAATCAGGGCCAGCTTGCGTTCAAGCGGCGCGGCGTACATCACCGCGCGCATGGCTTCGTGCAGGGCTGCCACGCTTGCGAACGGGCGCGCCTGCCACGCTTC
>DASTWM010000187.1:0-3319 GCA_035765855.1 Roseiflexaceae bacterium
GTGGTATGATTCTATTGACCGGAAGGTCAATAAAGATTATTGGAAGAAGGTGGTTGTGGTGGCGTCTGACTGGAACAGTTTGCGCAAACTAGCCCGCGATCTCCAGCACCACATCGTCGCGGACACCGGCGTCGAGCGACCAGTTCACGCGCCGTGGACCGACGAGCACATCGGCACGGTGCCAGAATGCAGCCCCGCCGATGTGCAGGCCGCTGTGGCGCGCGCCCGGCATGCCCAGCCAGCCTGGGCCGCGTTGCCGTTCCGCAGTCGCGCGCAGATCATCCTCCGCTTCCATGACCTGGTTTTACAACGCCAGAACGCCGTGCTCGACCTGATGCAGTGGGAAACTGGCAAGGCCCGCCGCCATGCGCTCGAAGAAGTGCTGGACACCGCGATTGTTGCGCGCTACTACGCGGTGCATGGCGAAAAGATGCTGCGCAGTCGCCGCCGGGCGGGCGCGCTGCCGCTGCTGACCGCAACGTGGGAATACCACCACCCGCGCGGCGTGGTTGGCATCACTACGCCGTGGAATTACCCGCTCAGTCTGGCCGCGACCGATGCCATTCCGGCGCTGCTGGCTGGCAACGCGGTGGTGATCAAACCGGACGTGCAGACGCCGTTCACCGCATTGTGGGTAGCGCAGTTGTTCCGCGAGGCCGGGCTGCCGCCGGATGTGTTCCAGATTGTGACCGGCGACGGCCCAACGGTGGGCGGGGCGCTGATTGACGCGGTGGACTATGTGACCTTCACCGGCAGCACGGCCACCGGGCGGATCGTGGCCCGCCATGCCGCCGAACGGCTGATCGGCTGCTCGCTTGAGCTGGGCGGCAAAAATCCCATGCTGGTATTGGACGATGCCGATCTCGACGCGGCGGTGGATGGCGCGTTGCGCGGCTGCTTCGCCAGCGCCGGGCAGCTATGCATCTCGATCGAGCGCATCTACGTCGCCGCGCCGCTCTATGAGCGTTTTGCCGAGCGGCTTGCGACACGCACAAAGGCGCTGCGAATGGGGACGGGCCTCGATTACACGATTGAGATGGCCTCACTCACCGGCCCGCGCCAACTCGCCACGGTGCAACAGCATGTCGACGACGCGGTAGCAAAGGGCGCGAAGGTGCTGGCAGGCGGGCGACACCGGCCCGACCTTGGCCCGTTCTTCTACGAGCCGACCGTGCTGGAAAACGTGAATGAGTCCATGCTGCTGTTCGCGGAGGAGACGTTCGGCCCGGTCGTGGCGCTGTACCGCGCCGAGTCGGATGAGGACGCGATCAGCGCGGCCAACGCGAGCCGCTACGGCCTGAACGCCAGCGTCTACACCCGCGATCATGCGCGTGGCCGGGCGGTGGCGCAGCGCCTTCAGGCTGGCACGGTCAACATCAACGAGGCCTACGCGGCGGCATGGGGTTCGGTGGACGCGCCGATGGGCGGCTTCAAGGAGTCGGGCATTGGACGGCGGCACGGGCGCGAAGGTTTACTGCGCTTCACCGAGTCGCAGACGGTGGCCGTGCAGCGCGTCACGCCGATTGCGCCGCCGCGCATGCTGCCCATGGCGTGGTTCGCGCGGCTGCTGACCGGCTGGCTCAAGTTGCTGCGCCAACTCGCGCGGCTGCGTTAAATGGAGCAACGAAACTTTTTCGGAATCCCTCACCCTGCGGCTGCCGTCGCTTCCCGCTCCCAGTGAGAGCGGGATTGAGGGTGAGGGATTTGACAAGAAAATCGTATCGTATGGTTATACAAACAAGCGCCACCGGCGCGCACGTCACGAAAGGACACTCCTATGACAACTGACACGCCATCTATGGCCGATATGGTCGGCCTCATGCAGAAGCTCGACATGAAGGCGATTGCCCGCTTGTCGCGCCACGTCGATTTACCGCAATTGGTTGAGGCGCTGGGCGCGATGGACCCACGCGATGTGGCGCGCATGCTCCAGCGCATGGGTACGCCCGACAACAAGCCCGCGCCGCCGATCAACGGCGATTTTTATGACATTGCCGAAACGCTGACCGAGGACGAGCAGCGGCAACTGCGACTGATCCGGGCGTTCATGGAAACCGAAGTGCGCCCGATTTCAGCCGAGTACTGGGAGCGCGGCGAGTTCCCGAAGGCGATTCTGCCCGGCTTTGCCAAACTGATTGGCGAAACGCTTGGCCTGGACGAATTTCGCTTTCCCACGCCCAACCCGCTGCTGTTCGGCGCGGCGCTCATGGAAATGGCGCGCGTGGACGCGGCGATCTCAACCTTCTTCGGCGTCCACTGGGGGCTGTGCATGGGTTCGATTGTGGCATTCGGCTCGGAGGAGCAAAAGGCGCGCGGGCTGCCGCCCATGAAGCGCTTTGAGAAGATGGGCTCCTGGGCGCTGACCGAGCCAGAGGTCGGCTCGGCGACCGCCGCCGGTCTGACGACCACGGCGCGGCGTGAGGGCGACACATGGATCATCAACGGGCAGAAGAAGTGGAGCGGCAACGCCACCTTTGCCGATGTCAATATCATCTGGGCGCGCGACATGGCCGATAACCAGGTCAAGGGATTCATTGTCGAGAAAGGTACGCCGGGCTACACCGTCGAGAAATTGCAGGGCAAGATGGCGCTGCGGTCGGTCGAAAACGTGCTAATCACGCTGACGGATGTCCATGTGGCCGAGGCTGACCGGCTGCCGGGCGTGCAATCGTTCCGCAATGTGGGCCGCCAACTCGCCGCCGCGCGGGCCGGAGTTGGCTGGAAAATGACCGGCGTGGCCATGGGCGCGTACGAGCGCTCACTCGAATACGCGAACAGCCGCGTGCAGTTCGGCAAGCCAATCGCCAATTTCCAGTTGGTGCAGAACATGCTGGTGCAGATGCTCGCCAACCTGACGGCCATGCAAACCATGCTGTTGCGGCTGGCGCAGCTTGAAGCCCGCGACGGCACGGTGTCGCAGGAGCGCGCCTCGCTGGCCAAGGTGTTCTGCGGCGAGAAGATGCGCGAGGTGGTGGCGCAGGCGCGCGGGCTGTTCGGCGGCAATGGTATTCTGCTCGAATACGAGGTGGGCCGCTACTTTGCTGACGCTGAGGCGCTGTATTCCTACGAAGGCACGCATGAAATGAACACGCTGATCGTCGGGCGCGCGATCACCGGCAAGAGCGCGTTTGTGTAGCGCTGGGTTCATGAACAATCAGTAGGGGCGAAGCATTCTCCACGAATGCTTCGCCCCTACTTGCATATGGCACGAGTCTGGTAGAATGACACGCGGAGTCCACGACAGGAAGGAACACGACCATGCCAATTCATGAAACCAGGCAGGGCTGGGTGCTGGAAACGCGCGCCACCGGCTACGCAT
>DASTWM010000188.1:0-3156 GCA_035765855.1 Roseiflexaceae bacterium
GACCTCAGTTGGTCTTACCTTTCTGCCGCCAATGAATCAGTTCGTTCTTTCGAGAAGCTTTCCAAACAAACTGCGCGCACAGTTGACCACCACATGGGTCATGGCTGGAGGCATATTTCTGCTGCCAATCGCTCATTTCAGTCTTTTGAAAAACATACTAAACAAGCTACTCGCATAACCTCACGACGAGCTAAAAAGTACCTCCGAACTTCTCTTAAAATAAAAAAGATTAGAATGTAGAATTGTCATATATTTGCGAGCCTTATGTCTTAGCACGCTGCCGTTGCGCGCTGGGCGCATGCCCCATGACGCGCTTGTACTGGCGGCTGAAGAACGACACATCATCGTAGCCAAGCACTGCCGCGATCTGGCCGAGCGGCATGGTCGTTTCGTTGATCAGGTGGCGGGCGCGTTCCAGGCGCGTGCGAATGATAAACTGGTTCGGCGCGCACCCGGCCACCGCGCGGAACCGGCGCTCGAACTGCGCGCGCGACAGATGAACCTGTTGCGCCAGTTCGTCCACTTTCCACCTGCGTCCCGGCTCCATTTGAATAACGCGCATGAGTTCATGAAGGGCTGTGTCCACCGCTGAAGGCGGCCCGTGAAGCGCCTCGTCCCACATGTGCAACAGCATGGTTTGAAGATAATGGCGGCTTTGCAGTGCCCCAAGCGCGTCGCCGCTCTGCCAGCTTATCTGGCAACGCTGGGCCAGCAGCGCGAAGAAGGCGGTGTCGCGGATGACATGACCGTGCGGTGGCACGAGTGAACGAACATCGTTAATGAACGAATCGGCAGGGTTGATGGTAAAGTGCATGCCGAACACTACCAGGCGATGGTCGGGATGCTGCGTGCCGTGCGGCTGCGCGCCGGGCGTAAACACGAAGCATGAGCCAGCCCGCAGATCCCATGCCTGCTGGCCGAGGCGCATCATCCCGATACCATCCATCACATACCAGAGCAGATAATCTTCGAGCGGGCGCGCGCGCCATTCCCAGCCCGGCTCGCAGTACCAGTAGGTCGGGGGCGTGTTGATCGTCAGATCAAATGGTTGCGCAAGATGTGCGGTGTTCATAGGTTGCGTGCGGCAAAAGTCCTAAAACATGCGGCGTTTGTCTCTGGCAAAATGCTCACAATGAGCGCACCATGCCTGCATAAGTATACACGCCACCAGTAAACCATGTGGCGCATATGTTCAAGGGAGACAGGCAATGATAACTGAGGCACACAGGCAAGCATACCAGGAGCAGGGCTATGTCGTCGTTCGCGGGTTGTTCAGCCCCGAGGAAGTCGAGCGTTACCGCGAGCATTTCATGACGCTGCGGAAACACCCGCGACCCGGCGACTTTGGTGGTGTCGATCTCAAGAGCAACGATCCGCTCAAGCGCTACCCGCGCATGATTCACATGCATCGCTGGGATGACGTGTCGTTGCAGTGGGTGCTGGACCAGCGGCTGAACGAGTGCCTGACCGGGTTGCTCGGGCGCGAGCCGTACGCGGTCCAAACCATGCTGTATTTCAAGCCAGCCGGTGCGCGCGGGCAGGCGCTTCATCAGGATAATTTCTATTTGCGCGCGCAACCGGGCACCTGCATGGCGGCCTGGATGGCGCTCGACCCGTGCGACGAGGAGAACGGCTGCATGCAGGTCGTGCCGGGCAGCCACACCTGGCCGATTCTGTGTACCGAAAAGGCCGACACGCAGGTGAGTTTCACCGATGTGACCGTGCCAATCCCCGAAGGGCAGGAGATTCACCCGGTGCGCATGCAAGCGGGCGATGTGCTCTTTTTCAATGGCGCGCTCGTCCACGGCAGTTTTCCGAACACTTCTGCTGACCGATTTCGCCGCGCGCTGATCGGCCACTACATCGAGGGTGACGCCAATCAGGTCGCACAGTTTTACCATCCGGCACTGCGCATGGACGGGACGCCGCTTGAGCTTGATGTGAGCAATGGCGGCGGCGCGTGCGGTGTGTGGGTGGAGCACGACGGGCAGCAGGTGCTGGAGATGTCCGGGCAGGAAGGGCTGATGCGCAAGCATGAATAATGTGGCCGTGGTTCCTGATATAATGCGGACACGTAAAACATTGTTCAGAAAGAGCGTCTTAAGCCATGCCGAATGTTTTCCAGCGTTTCGTCGCCGCCGTCAACCGCGAATTCGAGCGCCGGGCGCAGCGCGTCAGCCAGCCCGCCGACGAGCCATCCGCCGATCATGCTGAGGAAGCGTGGGACGAGGGTGAGGTGGAGATCGCGAACGTTCCGCGCGGAACGATGCTTGAACACAATTCCGGCGTGAACCGAAAAAGCGAGTAGACGGCTTGCCTTTACGACTCAAAAGCGTGCGGAGGTGCTTGCAAGCACCTCCGCACGCTTTTTGTGCGCGCATGATCACGCCTGATACAGCGCCTGATGCATGTCGTTCAAAACGTCTTCGTCAATTTTGAGCACCCTGCGGTCGTAGGTCATCAGGCCGTTCACCTCGATTTCAACGTCCGTCGTTTGCGTGTACACCGCCGCCGAAAGGCCGCGCTCACGCACGAGCAACACGAGTTGGTCGATCAATGCGCGATAGGCATCGGCCAGTTCCTCGCGGCTCGTGTAGCTGCGGTAGCCCCAGTTGCTTTCGTCCTGCCATGTATGCCCGGCCAGCGGCAGCCCCAGCCCGCCAAATTCGCCCAATACTGCCGCGCGCGTCGGCTCTGGCGCGGGGCTTTCCGGTCCGGGGTACACATGGATGTCGTGCATGTCGCCCACGCCAACATCGTTCCAGCCGCTCGCTGAGTCGACCAGCCGCGCCGGATCGGCCTGCTTCACCCATGCGGCAATGCGGGCTGTCTCGAATTGCCCCCAGCCCTCGTTGAATGGCACCCAGACGACAATGCTGGGATGGTTGCGAAGCTGCTCGATCATCCGCTGGAGTTCGGCTTCGTACTGCGCGGTGGATTCCGGCGTACGCGTGATTTCGCCGTTGCCTTTGCCCGCGTGCTTGTCGCCGTTCGGCATGTCCTGCCAGACCAGCAATCCCATGCGGTCGGTCCAGTAATACCAGCGCGCGGGTTCCACTTTTACATGCTTGCGGGTCATGTTGAAGCCGAGCCGTTTGGTCATCTCAAGGTCGTAGCGCAACGCCTCGTCGGTCGGCGCGGTGTACAGACCGTCGG
>DASTWM010000189.1:0-3193 GCA_035765855.1 Roseiflexaceae bacterium
GACGTCGTCATGTACGAATTTGATATTGCTGAAGAACGATAATCTCCTTTAAATAAAACCATGTCTGTTCTTCAGAATGGTCTTTGGCCCTCACCCTCGGTCCCTCTCCCCGCCATATCGAGGCCGGTATGGCGGTGGGGAAGGGAAGCTGCGCCAGCAGCAGGATGAGGGTATTTCGGAGCAATTTTGTGGTTCTATTTAGCGTTCCTATATAGTCAATTGCAAGCTATAGAACTGCGCGTAGATTCCATCTAACGCAATCAGCGACTCGTGCGTTCCTTGCTCGGCGATCCCTTGCTCCGTTAAGACCACAATCCGTTGAGCATGTCTAACAGTGGACAAGCGATGGGCGATGACAAGCGTGGTGCGGTTGGCGGTTAGCACCTCCAGTGAAGCTTGAACCGCCTTTTCGCTCGCATTATCCAGCGCGCTGGTCGCCTCATCAAAGATAATGATCGGCGGATTTTTCAGGAACACGCGCGCAATGCTCAAGCGTTGCTTCTGGCCGCCCGATAATTTCACACCCCGTTGACCAATGTCCGTCGCATATCCTTCCGGTAACGCCATGATAAACGCATGGGCCTGGGCCTGCCTGGCAGCCGCAATGATGTCTGCATCGCTCGCGTCCGGCTTCCCGTAGCGGATATTGTCTGCAATAGTTCCGGCGAACAAATACACATCTTGCTGGACGATACCGATGTTCCGGCGTAATGAGCGCACGTTCACATCCTTGATGTTTATTCCGTCGATCAGTATTTCGCCTTCGTTTACTTCATAAAAGCGCGGAAGCAACGAACACAGGGTCGTTTTTCCTACGCCTGAAGACCCCACCAGCGCAACATATTCTCCGACCTGAATATCCAGCGAGATGTTCTTCAAGACATACCCATGATCCTCTTTATACCTGAAGCTGACGTTGTTGAATTGGACATGTCCCTGTACATCCGCTAGTTCAATCGCATCGGCTGCGTCCTGGCTTTCTGGCGCGATCTCCAGCATGTCCATAAAGCGGTTGAAGCCAGTGACTCCTTCCTGATACAGCCGGGCAAAATTCACGAACCGCTGAATTGGCTCCACGAGAATGCCAACATAGAACACATAGGTCAATACATCGGCTATATCCAGAGACGCGCGCATGATACCAATGCTACCAAAGATGATCACCGCAATGGTCATCAGTTGCGCGAACACATTCATGCCTTCGTAGAAGTACGCTTCACTCCTATACCCTTCCCTTCTGCTGTCAACAAAACGATTGTTCTCGTATGCAAACTTCGTCGTTTCAACTTCTTCGTTGGTAAACGACTTGACCACCCTGATTCCTGCGAGCGTGTCCTCGACTTGGGCATTGATGTCGCCAATGCGCTCCTTGCTTCTGAGTAATGCAACATTCATTTTCCGATTGAAATACAGGGCATACAGGCCCATGACCGGCATGAAGAGCAAGAGGATCAGGGTAAGCTCAACATTAATGGTGAACAAAATAATGAACACGCCGACAGACTTCAATAATGCAATGAGCATGTCTTCAGGCCCATGATGATAGAGTTCGGAAAGTGATAGCAGATCATGGGTGAGTCGCGTCATCAACTGGCCGGTTTTGTGTTCATCATAGAAACGGAACGAGAGTTTTTGATAATGTTCGAATAATTCATGGCGCATGTCGCTCTCCATCAGCGACCCCATCATATGCCCCTGATAGTCAACAAACGTGTTACACACCGCATGCACGGCGATCAGTCCCAGCATCACCGCGCCCATCGTATAGATCTGGTCAAGTACATTGGGAATGTTGCCTGCCATGACCATTTTGATGATCGAATTCATGGCTAACGGCAGCGCCAGCGTCACCGCCGACACGATGCATGCACACACCATGTCCGCGAACAATAATCCTCGATAGGGTTTGTAGTACGACAAGAATTTCTTGCTTCGCGCGTTCACGCAGTATCTCCTCAGATAGATTGGTTGGCCGGGTAATGACAAATTGTGTGAGGTCACCAAACGCCAAAAAGCGGCCATGGTGTTCCCCACAGCCGCATAAAACAAAGCGGCCACGGGTGAAGTAATCCCGCAGCCGCGATCATGCTGTTGTATCAATCAAACGGCCACAGGCGTAGCGTACACCCGTGGCCGAAAATGTATCCTTGCGATCTATGAACGAGCAGCGTCAATACGCCACTTCATTGGCATGCAGGCACACTACACAGTTGGCACAACACCGACTGCACCATGGCCCACATAGCGATCATCAGCCGTTCATACGACCTGAAGGCACTCTTTTGGTTAGAAAGCGCACTCCACAAGCGAGCAGGCCATGCCACCCCGAGTAGCAATGACCGACTCAAACATATTGCGGCGAATGCACGTCATGGTTGCGCCTCCTTTCATGAACAATGAACAACAGGATTCGAGCGTACCATGCACACGTATCTGCGTCAAGTCGGTCGTTCGACGGATTATAGAATAGGTTTTAGTCCGCAGAAGCGGGCACCGCATCGCGGTCAGAACGTCCCCGCTCCAGTGCGACAAGCAGCACGGCCACATCCGCTGGATTGATACCCGACAGCCGGGCGGCCTGCCCCAGCGTCGCCGGGCGGAAGCGCAGCAAGACCTGGCGCGCCTCATTGCGCAGCCCGTGTACCGCAGCGTAATCGAGGTCGGCGGGCAGGCGGCGGCTTTCCATGCGGCGCAGTTTCTCGACCTCGCGCTGCTGCTTGACGAGGTAGGCGCTGTATTTGGCCGTGATCTCGACCTGCTCCACAACATAATCCGGCGCGTCAGGCAGATCGAGCGCAGCTTGAACGTTTGCGTAGCTGACATCGGGTCGGCGCAATACATCCTCGGCTGTCACCTTGTCGCTGAGCGGCCCAATGCCCACTTCCGCCAGCCGGGCGTTGGTCGCCGCCGTTGGATAGACCATGCGCCCGCGCAACTCGCGCAGCAGCGCCTCGGACTCGTCGCGCTTGCGTTCGACCGCCGCCATGCGCGCGCGATCCACCAGCCCAAGCTCGCCCGCCAGCGGTGTCAGCCGCAGGTCGGCGTTGTCCGAGCGCAGCAGCAGCCGGTGCTCGGCCCGCGAGGTGAACATGCGGTACGGCTCGTGGATTTCCTTCGTCACCAGATCATCAATCAGCACGCCGATGTATGCTTCGTCGCGCCGCAGTATCACCGACGGCTCACCCTTGACGTA
>DASTWM010000190.1:0-5053 GCA_035765855.1 Roseiflexaceae bacterium
GGAAGTGTCATAGAGCTGCTTGCCCATGCCGACGTACTGTGAGCCCTGGCCGGGAAAAACGAAGGCTATTTTGGCCTTTAATGCATTGAGGATGTCCACGCCTGTTGTACCTCTGTTAATGTATTTGCCGCTTCCTGCTGCAGAGCTTACAATATACAAAAGCCCCCCTCGACATGAGGGAGCCATGGTGTATACAGGCAACGTTGCGCGGTATGCCGAGTATAGCAGGGTGTGTTTTGCATGTCAAATTAGAAGAAGCTGATTTGCCGCTTACACGCCCAATACGTACGTTTCTTATAGAGAAGGATAAGCATATGTACGGCCACCACGAACGTGTTATTCGACGCATGACCGAGCGCTTCCAGGATGATCCAGCAGTGCTGGCGTTGATCATCATCGGCTCGGTGGCGCGGGGTGATGCGCGCGCAGATTCAGATGTCGATTGTCACCTGGTCGTAACTGACGACGCTTATGAAGCGCGCCGCGCGGCCCACCAACTCAGCGTGAACGCGGATGACCTGTGCGATTATCCTCACGGGCATGCGGGCGGGCGCGTGGTCAACCTCGGCTATCTTCAGGATGCCGCCGCGCGCGGGCCGGAGCCGGTGCGCTTTGCCTTTGTGCATGCGACTCCCGCCTTCGCGCGCGTCCCCGATCTTGACCAGTTACTCGCTGCCATTCCCCGCTATCCCGAGCATGAGCGCACCGAAAAGATGATCAGCTTCGCTAGCCAGTTGCCGGTGCATCTTTCGTATCTCGTATTAGGCGAGTACAGCCAGAACCCGTATCTGTTAGCGCAGACAGCGGTTGAACTGGTGTTGTTTGGCGGGCGATTGATTCTGGCGCACAACCGCATGCTGTACCCCAATCGCAAATGGTTCATGCAGGAGTTCGAGCGCGCGCCGGAAAAGCCGCATGACATCATCCCCATCGCCCGGCAGTTGCTCCAGCAGCCAGATATTGCCGTGGCGACGACATTCTGCGAGCGTATCCTCCAGTTTCAGCCATGGCCGCAGCCGCCAGAAGGCGCGATGGAGCGCTTCCAGAACGACCGCGAGATGCAATGGCAGCATGGCGGCGTCCCGCTGGCCGATAGCTAAGCAACGATGCTGAGGAAAAACATGTACCCCTCTCCCATTGGGAGAGGGGCCAGGGTGAGGGCATATGAAACAATACACGCAGCGATTACATTGACACTCCAGGATTACTCGCGCTCAGTGTCACGGTAACGCAGCGTCGCCTCGGCCATGCGGCGGCGCAGTGGCGGCACGGCGTTCACGAAGCGCATGCTGGTGCGCATACCAGCGAGCACAACCCGGCCAATCACCGGTTTGTGCATCGGACCGTTGCCATCCATCTGCTCACGAGATTTGAGCACCGCGTCAAAGCCATAGCGCTGCATCTCGGCCTCGTATTCCTGCACAGCCTGGTTGAGCGGTTTTGCTCCGTCGCGAACTGCGCCAAGGTTGCGGCACAGCAAGGCCGCGTCACGGAGCGCGGTGTTCGCACCCACGCCACGCCCGGGCGTCATGGTGTGGATAGCATCACCGAGCAGCGTGACGTTGCTGGTCGGCCATGGCGCAATCGGCACCGATGTGCGGATATTGATCGGAAAGCACGTCGAAGGATCGGCCAGGCTGAACAGCTCGTGCAGGTTGGGATGCCATCCTTGGGTCATGCTGAGCGTAAGATCGATCAATGCTGCCCCACGCAAGGGCATCGGATCAACCGGGAAGCGCTGGCGGGCGGCGCTGAAGCCCCAATTGATATAATCCCGCGTGTTGTCGTACAGCAAGCCCGGCCAGCGGACCAGCAGATCGGCATCGTTGCCGCCGATGCCTTGCTTGACGCCGTTGCGGTCCCACTTGAACTCCATGACGTGAATGATACAACTGTATCCCTTTGGCGCGAACACCATGGAAATGCCGTTGAACACCTTCGGCGGCAGCAGCGCCTTCGTCTCGGGCGTGAGCGGCAGCTTGCCGGCGATCGCAAGAATACCGGAGTCCTCCAGCCGGGCATGCGGCAGATATTGCCGCCGCACGCGCGAGCTCGAACCATCAGCAGCGACCAGAAGATCGCCGGTCGCGCTTGTACCATCCTCAAAAAAGGCCGTGACCGTTCCATCCGGCGATTGTTCGTAGCGCGCGAACGTTTTGTCGAAATGAACGATGTCTTCAAGGCCAGTGAGCAACACCTGGCGCAGCGTCATGCGGCTCACTGATTTTTCATTCGTGAGCGGATCATCGCCGGTGCGCACATCAAGTGATAGCACCTCTTTGAATTGTTCGGTGAGCATGTTGAAATATGCTGGCGGGCGGGCGCAGGTCGCAACGAATGTGTCGAACAGGTCGGACGGCAGGCATGCATGCAGCGCGCGGCTGCCATCGGGGTCGATGCCGACACGGTAGCCCTGAAGGCCATCGGTGCGCGTGCGGTCGCGTTCGTACACGGCGACGCTGATGCCGGCCCGCTTCAGTCCTTGGGCAAGGCACAGGCCGCCGGTGCCCGCGCCGATAATCAGTACATGCAGAGGGTTAGTTGCCATGATTCAAGCTCCTTATGTTGTGTACGCAAAATATGTCCATCGAGCGGGCAATGCGATCCTGCGGAGCTTGACCAACCGTGGTATCCTAAAGGCGTGCCTACCCTGGATGCCTGGTTTCGCTTCGCGGGACTGCATGAAGGGACACATGCTCGTCGGGGTGTTGCAGCACCTCGACGGGCGTTATTGCTCATTCGTCGTTTCGTCGTCCTCCTTTCCGGCTGTATGTTCAGCATGAAACGCCAGCCATTCCTGCATGCCTGAGAGCGTGCCATTGGCTATTGCATCTCTGATTTCCCGCACCCAGCGCAGCTCGGCCTCACGCAGCACGACTTCATGCTCGATTTCAATCAGGAACAGCCGCGCTAATCCTTCATGTAAAGCGGCGTCCATGCGATCGCGCATGCTTTCGATCTCCTGGGCCACATACACTGCCCGATCCTCAAGCAGCGCGACGACCTCCGACGGCGGCAGGAGCGCTACGAAGGAGAGACCAGCCGCGAACTGCGTGTATTCCTTTGCTGGTTCGCGCAGGAGCGCGCGCAGCCAGTCGAAGAGTTCAGCGCGGCCCGCCTCGGTTAAGGCGTACACCGTCCGTTCTGGCCGCCGACCTTCGCGCAGCGTTTCCTGTGGTGTGATCAGTTGGTTGCGTTGCAGCGCCTCGATCACGGTGTACAGCGAGCCGTAGTTCAGCTTGATACTTTCCTGCTTGCCGCGCTCGCGCAGCAGCACGCCCATTTCGTATGGGTGCATGGGCCGTTCGTCGAGCAGCGCCAGCACGGCCAGCGCCAAGGGATTCGATATGTGCCGCTTAGAAATCACAATCCGTCCTTCATAGTTGCTTTCATATATATCCGCGACCAAATATATCATAACAAATAGGCAGAGTCAAGGGGTAACATACATGAAAATCACGACAGCACGAACAACCATGTCTCCTCATCGCATGAAGAAACAGGGCAGAATCTCTTCGTCATTCAGGCAAAATAAGCGGGTTATGTTAAATAACTACACAGAGAAGGTATAGAGAAGGAAGGGCTGTTGGTTGATAATCCAGGATGTAACGAGACTAAATGAGGAAAAACAGGGAGCGTTCGCTTAAGCTCAAGAACATCCAGGATGTGATGGACAAATAAAGAAGAGGCGACTGCAAATCTACTTTATTCGCTCACCTGCGCCAACGTTTCCCAGAAGCCGGGGTAGGACACATTCACCGCGTCGGCGTTCTCGATGCGCGTCTCACCGGAAGCGACGAGGCTCAGCACGCCCCATGCCATCGCCAAACGATGGTCGTCGTGGCTGTGCAGTGCTGCGCCGCGCAGGCTTTGCCCGCCAGTGATGCCCATGCCGTCGCCAGTTGGCTCAATGGTTGCGCCCGCCGCGTCGAGGGCCGTCGCGACGGTCTCGATCCGGTCAGTCTCTTTGGCGCGTAGCTCCTGCGCATCGCGCACCAGCGTGTCGCCGGTGGCGCATGCCGCCGCCACCGCCAGCACCGGCACTTCGTCGATCAGGCGCGGGATGATCGCGCCGCCGATCGTCGTGCCATGGAGGTTCGAGGAGCGCACGGTCACATCACCGACTGGCTCGCTGCCGTCGGTGCGCTCGTTGCTTACGGTGATGTCCGCGCCCATGGCGCGCAGTACATCGAGCGCACCAGTTCGGGAA
Organism: Roseiflexaceae bacterium; assembly: GCA_035765855.1. Lineage (GTDB taxonomy): Bacteria > Chloroflexota > Chloroflexia > Chloroflexales > Roseiflexaceae > DASTWM01. Next base: position 4,211 of record DASTWM010000190.1, read on the forward strand.
GGATTGAGACACACGCCGGTGGTTGTCAATTCGGCGTCGGGATGAATGGCCGCCGCGACCCACCAGAACGCCGCCGAGGAAGGATCGCCCGGCACGCGCAACGAAAGCGGGTAAGGGAACACCGGATGGGCAGGCGGGTGCAGCGTGACCGTGCCATGCTCATTTTGCACGTCAATGCCCATGGCCTTGAGCATGCGCTCGGTATGGTCGCGCCCATCGGTGCGACCAGTCAGCGTCAGCGGGCCAGTGCCGCCCAACCCGGCCAGCAGCAGGGCGCTCTTGACCTGCGCCGATGCAATTGGCAGGTCATACGCGCCGCCGTTGAGCGCCGCGCCGCGCACGACGAGCGGCGCGCGGTCGCCGTTCTGCCGTCCGTCGAGCGCCGCGCCGAGCGCCCGCAGCGGCCCGACGATCCGCTTCTGCGGGCGGGAGCGCAACGACGCATCACCGGTCAGCACCGCGAACATGCCCGCCTGCCCGGCCAGCAGGCCGGAGAGCAAACGCAGCGTCGTGCCAGAGTTGCCGCAGTCGAGCACGTCGGCCGGCTCTTTAAGGCCGCGCAGCCCCACGCCGTACACGCGCACGTTCTCGCCATCCTGCTCGATCTGCACGCCCAGCGCGCGCATGCAGGCAATCGTCGAAAGGCAGTCCGCGCCGGTGAGGAAATGGCTGATGCGGGCGTTGCCTTCTGCCACAGCGTTGAACATGACCGCGCGGTGCGAGATGGATTTGTCGCCCGGCACGTCGATAACGCCACGCAGGCGGCGCGGAGCAGCAAGAGTGATAGTGTGTGACATGGTCATGAGTTATGAATTTTGAAAGATGAGTTATGAATATGAGCAC
>DASTWM010000191.1:0-26110 GCA_035765855.1 Roseiflexaceae bacterium
CGAGGCGACGACCGAGGGACTTGATACATCCGGCTACGCTGTGCATGAGGGATTTGTGACGCTGCCGTCCGCGCCCGGTTTTGGGCTGGCGCTGGATGAGGCTGTCTTTCAGCGCGCGGTTGCGAACGGCGGAGTGAGGCACGCGCTTTGATCATGAAAGGGATTAGACGCTTCTGGGTCTTTCCCATGTGGCCTGACTATGCGCATGGCATGTCATGATCCATCGGCACGCTCGACATGCTCTGTGACTGTACGCTTCCACTCCCGCCGCAACAGCCCGTAAAGAAACATATCATGGCGCTGGCCGTCGCGCTCCAGAAATTCGCGGTAGACGCCTTCACGCTGGAAGCCGAGCCGCTCGTACAGCCGGATCGCCGCCGTGTTGTAACTAAACACGGTGAGTTGCACGCGGTGCAGGTTCAGTTCATCAAAGGCGTAGCGCAGTGCAAGCTGCATGGCCGCATGCCCGTAGCCCTTGCCACGCTCGGCACGCTCGCCAATCACAATCGCCAGCCCGCCGACGCGCTGCGCCCACAGAATGCCGTCGAGTTCCACATAGCCGAGCAGCGCGTCGTCGGTTTGTCGTCGAATGCCGAGCAGTACGCCGTTGTGCGCGCCACGCTGCCCATCGAGCCATTGCTCCAAATCAGTGATACTACGTGGCGCTGCCGGGCGCGCATCGAACAGCCGCTGCATGTCGGCATCTTCGTACCAGCGGGCGATGGTCGGCAAATCTTCGCGGGTCAGGGCCGTCAGGCGGATGGTTGTGTCGGAAAAGAGCGGATTATTCATGAGCAATAGTGTAAAGCGTAAAGCGTAAAGCGTAAAGGGACGACAGACGACAGACGGCTGCTATCTTGCCATCTTGTCATCTTGTCATCGCTTGACGATCCTCGCTCGTCCTCGTAAGATGGGCCGTTCCATTCTTTATTTTACCATCTGGAGCCAGCGTTGTTATGAGCCGAACGTTCGTCATTCTCAACCCATGGGCGGGCCGTGGCGCGGCGGGCCGCAAGCGCCCTGAACTTGAGCAGGCGCTCCATGACGCTGGCATTGATTATATGCTGCGGCTAACGCATGTGCGCGGCGGCGCGACTGAACTCACATGCCAGGCGATTGCGCAGGGTTATACGCGCGTCGTGGCGGTGGGCGGCGACGGCACGATCAACGAGATTGTAAACGGAATCAAGCGCGCGGAACGAACCGAGAAGCGCACGGCAGCGCTTGGCATTGTGCCGCTTGGCACCGGCAGCGATTTCGCGCGGACAGCGTTCGGGCAGGGCGGCAAAGACCTGCATGCGGCGGTGCAGCGCCTGGCCAATGGCCGCACCAGGGCGATTGATGTCGGCCATGTGCAGGTGGCGGGCGGCGCAGGGCGCTTTTTTCTCAACGGACTTGGGCTGGGGCTGGACGCGCAGGCCGCCGCCGAGGCGCTGAAGATTCGGCGGCTGAAAGGTCTGGCAGTGTATCTTGTCGCCATTCTGCGGGCGCAGCGGAATTATCAGGCCCCTACCATGAGCGTGCGCTATGACAGCGCGCATGTGCGGCGGCGGCTGCTGTTTGCCAGTGTCGCCAACGGTCGCTTTCAGGCCAGCGGCTTTTTGCTCACGCCCGACGCGCAGATTGACGACGGCAAGCTGGATGTGTGCATTGTGGATCACATGGGCTTGCTCGGCATCATGCGCCATTTGCCGAAGGTAGTGCGAGGCACGCATGCCCGGCTGAAAGAGGTCACGCTCGCGCAGGTTCGCGCTGTCACCGTGGATGCTGAGGGACCGATTCCGGTTGCGACCGACGGCGAGGTGGTGACGACCGACGCGCGTACTATCCATGCTCATATTTTGCCGCAGAGTCTTGAATTACTGGTGTGATCATCGTAACTTTTTGTGCGCGAAGTGCATTAAACAGAGTAGATGCATTGAACACAAAGGAACGATGATGGCCCGCATTGCCTGTTTCACCGATTGCGACGACGTTGCCGCCACGCTGCAAAGCGAATTGCAGCACAGTAGCCATGAATGGTTCGTGTTTCCAGCTTCCCGCCTCGATCAAGCATTGCGCAACGATGTGCAATCCTTTTGCCCCGACCTGATGTTGCTCGAACTGAATCAAGCGCTTGACAACATACATCTGCTCTTTTTCCTGTCGATCGAAGAAGCCATTCGCCACGCGCCGCTTGTGTTTATTTCAGCCGATACCAATGTGCGCCAGCAGGCGTTCATGTTTAATGCAGACGGGGCGCTGCACTACCCTTTTTCGGCTGACCAGTTGTGGGATGTGCTGACCGCGTTTGTGCCGCAGGAACGCGCCGCCGCCGCATAGGACAAACTTCTGCAACGCAGAGGGTAGAACGTAGAGCGGGCATGACTCGCTCCCTCGCTCCCTCGCTCACCTTGTCACCTTGTCGCCCGCTCCCCTGCTCGCCTTGCCTCGCCCCCATTCTTCTGCTATACTCTCGAACCGAACAGTTGTGTTAAAATCAGTGGCCAGTAAGCAGGACCAGTCTCCAGAAACCAGTCGCCAGTCGGCAGTGGAGCGCGAACGGGCGACTGCAAACTGGCGACTGCTGACTACAAATAGGTGAGCTATGCAACTTTTGTATCTTGATCCACACATGATTGACGCCGATCCTGAGGGCGTGCGCGAGAACCCTGGCGACATCGACGGCCTTGCGGCGACGATTGCCGAGCAGGGGCTGTTGCAGCCGCTGGGCGTGGTAGAAGCGGGCCATGGCCGCTACCGCGTGGTGTACGGCAACCGGCGGCGCGAGGCGTCGCTCCAGCTTGGCCTCGAAAAGGTGCCATGTATTTTGCTGGACGAAGACGACCCGCGCACGCTGCTGCAACAGATCACCGAGAACATGCAGCGCCAGGATTTGAACGATCTTGAGAAAGCCCGCGCCTTCCTGCGGCTGCGCGAGCGGATGGCTGAAACGACCGGCAAGCGCGCCGAGGGCGATCTTGACGAGGAGACCGGCAAGGCAGTCGGCCTGTCAGCGCGGACGATCCGCCGCTACCTCGGGCTGCTGGAGCTGCCCGAAGAAATTCAGGCCATGCTGCGCGACGGCGAACTGAGCGTGACGCAGGCCCAGCACCTGCGGCGCATTCCAAACCAGCGCACCCAGCTTGAACTGGCGCAGGCCGCCGTGGATGAAGGCATGTCGGCGGCGGAACTGAGCCGTCTGTCGAGCTACTTTGCCGCCAACCCGAACCTGACGCTCGACGCGGCGCTGGAAGCCTTGCAGCAGGGCGTGGAACTCCAGCGCGAGAAAGTGGGCGTGCCAGCCGTGCCAGCGGGCGGCGGGCCGCTCAGCAAGACCAGCACGCAGAGCATGAGCCTCGATGACGACGACAGCGACCTGTGGGACGACGAGGACGAGGTTGTGGATGAAGGCGGATACCTCGGCGTCGAAGATGAGACGGTTGAGAACCAGCCCAAGAACAAGGCGCGCGTGTTCCGCATCCGCTCGCTTGACCAGATGATCGACGAGACCGACCGGCTGGCGCGCGCGCACGTGGAAGGCGATCTCACGAAGTGGGTCACGAGCGACGAGGGCGCGCCGTTCAAAATTCGCCTCATGGTGAAGCAACTCAATTCATTGCTGCGGGCGCTGCGCGAAACGGCAACACAGCAGGGCTGGGAACTAGAAGAATGACAAGATGACAGGATGAGGGGGTGACAAGGTGAATTAGGAATGGCAGACGCACCGTGTCACCTTGCCATCTTGCCTTCTTGCCTTCTTGTCAGGTAATAGATGCCTTTACAGTTCGAAATACAGGCGCGCGATCCGCACACCCGCGCGCGGGTTGGCAAAATCACCACCGCGCATGGCGAAATTGAAACGCCGGTCTTCATGCCGGTTGGCACGCGCGGCACGGTCAAGTCGCTCACGCCGGAGGAGGTGCGCGACGCGGGCGCGCAGATCATCCTCGGCAACACGTATCATTTGTACCTTCAGCCCGGTCATGAACTGATCGCGCGGCAAGGCGGGCTGCACCGCTTCTCCGGCTGGCACGGCCCGATCCTGACCGATAGCGGCGGCTTTCAGGTGTTTAGCCTGGTGTACGGCGGCATCGCCGACGAGGTGAAGGGGCGGCGGCCAGCCCATCCGCAGGCGCAGAAGAGCATGGTCAAAGTCACCGAAGAAGCGGTGATCTTTCGCTCGTACATCGACGGCTCGCAGCATGTCTTCACGCCCGAGCGCAGCATCGAGATCCAGAAGGGCATCGGCGCGGACATTATTCTGTGCTTTGATGAGCTGCCGCCGTTCCATACCGGTTACGACTACACCGCGCAGTCCATGGAGCGCACCCATCGCTGGGCGGCGCGCTGCCTCGCGTTTCACCAGCAGACGCTCGGCGGCATCGGGCTGCCATTCGTCGCGCCCAACCCTGACCAGTCGCTGTTCGGGATTGTGCATGGTGGCGTGTGGGAAGATCTGCGCCGCCAGAGCGCGGAATACATTTCATCCATGCCGTTCGACGGATTGTGCATTGGCGGTTCGCTGGGCGCAAACAAAGCCCAGATTCGCGAAGTGGTTGGCATGACCGTGCCGCACATGCCGGACGGCCTGCCGCGCCATCTTTTGGGCATTGGTGATGTGGATGATTTGATCGAGGGCGTGGCGCTGGGCATCGACATGTTCGACTGCGTGAGTCCGACGCGATTAGGGCGGCATGGCACGGCGCACATCCGCGACGCTACGCGGCGCTGGAAGATCAACGTCAACAACGCCGCCATGCGCAACGACCCCGGCCCGCTCGATGCATGGTGCGACTGCTACACCTGCACGCACTATTCGCGGGCCTACATTCACCACCTGTTCCGCGCGCAGGAATTGCTCGGCATTCGCCTGGTGAGTTTGCATAACGTCGCGTTTCTGCTCAAGCTCATGCGCGAGGTGCGCCAGAGTATTGTCGAAGGGCGCTTCGCGGCGCTACGGGCTGAGTGGCTTGGCAGTGCTGCGCCGATTGCCGTTCCATAGCGCAGCACAGAACCTGTTCACGCTTGAGATAAAAGAATCGCTGATGCACGCAGATACACGCCGATGATGCAGACAGATAGTGCTTTCCATCTGCGTGCATCGGCGTGTATCTGCAGTTCCAAATGTTACGGTTGAGAGCCTGTTTGTCGCTGCGCAGACTGTATGCTATAATTGCTTATCCGCATTTAGTGTTAATGTGACACAGCTTACGGATCTGTAGTGGGCTTTGCCGAACAAGGAGACACGCATGGTTGCCTCGCGGCGCGGTGGGCTTAACAGCACGGCTTTGGCGCTGATTCCAGTTGCCATTGCCATCAACATTGTGGTTGGGCAGATTGTGACAGGAACGCCGTTGTATCTCGACAGCATCGGGACGGTACTGGTTGGCGCGTTGTTCGGCCCATGGCTGGGCTTGCTGACCGGCATTCTTTCGAACGTGCTGTGGACGTTTCCGTTCGGTAATCCGGTGTCGATCTGGTTTTTCTATGTGGCGGGCGTAATCGGTCTGCTGGCTGGCTTCGCCGGTCGGGCAGGCGTCTTCTATCGCGTTTCGCCGCGCTGGCTGTCGGCAATTGTGGTTGGCATCTTTGCATGCGCGTTGACGTTGTTTGTCATGGCGTTTCTGAATGCAACGCCAAGCGACAATGGCCCGCTGCTGCCGAATGCAGCCGATCTGGTATCGCAGCAACCGCTTCTTTTCTTGATAGCGTTTGTCATTGGCGCGGCGCTTGGCTACTTCGTGCTGGAGCGGGCGGGCTACGCCGGGCTGGCCGGGCTGCTGACCGGCGTCGTGGCCGCGATTCTTTCCGCACCCATGGCGGCCTACTATTTCGGTGGCGTGACCGGATCGGGCACCGACCTGCTGGTGGCGGCGTTCCGCGCGAGTGGCGCAAGCATCCTTCAATCGACGCTGGCGCAGGGTACGGTCTCCGACCCGTTTGATAAAATGACCTCGTTTCTGCTGGTGTGGCTGATCATTCAGGCGTTGCCGCGCCGTATTTTGCTGCGCTTTCCGGTGCCGCGCGCGTTCGTTCGCGGCGAGCGCAGCGATGCGCCCGATTCCACGCGCGTCTGAGGTATGCAGTCGATCTATAGCGCGGGGACGAGCCCGCTGCATCGCCTGCACCCGCTGACCAAACTTGCTGGCTTTTTGCTGGTTGTTGGCGTGGCGTTTGTGCTGCCAGTGCTGGCTGTTCAGGCACTGGCGTTGCTGTGCGTGGCAATCAGCGCGGCGGTGGCGGGCGTGCCTGGGCGGGTCGCGCGCATGTCGCTGGTGATCTTGCTGCCGCTGCTCGTGTCGCTGTTCGTAATTCAGGGGCTGCTGTTCCCGCCGACGCGCACCACTATGCTGTTCGAGACGCCGTGGCTGACCATCTGGGCCGATGGTTTCCTGTTTGCGTTGGGCGTGCTGCTGCGCCTGCTGCTGCTGACATGGGGCGTGCTGCTCGTGCTGATCACCACGCACCCGGCTGATCTGGTGGCGGCGCTCGAAGGGATTGGGCTGCCGCGCGCCGTCGGCTATGTGTTGCTGGTGGCTATCCAACTTGTGCCGGACATGAGCGCCCGCGCAACCGCTATTCTCGAAGCGCAGCGTTCGCGTGGCCTCAATACCGACGGATTTGTGCGCCGGATTCGCTCGCTGGTGCCGCTGATTGGTCCGCTGATCGTCGGCGCGCTGGCCGATGTCGAGGAGCGCGCGATGGCGCTTGAGGAGCGCGCGTTTACTGCCAGCGGCCCGAAAACCACGCTGCGCGAACTTGCCGACTCCGGCGCGCAGCGGGTCGCGCGCGTTGGTCTCATGATCGTGCTTGTGGCGCTGATTGTCGCCCGCTTCACGGTGCTGCGGGGGCTGCTATGAGCGCGATTTCGCTGCGTGATATTACTTTTACCTATGTAGAAGCTGCGCGTCCCGCTTTGAGCAACCTGTCGCTTGATGTGCCGCAGGGCCAGATTATTGGCGTGGTCGGTGCGGCGGGCGCGGGTAAAACCACGCTTTGCGCGTTGTGCGCCGGATTCGTACCCAATTTTTATCAGGGCGACTTCAGCGGCGTCGCAATCGTCGATGGGCAGAATGTCGTCGAGCAGCAGGTGGCCGACCTTGTGCGGCATGTCGGGCTGGTGAGCAGCGACGCCTTCAGCCAGATTTCCGGCGCGCGCTTCACCGTTTTTGAGGAAGTGGCGTTCGGGCTGGAAAATCTTGGCGTGCCGCGCGCTGAGATGATCGAACGGGTGGAGTGGGCGCTTCAGGTTACGCACCTGCAAGACCTGCGCGACCGTTCGCCCTACGCGCTGTCGGGCGGGCAGCAGCAACGCCTGGTGATTGCCGCGACGCTGGCGATGCGCCCGCCAGTGCTGGTGCTGGACGAGCCAACCGCGCAACTCGACCCGCACACCACCGAGCAGTTAGCCGATTTGCTGCGCGAATTGACCCACAATGGTACAACGATTCTGTTTGCCGAGCAGCGGCTGGAATGGGCGGCGGAACTGGCCGAGCGCATTGCTGTGCTGCATGAAGGCCGGATCGTCACGGAAGGTGCGCCACAGGATGTCTTCACCGACACGCGGCTGCTCGACCTCGGCATTGGCTGGCCGCGCCCGACACTGCTGGCCCTTCATGCGCGTGATGCGGGGCTGTGGCCCCGTGAACGACCGCTGCCAGTCACGACTAAAGGATTGCTGGAAGGGCTTTCGGCGACGAAGGACGAACGACGAAGGACGGACGTTGGGCAGATCGAAGATCGGGATGTACATCCCTTACCCGCTCACCCGCTCACCCGCTTGCCCGCTCACGAAGCAATCGTCCATGTAGAGCATGTGCGCTTTGCATACCCCGGCGGCGTAGAGGCGCTGCGCGGCGTGTCACTTGCGATTGAGGCCGGGGAGCGGGTCGCGCTTGTCGGGCCGAATGGCGCGGGCAAATCCACCCTGGTTCGCCATCTCAACGGCTTGCTCAAACCTTCCGCCGGACAGGTCCGTGTTGCCGATCTGGACACGCGCACTGCCACCGTCGCCCGCTGCGCCCGCCATGTTGGCATTGTGTTCCAAAACATCCGCAATCAACTGTTCGCCCGCACGGTGCGCGATGAATTGCGCTTCGGCCCGCGCAACCTTGGCTACTCCGCCGCGCAAATCGAGTCACTGGTCGATCATTCGCTCGACGCGCTCGGCCTGCGCGATGTCGCCGATACGCATCCCTACGATCTGCCGCTGCCGCTGCGGCGGCTCGTCGCGATCGCAGCCGTCCTGGCGATGGATACGGAGGTGCTGGTCCTCGATGAGCCGACGGCCGGCCTCGATACCGCCGCTGTCGCGCGCCTCACCGCCCTTATTCATGATCTGGCGGCCCAGGGCAAGAGTGTCGTCGTCGTCAGCCATGATCTGGACTTCTGCTACGAGGCGCTTCAGCGCATTGTGCTGGTCAAAGACGGCATGATTCATCTCGATAGCGCCTGGGACGCCCTGACGAGCGATCAGCGCGCGCTGCTCGACGAGACTGTGACGCTGCCGATTGCGATTCGTGCCGGTTTACCTCGCTCGTTCGCTTAAAGCCAATTCAACTCGATCTCCGGCATCTTGTCATTTCGAGCGCAGCGGGCAATCGCTCCGTTCGGAATGACAGGAGTATCTGAGTTTGTTGCGAAATTGTCATCCTGAAGCATTGAAATTGAAGCGCTGTCTGTGCTATGGTAACGCGTATGAATCATCGCCGCATCGCAGAACAATGAGGAATGAACTATGCTAGAGCGCTTGTCCATTTCCAAACCTCCGCAAACCGGACGTACCGTTGCCGCTCTTGATGACGAGGGGCAGGGCGGCTTCTGGTCGCAAATTCAGGCCGCATTCCGTGGCTTGAGCGGAGCCTACGCAGCGTTCGCCAACGACCCTGATCCGCAGGTGCGCTCCATGGGGCAGGTCGCGCTGCGTCGCAACCAACCGCAGGCCGATGATTATTTTGCCATTGCCGATCGCTGCGCCCAACTCACGTTCGACGCCGGCGCATTGAGCAGCGCCTACGCCGTGAAAGCGCTCACGGCCTACGAGCGTGCGCGCAATCTCGCGCCACACGAAGAAGCTCTCGCATGCGCGGCGATGCTGCGTTTTGTGCTTTGGGTAGGCGATCTGGCGGAAAATATTGGCAGCTACGACGCGCTGCGTGTTGGCCTGCTGGTCAACGAGCGCTTGCAGCAGCTTGATCTCTTTCCCGCCAACTCGGAAGACGCGCTCCGTTTGCATGAAAGCGACGCGCGTCTCAGCGCGCAATTGCGCGCCATCGTCGATCAGGAGCGCGCTGAAGGACTTGGCGAACATATCGAGCTCGAACGCGAAGCCCGGGCGTTGCGCGATCGCGGCCACCTGCTGTTGCGGCTGGAGCAGCCCGCCGACGCGCTCATCCATCTTGAGCGCTCGCTCAAAATTGACGACGAAAGCGCCGTCACATGGCTGCTGTGCGCAACGGCGCTCACCGATCTCGTGCGCTATGACGATGCGATCACAGCCTACGATCGGGCGCTGCTGCTGGATCGTGATGATCCCACGGCATGGAACAGCAAGGGTACGCTGCTGCTGGAGCTTGGCCGCCTGGAGCCAGCGCTTGAATGCTTTGAAAAAGCATTGACACTGCCCGATATCGATGCAACAACGCAGTCGCTGCTGTTGCTCAACAAAGGCAAGGCGCTGTACATGCTCAAGCGCTACGATGAAGCCCGGAACGCGCTCACCTGCTCGCAGGCGCTGCAACCGTCGGCGGAAAGCGCGGCGGGTATCGCGGCATGCCGTGAATTGTTGAAAGAGGCGTAATGCCGCCTGTAAGGTCACATCATGCTGATCTCTTTCTGGCGTCCGCCCGCTCCTGTTTCCGCGCTCGACATGGTGGTTTAGGAGCGGGCGGGCGTGTGATCATGGGCCAAACTATCCAAAGGACTGTTGTTGTATCTTTCGCGGAGATGACAAATGAAATTGACATGTTGCGATTTTAACTTTGTGGTGCTATAGTTAATACGTTCTTGGAGCCGGGCGCACAGAACATATGCGCGCGGCGATTTTTAGATACTTTTTGTACTTACAGAAGTGGATTGATAGTTTCACGCGTTGGCATGTCTCAATGCCCATGGGTTGCATGTTGTTTCGATTGTCGCTGCTCTGTGCTTTTACATCCATGCACATCATGGCTCGATAGTTCGGAGCAGGATAGCTCATGCATTGAATGACATGGCTGCAAGCGTGCCTTGTCAGGCTTTGCTCCATAGTAGCTGGCTTGTTACCTCCTATCACTCATGCGCTAAACGCAGCTCGGTGCTGTGCCTGCGCATTGTCGATGGTAAAGGGCGCTTCCCCACCGCTTGATTCTCCAGTTCACGCTACCAACAAGGAGCGCATGGAACAACCGATGTCGAACGACAGCAATCGTGCAGATGTTGCCGTTTTCATTGACTTTGAAAACGTGTATGTCAGTGTCCGCGACAAGCTGGATGCTAACCCCAATTTTGAATCCATCATGGACCGCTGCGAGGATCTTGGCCGTGTCGTGATCGCTCGCGCCTACGCCGACTGGTACCGCTACCCGCGCATTACGAGCGCCCTGTACGCGAATGGCATCGAGCCGATGTACGTGCCAACGTACTACTACGACCGCGAGCAGGGTCGCACCGGGCGCGCTATCAAAAACAGCGTTGACATGAATCTGTGTGTCGACGCGATGCGCACGCTGTATGCCAACCCGAATATCGCCAAATTTGTGCTCGCCACCGGCGATCGCGACTTTATCCCGCTGGTGAATGCCATTCGCCAGCAGGGCAAGGAAGTCATCGTGATCGGCATTGGCGGCGCGGCTTCGGCGCACCTCGCGCAGAGCGCCGATGAGTTTCTATTCTACGAATCGCTGGTAGGCAAGCCCTCGGCGACTCTGCTTCCCGACCAGCCGCGCGCCAAGATGCCGGAAAAGGGCCGCGAGTCCACGAATGGCGAAGCCACGCCGGAGCCTGAGGCGCAGCGCGAGCCCACGCCAGATATTTATGACGTGCTGGTGCAGGCGATTCACATGGCGCGCGATCGCGGCTATGTGTGCTCGTTTGGCTCGCTCAAGCTGCTCATGAAAGAATTGACCGGTGGTGAGTTCAAGGAGAGCCGCTATAAAGACGCCTCCGGCCGGCCATTCGCGAAGTTTAAGGACTTTGTGCTGGAAGGCGAACGGCGCGGCAAAGTGCAGGTGTTTACCAGCGGCACGGTCAACGAGGTCTTCCTGCCGGGCGAAGATCCGTACGCCTTGTCGCAGTTTGCCCAGGATTTGCAGGCAGAAGAAGCTGCTGAACCTGAAATCGCGCCTGAGGCCGACGAAGAGGTGCATGCCGAAAGCCGTAATGCTGTCACAAATGGTCGGCGGCGGCGACGGCGCCCGCGTGGCGGGCAGCGGACAGCGGCTACATCGTTGAGCGAGCTTGCGCCGTCAGATGAGGCTGAGGAAGCCGAAGATCAGCTTCCGCCGCCCGAAGAGCCGCTTACCGAAGCAGAAACTGAATCCGGCGTGCCGGAGGAAGTGCTGGAATCCGATTTCGAAAGCGAGGAGCAGGCCGACGCGGTGTTTGAGCGCTTGCTGGAGCGCGTGGAAAGCGAACATCCTGAAACGCCTGATGAAGTGATCGCTTCGATTGAGGAAACTGCTTCGGGCGATCGCGCAGGAAACGACGCTCAGGCGGGCGTCGAGGAAGCCGTCGCGGAAACAGTTGAGACACCTGGGGGCGAGCAACCTGCCCATCCTGTTCGCCCGTTCGAGCCGCAGGAATGGCAGATGCTCCGCGAGACCATGGCGCGCTTCGAGCGGCCCGTAGCATTTCCGCAGATTCATGATGCCCTGCGGGATGCGCGCAATCGCGAGCAGATCGACCGCACCAATGAAGAACTGCGTTCGCTGGTCAAGCAGGCGATCAACAGCGGCATTCTTGAGCGGATTGGCAAAGGCACGCGCATTAGTTACCGGCTAGCGCCGCCTGTCCAGGAGGCGACAGAGGGCGAAGTCGAGAACGCCGAAGCTATGCAGCCGGAGCAGGTCAATGCCGAGGCGCATGCTGCGCCTGACCATGCCGAAGTGCAGCCGAATGAAGCACCTGATCAAACGGCCATGGTCGAGCAAGCCGCGCAAGAAGCGGGCGCTGACCTTGCGGATCAGCAGACGTTCACTGAACCGGAGGAATCTGCTGGCGAGCCGCAGCCAGCCGACAATGAGACAGCGGACGCTTCACAGGCAACGCTCATCGAGCAGGCTGGCGATGGCGCGCTGGAGTTCGCTACCCCGGAGAGCATGCCGGAAACGACTGCGCCGGAAGTTGCGGCAGAGCCAGTGGCTGAAGAGCCGCCCGCCAAGCCCAAGCGCGCGCGCCGTCGCACGCCCAAAAAGGCGCAAGACGAGATGACCGCCGCTGCAGCGGCTGTTGAGGCCGCGCCTGAGGCGACCGAGGTTTCGACTGAAGCAGCCGAGGAGCCGCCCGCCAAGCCCAAGCGAACGCGCCGCCGCACGCCCAAAAAGGCTGACGAGGAGCAGAACGCATGACGCGCGTCAAGATCTGCGGGCTGCGCACTGTTGAGCATGCCCTCGCTGCCGCCGGGGCAGGCGCGGCTATCCTGGGCTTTATGTTCGCGCCGTCACGGCGGCAGCTCACGCCAGAGTGTGCAGCCGCAATCATTCGTGAAGTGCGGGCGGCGCAGCACATGCAAGCCATTCAATGTGTCGGGCTGTTCGTTAATGAACAGCCCGCCCGTATGCTCAGCATCGTGGAGCAGTGCGGTCTGGACGCGGTGCAACTCAGCGGCGACGAGCCGATCAGCATCCTCGCTGCGTTGCCGCATGACCTGCCAATCCTGAAAGCAGTGCGGCTCCAAGGCGCACCTGAGGAACAGGACTGGCTTGAGTCCGATTACCCGCATGTTCGGCTGCTGGTTGATGCCCATGTGCCGGGCAGCTATGGTGGCACCGGAACGGTAGCCGATTGGGATCGCGCGGCGGCGTTGGCCCGCCAGCGGCCACTTATGCTAGCGGGAGGTCTGACGCCGGAGAATGTCGCGGCGGCCATCCGGCAGGTGCGCCCATGGGCAGTCGATGTGAGCAGTGGTGTGGAAACTGATGGAATCAAGGATTGCACTAAAATCTCTGCGTTTATTGCTGCCGCGCGTTCGGGAGCAGAACACATGGAAATCAGCAGGCAGTAGCCTTCCAAGCACCTGCACAATGTTCTACCCACTATGCGATATGTGAGAAGCGTCCTGCGGTGGGGGCTTCTGGCGCTCGGCATTGTGTTCGCCGCGCGCTGGTTGATGAAGCGGCTATGGCGCATTTTATTGTCTCCCACGGACCAAACGACGCCACCGATTGAGCCGCACGAGGTCGAACCCGGCCTGCGCCGGATCATTGTCAGCGATTTGCACTGGGGTGGCGGCGATCGTCTCGACGATTTTGTGTCCGATGATACCTTTGCCGGGTTTATCACAACATACGTTTGCGCAGATGAGCCAACCGAGCTGGTGCTGGCGGGCGACACGTTTGAGTTTTTGCAGGTGCGCCTGCCAGATGTCGCCGACAGTAATTGGTCAGCAGAGGCCGCTACTGCCCGATTGCAGCGCATTCTGTCGGCGCATGCGCGCGCGGTTGAGGCGCTGCGCATCTTTATCGCCCAGCCGGGCAATCAGCTTACGCTGCTGATTGGCAACCATGACTTCGAGTTGCATTATCAGGCAGCGAAGCATGTTCTGCGGGCGGCGCTCGGCGTCGCGGACTCCGACAAACGCGTGCGCTTTGGGCTGCGCTACGAAGGCGATGGCATCTACCTTGAACATGGGAATCAATACGATGCCTGGAATCGCTTTGTGCGCTTTGAAGGCATCAGCCAGCCGTTCGAGGTGGTGCGCGGCACATGGATTGTCAAGGAGATCATTAACCCGCTTGAGGATGATCCACTTGACATCGCGCCGCTGCTGGATAATGTGAAGCCGACGCGCGCTTTTTTGTGGTACTTGCTTTCGATGCCTCGGCTGCGCCACCGGCCATCGCGGCGCTACTTCGTGCATGGATTGCTGCGCGCGCTGTGGGCCGCCACGCGCCCGCGTAATCTGCGGCATCCCGTGTTGCAGATGAGCAAGCGCATGGAGGGCAACGCTGGCGACGAACAGAACGCGCAGGCCATGCAGGCGGCTGATGAGTCCCAATCGCAGGTGTATGGCCTGCGTAGCGTGGTCGAGGAGGTAAAGCAAGCCGGCGCGCGGCTCTTCCGGCGGGGCGCGCCAGAGTCGAGTGAGGCGGCGCTGGAGCAATTAGGCCAAGAGGCCGAGCGCCAGCTTCGGCGCGAGATTCGCGGGTTCAAGCGGACGTTCGCGCGCGCCATGGCGCAGATTGCGGCGAGTCCGGATCACAGCCATAATACGGTGTTTGTCTGCGGACACACACATTTGGCGCAAGTTGTGCAACTAAACGAGCGGCAAACGTATTACAATACTGGCACATGGACAATGGTGATCCGCGATGTTGCTGCCGCTAACGGCGGGCAGCGCAAATTTCCATTTCTGGAAGTGCGGTATACTCATACTGGCGCGCCGCCCAGAGCGGACTTGTTGGTGTGGGTTGGGCGCGATGTGCCACCACATCCATGGCGCATGACCGATGAAGTTGAGGCGCGCCGCTAAAGGCAGGTTTCTGCTCTGCTGTATGCAGAGCGTGTGGATATGATATGTTGAATGCTCTTTGTCAGAAGGAGGATCCATGAAAGGCTTTTTACGTTTGTTGGGCATTGCGGCGCTCGTCGGCGCAGTAGTTGTGGTGATTCGCGCCGTGCGTCAGTATCGCGAAGATAACGTCTTTGATCTTGGCTCGACCAGTAGCACCGGCGGCAGCTTTGGCAGCGCGGGCGAGCGGCGCACGATCAGCAGCGAGTTGCTGTCGATTCTTGCCGATCCGGGCGACAAGGGGCCGGTCGAATTGATGACGGATGCGGACGGCAAGGAATGGCTGATCAACCGCCGCAACGGCTACCGCTATCCAGTCGAAGATGGCATTCCGATCATGCTGCTCGAAGAGGGCGAGAAGTACAAGGATGAGAGCCTGATCACGCACTAATGCTCTCGCACTCTGTTCGCGTCCGCCTGTTGTATTCAATCAGAACGAATGGCAAGGGAGAGCAGCGCTCTCCCTTTTAATATTATATGGCACATGAGCAAAAAACATATCTCACTGTCACTATTGAGCGGCGCGGCTACGGTCGGCGCTACACATGGCTGCCGGTTGACACACTGAGCCGCGAAGGCTTTTCAATCGATTTCGACGGGAGCTATACACGCCCCGCCATGATCGATATTCAGCAGGGTGATAGCGTCTTTTGGCAGGATGGCGGTCGCCGTGTGGAGGGCATCGTTAGTGAAGTGGAGCGCGGCGAATTGTCGTTGCGCGTTGCGGTTGTGGATGTCAGGCCGCTGCCGCCGGAGGTCTTTGTTCCGTAGATAAAACCTGTCGGTTTAGCAATGGAGTAGTATCTCGACAATGATATAGCTGCTAGCCCGGCAGGTTTACTTACGCTTCTCAGCGCGATTCTATCGCCTGAAAAATATCGTTATCGCTGATAATGCCCACGGGCTTGCCTTCACTCATCACCAGTGTACGCCGCACTCTGGCAGAGAGTAACAGCGTCGTGCAATCTTCGAGCCGCATTTCAGGCGCGACGTAGAGCGATGGCGTGGTCATGACATCGCGCACCAACGGCTCGGATGAACCTGCCTGGCGGCTGATCCGTGCTTGCACGTCCTGCGCGTTGAGCAGGCTATATGGCTGGCTGGGACGAACCGGCTCGACAATGACATCGCGCAGGCCAAGGCGCTCCATCATGCGGAGCGCCTCGCTGGCAAGCATGGATGGTCGCACGGTGATGACCGGCCTGTGCATGACGTTGGCGACAGTTATGGGCGAAGGTGTGTTGTGCATAATAATTACAGCAAGCTTTTGAGTTCTTCCGCGCTTTTTTTATTCATGCCAGGCACTGCCGCAAGCTCTTCAAGGCTGGCCGTGCGAATGCCGTCGAGTGAACCAAACGCTTTGAGCAATGCGCGCCGCCGCTTCGGACCAATGCCGGGAATATCATCGAGCGTCGAGGTGAGCGCCGACTTGGTGCGCAGGCTGCGGTGATAATTTTTGGCGAAGCGGTCGGTTTCCTCGTCAATTTCACGTACAAGCCGCAGCGCCACACTGTCGCGCTCCAGCACGAGCAATTCGCTCGCGCCCGGTCGCAAAAGGTCGAAGCGGTCGCGGTTCGGCCCTTTGACCACGCCAACCGTGGGAATGTAGTCGAATCCAAGCTCATGCAGCACGCGAATCGCGCCATTCAACTGCCCCGCGCCGCCGTCGATTAAAATGAGATCCGGCAGTTCAGTCCATGTTTCGTCCTGCTGCTCGACTTTTGACGCGCGGTGCTCGACTTCTTCAAGAATATCGCCGTTTTCGTGCGCCGCGACATCATCTGCGATGTCGTCGGTCGGCGTGTCGCCGTCGGGGTTGAGCCGCGGATCTTGCACGCCAACTTCAAGTTCCTCGCCGTTCGCCTCGGCGGCGCGCTTGAAACGGCGGCGCAGCACTTCCTGAATCGAGGCGACGTCGTTCGCGCCTTCGACCGTCCGAATCTTGAATTTGCGATAGCGGCTCTTCTTCGGCTGGCCGTGCTCGAACACGACCATGGCCCCGACCGCGTTGGTGCCTTGCGTGTTCGAAATATCGTAGCACTCGATCCGCGCGGGCAGCCCCGGCAGATCAAGCAAATCGCGTAATTGGGACAGACTGGCCACCGAACGCTGTTCGGTGTTGAGCCATTGCAAGCGCAGTTCGTCGAGTTTCTGGCGCGCGTTCTGAGCCGCGAGTTCGACCAGTTCGCGCTTTTCGCCGCGCCGTGGCACCTTGAGTTCGACCTTGTGGCCGCCCTTCTGGTGCAGCCATTGCTCGATGATCAATGGTTCCTCGACATGCTCGGCCAGCAGGATGTTGGGCGGCACTTCGGCGGCGCTGTCGTAGAATTGCGTGACGAACGAGGTCAAAAGCTGCTGATCATCCTCGTCTTCGGTATTCTGCAAGGCGAATGGCTCCGAACCGATCAGCTTGCCGCCACGAATGTAGAACACCTGCACCACTGCCGAGCCATCCTCGCGCGCAAACGCGATCACGTCCTGGTCGGTGTCGACCGTGCGGAACACCTGCTGTCGCTCGGTCAGTTTTTCGACGTCGCGGATGCGGTCGCGCAGGTAAGCCGCCCGCTCGAACTCCATGCTCTCGGCGGCTTTGGTCATGCTGCGGCGCAGATCACGCAGAATCTGCTCGTTTTTGCCTTCCAGAAAGCGGCACACCGACTCAATCGTAGCGCGGTACTCTTCGCGTGACACCAGACCCGGCACGCACGGCCCCAGGCAGCGCTTGATGTCGTAGTACATGCACGGCTTGCCCAGCTTGCGGTGCCGGTTGAACTTGTCGTCCTTGCAGTCATACGGCGGACGGAATGCAAACAGGCGGTTGAGCTGCTTCAGCAGCCGCCGCGCCGCGCCCGCGCTGGCATACGGCCCGAAATAGCGCGCGCCGTCCTCCAGCTTGTTGCGCGTGGTGAAGATACGCGGCCATGCCTCTTGCAGCGTGACTTTGATATACGGATAGCTTTTGTCATCTTTGAGCAGAATGTTGTACTTCGGACGATGCTGCTTGATCAGATTCATCTCCAGCAGCAGCGCCTCAAGCTCCGATGTCGTCAGGATGATGTCAAAATCCGCAATCTGCGACACCAGCCGCCGCGTTTTGGAGTTCAGCCCGCGCGGCGCGCCGAAATATGAGCGCATGCGGTCGCGCAGCGCTTTGCTCTTGCCGACATAAATAATTTTGCCGGACGAGTCTTTCCATAAGTAGACACCCGGCTGGAGCGGCACATTCTTGAGCCGCTCTGCAAATTGATCGGTGTCAGCGATGGATGTGTAATCGAGGTGTGCCATGTTCCCTGTCGTATGCCCAGTACATTACGTAGTATACTGCATGGGGAACGCTTTCTGCAACGTATGTTCGACGAAGCGCAACGCTTGTCAATGATTTGTATGTGCTAAAGGCATGTTCACCCAATCCACTCCTGCCACTGTTCCGGCAGCGGCTTGCCCAGCGCGCTCACGTACACGCGCGCTTTGCCGTAGAAAATCAGCAGCGCTTCTTTGTAGACCTCCAACTGAATCATCGGCGGCAGCTTGAAGTTCTGCCCGCGATCAATCACCCGCTCGGCGATGTCATCTTCTGACAAGCCTGCCACCGTCTGCTCCAGCGCGGCGTCGAGTTCCGCGAACCACGCCGACAGCCGGGCGACGCGCTGTTCCAGCGTCGGGTCGGAGTTGCGGTAGGAAAAGTCCTGCGTGAAGGTTTTGAACGAGTCGATGTAGGCTTGCTCGACCTCGCCGAGCTCGCGGCACAGCGCCCCCAACGATGGATTACCGTTGCCCGGCGTGAACGAAAGATCTCCGTCATCGAGCAACTCCATAAGTTGGCTGCGCAATGCCTGGTACATGCGAAACGTCGGGTAATAATTCGTCATGATGCTGTTCATGCCAACACTCCTACGGTACGCTATTCAGCCACTTGGCACATGGCCTGATCATGCTCCTGCCTCGGTCGTCCTCTCAATAGCCTTTGCAACCACATACCAGCGGCTGATGACAACGTCAGAGCGCAGCCACTTCGGGAATAATCTCGCGGCCAAAGGCTTCAAGCGGCGTGATGTCATGCACATTTGGCATGTTGAAAATGACGTGCTGCATGCCAAGCTCGGCCAGTGACTTGCACTGTGAAATCACATCCTGCACGGTCATGGCACCCGGCGCAATGTGAATCGTCGCCAGTGCGGTCCGCTCGATGTCGTCGTAGTTGCGCCCGACAGTCGCGCAATGGCGCTTCAGCACATCCAGCCTGGAGCGAATCACATCGTCGCCAGCGCCGGCGAACAGGTTGCATGCGTCGGCATATTGAGCGACCAGCCGCAGCGTTTTCTGCTCGCCCATGCCGCCAATCATGATCGGCGGGTGCGGCCTGCTGAGCGGCTGGCGGTGATTCATGGGTTCGGCGAGCTGGTAGTGCGTGCCGTTGTAAGGCGAGCTGTCGTCGTTCCACATCTGGTGCGCGATCTGCAACGTTTCCTCAAGTCGCTCGAAGCGCGCTTTGGTTGGCGGATAGGTGACTCCCAGCCCTTTGGCTTCCCGTTCGTACCAGGCCGCGCCGATGCCGAGCCATGCCCGCCCGCCTGACAGCACATCGAGCGTTGTGACGGTTTTGACCAGAATGCCGGGATGGCGGTAAACCACGCCGGTGACAAGCGTGCCGAGGCGCGGCTTGCTGGTGACGCCCGCGAGAAAGTTCAGCACGCTGTAGCTTTCCAACATCGGTTCTTCCGGCTTGCCCACCACCGCGATCTGGAAAAAGTGATCCATCACCCACAGGCTGGAGAAGCCAGCCGCGTCGGCATGCTGCCCGATCTCGGTCAGCTTTGCGCCGATGTTCGCGGGGCTGCCCGGCCAGTTAAAGTACGGAAGTTGCAGACCGACTTTCATTGCACACTCCGTTCTCATGCTGGACGCTCGGGTTGGCGTCCTACCGCGCTTCATGCGCATCAGTGTACCACCGAAAGCTGAAAACTGCTCGTGGTACGCGCACTGCTACAAGGAGGGTGTGGAGCGTATTCGTGTACAATGAACCATGCGGTTCATGATGAAAGGAAAACCTATGACACAGGCAATGCTCAACATTGGCGACCCGGCACCCGACTTCGCGCTGCAAAGCGATAGCGGCGAGACGGTGCGGCTGTCTGATTTTCGCGGCAGGCGGGTGGTGGTTTATTTCTACCCGAAGGATGACACGCCGGGATGTACGACGCAGGCGTGTGGTTTTCGCGATAATTACGTGCAGATCGAGGAGCGGAATGCGGTGGTGCTGGGCATCAGCCCCGACAATGTGCAGTCGCATCAGAAGTTCAGGACCAAGTTCAACCTGCCGTTCGTGCTGCTCGCCGATCCCGATCATCACGTTGCCGAAGCCTATGGCGTATGGGGCGAGCGTTCGATGTATGGCAAGACGTACATGGGCATCATCCGCAGCCATTTTGTGATTGACGAGGACGGCAAGATTGCCGATGCGCAAGTCCAGGTGAGCCCCGCCGACAGTGTGGAGCGCGCGCTGAAGGCATTGGGTTAGTTTCATGCAAGCTGGCCGTGTCAACGTTCTGACACGGCCAGCTTGCATGCTCGTATGGAGATGCGTTATGGAAGCGGATTATGAAGTTGTTAAGCCCTGCTTGCTGGCTTCTTCTTTGGCGGTCGATTTGGCCTGATCCGCAACCTCGCCCGCGACCTGCTGCACCTTTTCTACCGTATCATGGGCCATGGATTGGGCCTGTTCGAGTAAGTTGTCGCGTGCCTCGCCCATCAACTCGTTCTCGCGCTGCGTTTGCGGCAGGGCCAGCCCAACGGCGGCACCAACGGCCAGCGCGATCGCGCCGACGGCCAGCGGATTCTCGCTCAGGGTCTGCTGGAAACGATCTTCCACGCGCTGCGCCTGGTACTGCGCCTGATCGGCGATGTTGCCGGCGGTCTCCTGCGCCTGGCTCACCATGTTGCCGACCATATCCTGGCCGCGATCAGCCAGATCGCTGACCGAATCTTGGACGCGGCCTGTGACATCGCTGACTGAGTCCTGGACGCGGCCTGCGACATCGCTGGCTTTTTCCTGCGCGCGCTGCATTGTGCCTGTGGCGGCTTGCTGGCCGCGTTCCATCATGCCAGGCTCGTCGTAGACGCGCGCGCCGGTCGCATAGCTGGGCCGATTCTCGTAATACTGCTCACGATACTGGCCGCGGTAGCCCTGATTTCCGTACGATTGGCCGCTGTAATACTGCCCGCGATATTGGCCGCCGTAGGAGCGGCTTTCTCGGCTCGAAGAGTGGTGTGATGATGATGTGCTCCGGTTCATGAACAGCCAGCCGAGCCCAATCCCGACCAGCGCGGCGGGGATGGGATTCTCGCGGATGGTGTCCATAACGGTATAACGGGCCTCGTTTACTGTGTCGCCTGCATTACGTATCATTGATTCAGCCTTTCCGATGGTTGCATCCCGAACTGTAGCCTTGACCTCCTCGTATTGCTCCCGCACCTGTTCGCGCGCTTGCTCTTTGAGGTTCTGCGGGTTGAGCCGCTCCTGAATAGCTTCAATGGTCTCGGACATGTTGCTGCGGGTCTGCTCAATATTCGAGCGAATCTCGTCCGTATCGTCGCTCTCGTTGCTGGTGCTGTCCTGATCATTCTGGTCGTAAATGTTCACCTCAGGACGGGTGTTATAATTTACTTCGTCTGTTGCTTCGCCCATTCTGTATCCTCCTTCAACGACTCAATCGTCTGATCAGGGGTGAAGCTTGAGCGTTTGAGGCTGCTGATGCCGCGATTGATCAGGAAGTAGCCAATGCCTGCGACTACGATTCCCACAATGATCGCCGACAGCCACATCGGTATTACCAGCCCAAGCACAAGAATCACCCCCGCAATAATCGCGAGAAAACCGGCATACGCGACGGCACCGCCAGCGCCGATCATGCCGGCATCCTTCCCGACAAGCGTTGCTTTCTGGGTCATCTCGGTTTTGGCAAGTTGCACTTCCTGATGAACCAAAGTACTTGTCTCGCGCGCAAGCTCGGAGAAGAGTTCCCCGAGTGAGCGCTCGTCTTGGCGTTGCGTCATCATCATTCCTCCGTATTGCGCCGTCGTTCCGTGTTGCTTGTGGTCCCGGTCCCCGTTGTGCCAGTCGAGCCGGTATTGCCAGTTGTGCCGGTTGTGCCGGTACTGCCAGTCGTGCCAGTTGCGCCGGTCGCGCCAGTCCGGCTCGTGCTGGTGGTTGTGCCCGATCCTACGGCGCGCGCGGCAGTGCCGCTTGTTTCGGTGCCAGCCACGTTCGTGCCATGTGTGCCGGTCGTGCCGGTCGTCCCGGTTGTTCTGGAAGCGTCGGCGTCCGCAGTGCTGTAGCCATAGTTTGCGGTGCTGCTCGTTGCGCCGTAGCGTGACAATGAACCGCCTGCCCGCTGCTGCCCTTGTCCATAATATGACCCGCGCGTGGGAGCATAGTTCCGTCGTGTTGCCAGCGCGTAACTTCCAGAGCCGGATGCTTGCGGTCGTGAGCTTTTGAGGAAGCGCGCGCCCAGCAGGCCCAGAACAAAGGCACCGCCAACAAACAGCGCCGGTTCGCGGCGTGCATAGTATTCAACGTCGTCAATGAGCTCGCCAACATCCTTATCGCGGAGGTAATGCGATACACGTTCGACCTGATTTGCGGCGCTGTCAATATAGGTTGTGAAGCCGCTCTGATCATGATCGTTAAGCTGCTGGCTTGTCTGCCGGAGCGCCTGCGCCACGCCGGTCAGCCCCTCGGCGGCGCGATCCTTCTGATCGGCAATCCGCGATGTCGCTTGCTGGCGCGCCTGATCGGCGATCTGGCCGGCGGTTTCCTTCGCCTGATCGGCCACATCTGACACCGTGCTGCTGCCGCTACTTTGTCCCGTTTGCGATGCGCTGGAGGATGTATTGAACTGATTGCTTTTCGAGCCTGACTGCTGCGTCATAATTCTTTCCCTTTCTTCAAAATGACCTTGTTCATGCACAATGAAGTGTACATAACGACAGGAATGCGCAAGCTTGTGGTAATCTCTATAGCAGATAGCATGCCAGCATCCCGTGATAAAAAGCAGCGTGGAGGGCATATCGCCCGTAACACACCTGAATACCCCATGAGCCGATATGCGTATGAGGCATAACAAGCGCAGCTACGTAGTGGTACAATGCGTTTTTATTCGCATACATCGTTCTGCAGGTGGGAGGCACTATCATGCGGTTCAGGGTGCAAGACGACTTCTGGACACTGTTTCCTGATGCGCGAATCGGCATTGTTGTTGCGCGCGGCGTGAATAACCATTCCGAGGGGCATGAAGATACGACGGCACAGCTCGACCAGGCGATTGCTGCCGCCGCCGCGCGGCTCGACGGCGTCGATATGCCAGCCCACCCTGCGGTAGCGCCATGGCGGCAAGCCTATCAGGCATTTGGCATGAAGCCGTCGAAGTTTCGCTCGTCCATCGAAAGTCTGTTGCGTTCCGCGCAGGCGGGGCGGCTGCGCAGCATCAGCCCGCTGGTCGACGTGTACAATACGGTTTCGCTGCACCACATGCTGCCGTGCGGCGGCGAAGATCTTGCCCATATTCAGGGCGATATTCGATTGACGCGGGCCACGGGCGGCGAGCCGTTTCGTACCATTGGCGCTGAGAAAGACGAGCCGCCGCAGCCGGGCGAAGTGATCTACCGCGACGACGCAGGCGTGATCTGCCGGGCATGGAACTGGCGCGAATCCGACCGCACCAGGCTGACCGAGCAAACCAGCGACGCCTTTCTGTGCATCGAGGCGCTGGCGGTGCATGGCGAAGCCGCACTGCGCGCCGCGTGCGATGAACTGGCCGCGCTGGTCTCCGCGCAGCTTGGTGGCACAACGCGCGTCGAGCTCGTGAGCAGCGCGCGCCCCGCGATTGACCTCTGAGGTCGCTACATTCCGGCCATGCGCGCCACAATTTACGAGGTAGCCTGCCAACAGCCACATTCATGGGGCCGAAATGGCATAGGATAGGCAGATTCAGGCTTTGTTGCTGATGGATCATCGCCGTTTCCGATCCGAACACAATTACACGTTTGGTTTTCCTCCTCGCTCGTATAGCGCGGCCAAACCGCGCGCGGTGGCGCGAAACAGTTCGACCAATTCGGCTGGCTCTACTACTTCACATGCCGTACCGTAGCGCAGCAGTATCTGGCGCGCCTGCCATAAATTGGTGATTGTCGCGGTGACGAACGCGCCGCCATCTGGCTGATAGTCGATGATTGTGTTGGGGAAATAGGCGGCAACATCGCGCCGCCGCGCCACAACCGGCAGCAGGCGGTAGCGGATCGTGTAGGTTGGCGGCGCGACGCGTTGTGGCGGCAGCATTTGCGGCAGGAGGCGGGCGCTGCCGGGTACAATCCGGTCGAGCCGGTAGTGAATCGCCGAGCGCACGATCTCATTGCCGTGCGGCGTGGCTTCCAGCAATGTCGCGTCGAGATAGCCGTGGCCTTCCGGGCGGAAGAACACCAGGTACGGCGCGACCCGGTGGCGGCGGGGCGTGTCCTCGTCAAACGTCCCCAGGTAATCAAACACGAGTTCTTGTCGACGCGCAATGGCGCGGCGCACGGTACGCAGCGTGGCCGCGTCTATCCGCTCGGATGGGCTTTCGGGCATGCGCAGCGTGATGATATCGCGGCGCTGTACGAGGCGCTCATGGCGTTGGGGCGGCAGCAGCGTCATCATGCGCTTCAGCAGGTCGCGCACCGAGGCATGTTCCGGCAGCGCGCTTCCAGCCGGGAAGCTGGCCTCCAGGAAAGCCAGCGCCTCCAGGCATTCGTCTGGCAGGTCGAGCAGCGCAAGCTCACCCAGATCTTCAAGCACATACTGGCGCGTGCTGCGCTGATAGCGGATCTGGCAGCCGTATTCACTCTTGAGCGCGTCGAAATCGTGCTTGAGCGCGCTGGCGGCTGCGTCGGGGTAGCCATGCTCGCCAAGCTCGGCAGCGGCGGCGGCGATAATCTCCTCGCTGGTGGCCGGGCCGCGCAGCAGCAGCCGCACGAGCAGCAGGTGTCGCCTGAATGTCAGGCGCGAGCTACGCTTGATGCCGCCGCTTTGCTTGTTCATGGGGTTCTGCTCCGCTGACGCCGATAATGGCTCCATACTACCACACGGGCGCTCATGGCGCTGCTGGTATGCGCGAGATCGGCGGCGGACAGCAGGATGAGCATTTCAAGCTGCGCCGCGTTGTAACCCCAGCCATGCTCCTGATTCATGGCCTGCACCAGCGGCAGCCACGCTTCAAGCAGGCATTGGCGTGTCAATTGGTGCTGATCTTGAGTCATGCCGTGCCCTTTATAACGTGCGGCATTTGTTTCGAAGTATGTGTCCTGACCTTGCTGCGGAAGCAGCAAGGTCAGGGTGTACCTATTGCCTACTCCAAGCCCAGGTCGATCAGCGCGCTTTGGTTGCCAAGCATTTTCAGGTCGCTGACCTCCAGGTGAAGGTCCTGGGCATTCTGCGGAACCTCGTAGATCATGGCGCATGTTTTGGCGACGTTCGGATTCAGGTTGACGAGCACGCACTGCTCTTCATTCGGAATGAGCATGAGCGCGTTGCTTGATGCCTTGAAGGTGCGCCCTTGAGCATCTTTCAGATCGACGCCAGCAAACGAGAGCATGTCTTTGCTCAGGTTCTCGACCTCCAGCCGCACGCGCACGAAGCGCCCCGCTGTATTCAGGTCTTTGACGAACTGGTTGTCGCTCTTGACAGTCTTGCCCAGATCTTCGGCCTGCACAATCTTCCAGCGTACTTCGTCCACCTGCACGTCCTGCCCGACGGTGTAGGCCGCCGCGGTCGGTTCTGGCGCGCTGGTCGGTTCCGGCGCGCTGGTTGGCGCTGCCTGTGCTTCCTGCGCGGCGTCTTTCTGTGGCGCAGTTGCGTTGGCAGGGGCCGTGTTCGTGCTGCCCGTGCTTGCAGTCTGCTTGCGCGAACCACTACCGCCGACGATTACGCCAATAATCCCAAGCAGGACGAACACCCCGACGATAATTAAACAACCTTTGCCGAGCTTCTTCATGATGATTCCTTTCTGATGACAAACCTTCTGTGGAACCGGCGCTGCTCGCACGTTGCAGCAGCCACCGTGTTCGTTACCTTGTGTCCTCAGTATATGAAATCATCCGTCCACAAATGCGCGCTGCAAAGGAAGTTATGGGTTGTAGTGGGTGTTCAGCGGGTGATGGATTTGGGAGCGCATGGTGACCTACGCCCGGCGCGTGCATGTGCATGGCGGATGAACACGCCCGGCGCATGCGGGTACATGTCGCATGCAGCGCCCGGCATGAAGGTGCATGCCGCATGCAGCGCCCGGCGCGTGCGGGTACATGTCGCATGATCGCCCGGCATGAAGGTGCATGCCGCATGCAGCGCCCGGCGCGTGAACGCGCGGGCTAGAGAAACAAAGGCCACCGCCG
>DASTWM010000192.1:0-25458 GCA_035765855.1 Roseiflexaceae bacterium
GATGGTGAGCTTGGCGAGGTAGCGCAGCGCGCGGAAGTTATCGTGGCCGGGCGCGTCCTCAGGCAGCTTGCCGCGCATCACCCTGCAATGGTGCGCCATCTGGAAAGTCCGTTTGCACACCTCGCCCACCCGTCCCATCGCATGCGCGTCCGAAGACATCATGCTCAATGCTCCGATGTCTTGCAAGACCGTCTCGGCCGCCAGGGTCTCGGCGCGTACCCGGCTCTCGGCCAGCGCCATCGCCTCGGGCGAGTTCGGGTCAACGTTATGGGCCGCAATGATCATGTCCAACAGTTCCGCCGTCGTGTTGACGCCGTAGGGAATAGTGGCCGTGATGGAGGACGGCAGGATGTTCGGCAAGCCGGCGATCTTGATGATATCCGGCGCATGTCCGCCCCCCGCGCCCTCGGTGTGGTACGTGTGGATCGCCCGCCCATCAATGGCGTTGATGGCGGCGTCGACGAAGCCGGTCTCGTTCATGGTATCGGTATGGATCGCGATCTGCACACCATATTCGTCCGCCACAGTGAGGGCGCAGTCGATCACGGCGGTGGTGCTCCCCCAGTCCTCATGAACCTTTAAGACCGCCGCGCCCGCCTCAATCTGCTCGATCAGGGCGGACGGCTTGCTGCTGTTCCCCTTGCCCGATAGAACAACATTCACCGGCATGGTCTCGAACGCTTCGAGCATGCGCGCAATGTACCACGGACCGGGCGTGCAGGTCGTGCCAAGCGACCCGGTGGCCGGACCAGTGCCGCCGCCTACAAAGGTCGTGGTGCCGTTCGCAAGCGCGTAGTAGGCGTGTTCGGGCGTGGTATAGTGCACGTGCGTGTCGATCACACCCGCCGTGGCGATCATGTGCGCGCCGTCGATCACCTCGGTGCCGGTTCCCACCACCAGGTTCGGGTCGACGTTGTCCATGGTGTCGGGGTTGCCCGCCTTGCCGATGCCCGCGATACGCCCGTCCTTCACGCCGAGGTCGGCCTTGAGGATGCCGAGGATCGGATCCATAATGATCACGTTGACGATCACCAGATCGAGGACACCCTTGGCATGCCCAACGCCGGGCTGCATGCCCATGCCGTCACGGATGTTCTTGGCGGTCCCCATGGTGAGTTCATCGCCGGGTACGGTCAGGTCGCGCTCGATCTCACAGATGAGGTCGGTGTCGGCCAGCCGGAAGCGGTCGCCGGTCGTGGGGCCGAACTGCGTGGCGTAGTGCTGGCGCGAGAACTGTGGCATTACTGGCCTCCTTCGGTTGTGGGCAGGGACACGCCTTTGAATCCGCGCAGACTGGCCTCTTCCAGCGCATGCCGTATATTGTCTGTATTGGTTACGCTGCCATTCACCAGGCCGTTGAAGCCAACCGCACGGTGCATGCCCCCGAATTCAACCAGTTCGACCTCCTTCGTATCGCCCGGCTCGAAAAGCGCGGTGGTACCGGCGATGATGTTCAGGTGCATACCCATGGCCGCATTGCGATCGAAATCCAATGCCGAATTGGCCTCAAAAAAGTGGAAGTGTGAACCGACCTGGATAGCGCGGTCGCCGGTGTTGCTGACCTGGAGCTTGACGGTGCGCCGCCCGACGTTGATCTCGATCGTTCCATCGCGGAGAAAGTATTCGCCTGGTTCCATCCAAACCTCCTTCGCTGCAGGGTGGGCAGCGGTGAACCCGCCGGACCCGCCATCTTTAGCGCGCCGCCTGATGTTCGGTCCAGGAGTGGCACGTTTTCGCCACGGCCGTAATGATGTTCCTGATTCTGATTATACGATTGGGTCATGCACCGCCACTAACTTCGTACCGTCGGGAAAGAGCGCCTCGATCTGCAACATGGGGATCAGGGTCGGTACGCCATCCATGACATCGTCGCGGCTTAGCACCTGCTTGCTGAGTTCAGCACATTCGGCCACGGAACGGCCGTCCCGCGCGCCTTCCAGAATAGCTTCTGAAATTAACGCCACGGCCTCGGGGTGATTAAGCTTCACGCCGCGCTCCTTGCGGCGGCGCGCGACGTCGGCGAGGACGAAAATGTACAACTGCTCAACTTCACGCGGGGTCAGATTCATGTGACGTGACCTCCTTAATTATTGCGCATCAGAGCAGGCGGGGTGGCATGGGGGAAAGCAGGGTTCGCTCTGGTGCCATTCCTTCACGTTTCCCACCCGTAAGCACGTCGTGCTCATGAGGATGAACTCCGCCTAGCATAATCCAGGCCACAATAGTACTGATCATCCTTCGAACGGCTACTGGCGTGCAGCCGAGTGATCGCAGTTTTCGTACGTTCAACTGCCCGGCAACAGGCAATTGCCCCACGCTCATGCGGCATGGTGAAGAAGGAGGCGATCACAAACCCCGTAATAATCGGGGTATAATAAAATGAGCGGGCACCACCAGGCGTCCGCCCATCCTTCGCTTCAGCAGCGCGGCTATCAAACCTTAAATCCGGGGACGATATTTAACTCGTTGACGACATCCTTGACACCCTCGGTTTCTTTGACGCACTGCTCGATCTGCTGGGCCTGCTCCTGAGACTGGACCGGGCCGCGCAGATAGACAACGGCATCGGCCTGCGTGTTGATATTCAAGCGCGCCAGGTGGTCAGCCTCAAGCAGGCGGCCCAGATTGGTATTCACGCGATCGGTGACAGTTTCATCATCGCCGTATTCGCTGAGCTGCCGGGTAACGGTCTCATCCTTCGGCACAAACGCCTTTTTCTCAGTCATTGTTTTCTCCTTCATGCTGCTCGACAGGCCGCGCCAGGGCGCAGCGTACAGATCCGTACGTTGCAAGAAGAAGGCCATCTCATGCAATAAAACGCTATTCTGGCGGGTATTGCACCTCGACATCTGGACGATAGTCGCCAGACGCAGCCGGATACATCTGCAGCACGACATCGGACGTCTCATGGGCCTTGAGATCCACGTTCTGCGTCGCTTGCGCGGCTGTCTGGCCTGTAGCGGGCGCAACCAGCCGGGCGGTTACTTCCGCCTGCCCTTCTCCGCCGCTCTGATTATTGACGGTAACGACCAGCACATACGGCTGGCCGGGAGCGCTTGGCGGGCGCAGATCGGTATGGGTCACAACCGGCTTTGCGCCACCGCACGCGCTCAGGCAGAACGCGCATCCGAGACACACCATGCTGTAACGTAGCTGCCTGATCATTTTGATGGAACCCATGGCGGTAACCAGATGAAAAACACTAAAAGCGCGAGAATCACCAGCGTGACAATGAACGCACATCCCATGGACGCAAGCGGATCGGCGCGTTGCTCCTGCCGCGATAGGGAAATAAACGCAAGCGGCTCGGGACTGATCGGCAGCGTATGCTCGACGGAATACTCCATATCAGGAAGGTGGGCCTCGTTCCGCAGCGCGGGACACAGCGCCGATCCTTCCTGCTTCAAAGTTTCGATATCGTCATCGGTCAGTTCGACGGTGGGCCATAATTGGTCTGATCCCAGGTGCTTCGCCAGATTCCGGCTAAACGCGACGGTGCTCGCATACTGCAATGCCGGTTCGTCGTTGATCGTAGACCACTGAACGATCTGCACCTCGGCCTTTGGGTCGCGCTGCTGGACAAGCTGCCCGATGCGCTGCTCAAAATAGGCAAAAATGCTGTTTGAGACTTTCTGGTATCCCTCCTCATGGAACAGCTTTACCCCGTCGATCACAATCGTTCCGAGCTCTCCTGCCGCATCTTGAAGCGGAATACGGATCGGTGTCCATGGCTGGCCCGGACGCTGGACAACGCAGTTGAGGTAAACCGCATTGCCGAGCTCTGGGCTGCGCCGCAGCGCCGCGTGCTTCCGCTGTTCCGTGGCGGCGCGGTCGCGGCCAAGCCATGCCGGCACATTGTAGTACAAAATCTTCAGCGCGCCCCAGGCACCCGGCAGGCTAATAAGTGCCAGATAGGCAAACAACAGCAGAATAACGGCGAGCGTCAGCGTCTCAACATTCGAGCGCTGGCTCAGCGTGACAAACAACTTCGCCTGAATAATAATGATAATAATGGCGCAGGTCGCAGCAATCACAATTCCCAGGTAGATCCCGGCAAGCCAGTAGACCCGCCTGGTGTATTCCTGTACCGTTCTGGTTTCCTGCTCGCGGACAAAATGCTTGACTGCCATGCCAGTCTCCTCTGCAACAACGCCAGGGCAATAGCAAAACATGCGCCACTACTTGCTTTATGGTGTACCGTGTAAGCGCAATTACCGCTGTCACATCGGCACGATTCGCGGTGTCAGATAATAGGATGCATGTATTATAACGAGAAACGAGCATGGGCATGATCAGACGCTTGTTGCGCGCTACGCTCTGGCTTCTGCTGCTGGGGACAATGAGCATGGCCGGATTACTGCTCGCGCTGTGGCTGCGGCATAATCAGGATGTCGTGCTGCCCGCGCCGGGTGGCCCGTTCGCCGTGGGGCGCGTCGGCTACGACTGGGTCGATCAGGCGCGGCCTGAGACGCTGCGGCCTGAGATCAACGCACAACGCGAACTCATGGTGTGGGTCTGGTACCCGGCTGCCCCGCCGCCCGGCGTAGCGCCCGCGCCCTACCTGCCTGGAAACTGGGCGGCTGCCATCGCGCAGGACGGCGGCGCTGGCGCGTTCCTCGCGCAGAATCTCGGGCATGTGCATGCGCGCGCCGTAGCCGATGCGCCGCTTGCCTCCACGTCAAACACATTTCCGGTGCTCCTGCTGGAGCCGGGCTACGGCCACATCGCCACCGATTATTCGGTGCTGGCCGAAGATCTGGCGAGCCATGGCTATGTGGTGGTGGGCGTCACGCCGACCTACAGCGCCAGCGTGGTGGTGTTTCCCGACGGGCGCGTGGCCCGCCGGACGCCGGAAGGCAGCATTCCAGAGGATTCGCCCGACGCCGCGCGGCCCGTGCTCGACCGGCTTGTGGCCGTGTGGGCCGCCGACGACCAGTTCGCGCTCGACCAGATGACGCACCTGAACGCCGCAGATCCGGCTGGCCGCTTCACCGGGCGGCTCGACATGGCAAACGTCGGCGCGCTGGGACACTCGCTCGGCGGCGCGGCGGCGGCGCAGTTCTGCCATGTGGATCAGCGCTGCAAAGCCGGCGTTGATCTCGACGGAACGCTGTACAGCGACGTGGTGCGCGCCGGATTGTCACAGCCATTCATGTTCATCTGGAGCGAGCCGGACGATCCAACCGACGCAGAATGGCAGCACAGCACCCGTGACGCGAATGCCGTCTTTGCAACCCTGCCGCACGGCTACCAGGTGACGGTGCATGGCGCGCGCCACTTCAACTTCGCCGACATGGCCGTGCTGTACGCGCCCGCGTTCCACATGCTCGGCGCGCTTGGCCCTATCGACGGCCAGCGCGGGCTTGCGATCACGACCACCTACGTGCGCGCCTTCTTCGACAGTTCTTTGAAGCAGCAAACTCCTGCGCTGCTTGCCAACTCCGCTTCAGATCCTCCCGATGTGCAGATCGAGCGGCGCTAACACTGTGCCACGTCGCCTCTTTACAGCCCGCTTGCATAACGGTCATTATTATACATTGTCGCATGGTAATTGCAGTTATGGCAGTTATAATGGAACAACATGTGCTGGCATGAACGTTTTGCACTTTTGAACAAACACGGTTTCATTGTTCATTTGCCCATGGCGGATGGCGTGGCGCACGTCGAACAACAAGAAGGAGCATCCCCATGACATCGACACCTGTGCTAATTGTGGAAGACGACTACGGCATCCGTGAAGCGCTGCAATGGGCGCTGGAAGACGAAGGCTACACTGTAGCCACCGCGCCGCACGGAGCAGCGGCACTGGAGATGATCGAAAGCGTGCAGCCGTGCGTCATTCTGGTCGACCTGCGCATGCCGGTCATGGACGGGTACCAGTTCGTCGCCGCTTACCGAAAGCATCCCGGCCAGCAGGTGCCGGTGATTGTGCTGAGCGCCGCGCGAGATTTGCCCGAGGCCACCGCAATCCTCGCCGCCGACGGGTTTATCGAAAAGCCGTTCGAAATCGATCATGTGTTGAACACCGTGGCGCAGTTTGCCGGTGTGTAGCAAAAAGCGCCCATGCACGGCGTTATGGTCCAACAAAAGCACGTATAATAGATGTTGTTTCCTGTGTTAGTCATGGTGCTTTATGTCAGATGCAATCAATTCTCATCAGCCGCACGCTCCAATCAGGCTTTGGAATGAGCAAACGCCCGGCGCGCTCGGCCAGCAGCCGCACGACATCCCGACGCTCACGCCTTACCTGCCCGACGCGACGAAGCGAACCGGCGCAGCGATGGTCGTTTGCCCCGGCGGTGGCTACGGCAACCTGGCCGCCCACGAAGGCCATGATTACGCGCTCTGGCTGGGCGCGCATGGCGTCACCAGCTTCGTGCTCCAATACCGGCTTGGCTCGAACGGCTACCGGCACCCGCGCATGCTGGAGGACGCCGCGCGGGCCGTGCGCATGGTGCGCGCGCATGCCGAACAATGGCAGATTGATCCGAAGCGCGTCGGCATCATGGGTTCGTCGGCGGGCGGACACCTCGCCGCAACGCTGCTGACTCACTTCGACGCGGGCCAGCCGGACGCCGACGACCCGGTTGAGCGCGAAAGCTCGCGGCCCGATCTCGGCATTCTGTGCTATCCGGTGATCTCGATGGGGCCGCTGGCGCACGAAGGCTCGCGGCAGAATCTGCTCGGCGACAATCCCTCTGACGAGCTTGTGCAGTTGCTCTCGAACGAATTACATGTCACAGCGCAGACGCCGCCATGCTTTCTGTGGCACACCTGGGAAGACCCGGCGGTCAAGGTGGAGAATAGCATGGAGTTCGCCGCTGCGTTGCGGCGCAATGCTGTTCCCTTCGATCTGCATATCTATCAGGAAGGCCGCCACGGCCTCGGCCTGGGCGACGCGCCGCCGTTTCAGCATGCCCACCCATGGACGCATGATCTTGCCGTGTGGCTGAAGGTGCAGGGGTTTGTGGAGGGGTAGAAATGGAGTTTGTACGTACTTTCTGACTCTTGCTCAAGCTCGCCAGCATAGATGATCTATGCGGCGGGCAACAGCACTGCTATCAGTTATCTACCGCTGATCATAACTTCATCACGATACAAAAACCACTCGCGGTCGAGGTTCAGATCGCCGTCGATGCGTACCATGCAACTGCCCTGCGGCACGCGGAACACTTCGACCACGGTTCCCTGCTGATTCACAATCACCGAGATTGATTGCCGACCCCGCCGAACATAGATACGGTCGCCAACATCAAGCAGCTGCTTCTGCGGCTGCAACGCGATTCCATTCATTGATTGCCTCCTTTTGCTATGTTGATCGTGGCGTCGCGCGTCATCTGCAACACCCGCCACGCAGATACACACCACCATGGTTATGCCACGACATGGGTAATGATCCATGCGCGCAGCATGTCGCGCACGGCCAGTGCCGTTCGTCCGGTAGACTCCGGAACATGCGGATTCCCTTCGACGCGCCCGCAAAACTGCTTGCCATGTTGCCAGATAAACGCCGTATATTCCCTGTTTTCAATTGAAAAGTGATACATATGCCCTTGCCGACAGACACTTATAGATCGGTTTCTCATTACTACTCCTTGAAAGTACATAAAACAGGGGAAGGTAACCACCCATTTTCCATTTAATCGAATGCCACATCAGCCTTCCAGGACGTATCGTTGAGTCGATGAACAAAGGTGAAATGCACGATCCGCGCACGAATATCAATCTTATATCCACCCCAACGCCAATCAGGCGCGAGTTTGCCGTCGGTGCGCGTTGCAGGCATCGGCGTCGGCAAGGCCGACGAGACATCGGATTCGCTGACATGGACGACGAACGTGCTACCACCATCAGGCGCAAAAACAACCACCGGATACTTTGATGGCATGAAAAGCCTCCTTCCGGGACTCACGCACCAGCGCTGGAAACAAAATAACATGAACGAAACGCATGAATAAGCGAAACGACGTGCGCTCGTCCGGCTGCTGATTATTCAATGTAATCGCATCACGTACGGGAATACGCAAGAGTGTAAGCTAGATCACCAGTGTCATTGGGGTCGTACAATCCTGCTTTCGCACGAAAGCGACGTATAGACCACCCGAGAGAATCAGGCGACAGAGGCAAGCACGATGCTCGATACGACAGCACGATTCTGTGAAAACTATACATTCCACTATAGCATAGATAGGTGTTCCGCGCTAGCGGCAAACGCACCCGAAGGCGGTACAGATCACATTCATGGTACGGCTATCTGTGCTATACTTATGTACACGTAAGTATATATGGCTGCATTCCACATCTTCGCTGCCGGTTTTACCCCACGCTGTCACCTGGCGCCTGAATGGGATCAAGCGGTTCGTGATAAAGGACGACGAACGAGGACATGGGCGCGATTCTCAGGTCAACCGTGAAGCGTTACCAGTTCTGATAGCGCTCACAGCCTTGAATCATTTCATAGAATAGACGCGACCCTCTGCGGCTGGCGGGTCTACCAACAAGGAATAACGTCGATGATGGATGACTATAACGCGGCCCACGCCGGTTGGTACTACGACCCGTTCCACCAACAACCAGTGTACGTGTTCTGGAACCAGACGATGTGGAAAGCACGCTTTGTCTGGCAAACGTCGCTCAATGAGGTTTCGCCCGAGCAGGCGGACCGGCTCGGTGTACAAGATGAAACATTGACCCTCGACATGTATCATCGGCTTGTTCCACTGACACAACCACCCATGAATGACTACACTCATAGTGGTGGTTGCGCCATCCGCGGCCTGTATGGCATGCGCCATCTGGTACAGATCAAGCCTGCCATGGGCGGCCAGGGCGTCTTCATCCAGGCACCGGCCAGGAATGCTCATGGCCAGTGCGACGCATTGTGTCAGGCGATATGGATATCTGACGATGAAATCCCCACCATCATTCGCGCGCTGCAAGCACGCCGCCGTGAAATTCTCAGAGGCAGGGATACGCGAGAAGCACAGGGTGAGAATGAATTATGAGCGACGAAGGGGAAGCCAGTCAGCGGCTTATGCGCATGCTCCATGATGTTGAGATGCAATACGATACACTAAAGAACGACCTTTCAGTTCCTGAGATGATTGCCTTCTGGTCAGCATTGTGGAGGCTTTCTGAAAAGGTCGTCGCAGACCGTCGCCAAATAAAGATTGCCAATCGCAAGCGCCAACGGACCGGCTGATCGATTGGCTATTCAACGGAGATGTATTTATGAACTGGATTCATCGGTTACGGGTGCAATTGCTCCCGGTAACGCGCGCCCAGGCACAGAAGCGTGTCGATGCCGTTGACCATGCGCTCGCCAAATTGCGCACCGAGGTCGCGTCTTTGCCGGCAGATGAACGCGCCGCGCGAGCGCGCGAGATTCAGATGCTCGTCTCCGAACAAGCGCGCGTGCGTAACATCCTGTCGGATGCGCTCGACGACCGCGCCGAACGCTAACCGCGCGGCGAGCAGCAGCGCGAGCGGTGTCACTGAACGGCCATGACCAGCATGGTCATGTCGTCGTACTGCTCGGCAGCCCCCTGGTACGCGGCGAGGTCAGCAAATGTCCCCGAACACAGCGCCTCGGCGGGTTCATGCGCGTGCGACCGAATCACCACGGTCAACTGTTCGAGATCGAAACGTTGATCACGTTCGTTGAGCATGTCCATCAGGCCGTCGGTGTACAGCACCAGCTTGTCGCCCGCCGCAAGATCGAGTTGTTCCTCCGAGAGCCGCAGTTCGTCATCACCGAAGAAGCCCAACAGCATGCCAATGCCGCCCAGCGGGTACGCCATGCCGTCGCGGAGCAGCAGCGGGTAGTCATGGCCCGCGCGGGCATAGCATAATCGGCGCGCGGCAGTGTCCACCACGCCGTAGAACACCGTCACGAACATCTTTGGATCGCCAAGCTCGCGCAGGAGCCGATTGACGTTGATCAGCACTTCGCGTGGCGACGGCTCGCGGCGCGCCTCAGCCAGCAGCAAACTGCGCGACAACGCCATGTACAGCGCGGCGGGCATGCCCTTGCCGGACACATCGGCGATAACAATGCCGAAGCGGCTCGCGTCGAGCGTGAAGATGTCGTAGAAGTCGCCGCCGACCTGCCGGGCAGGTTGGTTGCAGGCCGCGAAGGTGTAGCCAGGCAGCGGCGGAAAGGTGCGCGGCAGCACGCTTTGCTGAACCTGCCGGGCCAGTTCCAGCTCGTGCTCCAGCCGCTCCTTGGCGACGATTTCGGCCTGCGCCGCTTCAAGCTGCACAATCTTCTCACGCAACTGCTCGATCAGCTGCGCGCGCTGAATCGAAAGCGCGGCCTGGTTGGCAAAGGAACGCAGCAGAGCCACCTCACCGGGCGCAAAGCGCGCCTTGCGCGTCGAGTGGACGATCATCATGCCGACCTGCCGGCCCTCGGCAACCAGCGGAATACACAGGCCAGCGCGCAAGGCCACGCCTTCGACATCGGCATGGCGCGGCGGAATGCCGGGCGGCCAGTCATCAAATACCTCTGGCTGACCATCAGCATTCGTGCTGCACATGAGTTCTGGCGCAATCTGCTGATGCACCAATGCCGCATCCCAGCCGCTCACGGCCAGCACCTCGGCTGCGCCCTCGGCCCGCGTCAGGTACAGAATCGCTCGGTCAGCGCCACCTAAGTCGCAGGCCAGGCGGCAGACGCGCTGCACCAGATCATCGAGCGCCGCCGAACTAATCAGCGCATGGCTCATCTCCTGCAAGGAAATCAGGGCAGTGGTGCGCTGCTGCAAAACCCGGTTAGCAGCTTCAAGCTCGGCCAGCTTGCGCTCCAAGGTCGCATTTGCGTCGGTCAGCGCCCGCTCGCTGGCGGAAAGCAATTGATAGGTGCGCCGCAAATCGTCGGACGCGGCGTGCATGGCATCGTCGAGCGGCAAGAAGCCCTGCGCCGCCAACCGCGCAAGATATTCCTCGATCGACAGCATGCTCGGCTGTTCAAACAGATCCGGCACGCCCGCAGCGGCATGAAATATGTCGAAGGCAGTGACCTCGTGCTGCCGCCCGGTGAAGCCGCACGCCGCGCAGCCCGGCGCATGGTGCAGCGTCGCTTCATGTTCAAGCGCGTAGCGGCGCAAGAACGCCTGCTGACCATCGCTCGGCGCAACTGGCTGTTTGCACACCGGGCAGAGCGTCTGGAGGCGCTGCACCGCCACCACCCACCTGAGGCTACCGAGTTGCGCGGTTGTGGCACCGAGATCCAGCAGGTACTGCGCCACGCTCGCGCCCCGGAAGATCGTATCGACCTGCGAAACGACGCGCATGCCTTGATGGGCAGCGTCCAGCGCCGCCGAGGTCGTCTGGTCGCACAACCGGTCGATCACCAGCATATCAGGGCGGCGCTGCATGGCCCTGGTGATGATATCAGCGTATGAGTCGCCGGGCTTGACCAGCGCCAGCTTGATATGCCGCTTAAGGTGATTGGGAATGCGGATGAACGCTTTGTCGTCGGTGATGACGGTTGCCGTAGCGCCCGGGTATGTGTCAAAGAACGAGCGCAGCAGCACGCGCAGCATCGCCGAGCGGCCACTCGCCAGCACGCCGCCCGGACTCGTCGCCAGCGGGCGCGGATCGAGTCCGGCGACTACCGTCAGCCCCGGTTCGTCATGGAGCAACTGCTCCAGGAACATAGGAAGCTCTGGCAGGTGAAAGAAGTCGTCCAGTTTCAGCATCCGTCCCTCACCTCACATAGGTAACAGCATGACTCCGCCTGCGTGCCACATGATAGCACGCTTGTTCATTACACGCGACCAGCAGCACCACAACATCTGCTGCCACACAGCGATGTTGGCCCGCAATGTGTAACACCTTTGCTGCAAGGCACTATTGCGACAAGAAGCGGTTGCATTCTTGTGATGAAGTGAAAGGAACAGCGAACCATGGCCGATATCAACCGGACGGCAGATGTGCAGTGGCAGGGCGACATTCGGAGCGGTAAAGGAAGCATCAGCACCGACAGCGGCGTGCTGAAGAGTACGCCCTACAACTTCAGCATGCGCTTTGAGCAGGAGCCAGGCACCAATCCAGAGGAGCTTATTGCAGCCGCGCACGCCGCCTGCTACACCATGAATCTTTCGGGAACGCTCGGGCGCAAGGGCTACAAGCCGCAGAATCTTGAGACGCACGCGACATGCACGGTGGCCCCGAAGCAGGGCGGCGGGTTTCAGATTACGCGCATCCAGCTCGAAACACGCGCCAAGGTCGATGGCATCGACAACGACACGTTCCAGCAGATTGCCAGGGAAGCCGAGCAGACTTGCCCGGTCTCGAACGCGCTGCGCAGCGTCCCTGAGATTAGCCTCAACGCCACGTTGGAGTCATAGCGCGATCAAGGACGAAGGACGGTAAACGATGGGCCGGGGCGAACACACAGATTCGCCCCTTCGCCCTTCGTCTTCCGTCTACCCATGGTTACGGAAGCGGCACCGCAGCAACCAACAGCGCGTTTGCGCCCGCCGCGCCGTCACCAGGATTGGCGGCATGCAACGGCAGCCGCTGGCCGCTGGCCGGGTCGTACACGCCGATGTACAGCCGGTAATCGCCCGCCGGAAGATCGGTTGGGAGCGGCAGCGCCAGCATGGACGTGTACAACTGCTGCGCCTTCCATGCGCTGGATTCCAGCGGAAGATCGACCTGCGCAACCCGATCGCCGTTAGCGTTCAAGAGATGCGCGAACAACATCATGCCCGGTTGCGGCGCGTCGCGCGTGGTCCAGAACAATTGGTAGCGCAGCCAGCCAGCAGATCCCACAGTATCGCGCGCCGCGTTGCGCAACCGCAGATTGGCACCGAAATCAGCATCGAGCGGCTCATCGAGCAGCGCCCATCCAGCGCCGACATGCTCGACCGGCAGCACGGTGAGCGTCCCAAGCGGCGCGTCGGCGGCACCGTCCAACAGCGGCAGCGGCGCTCCGCCGTTGCGTGCGCGCAGCGCGGCGTGGAGCGTGTACGTGCCGGGCGGCATGCGCGCGCCAGCCGTCACTCTGAAACCAAGCTGAGACGGCGTATATTGCGTCCAATTGCCATCCTGCGTGTAGCAGAACGGCTGCACATCGCCGACGCTGCGGCCCTGCGCGTCGCGCACCTCAAGCTGCACGGCGTATGCGCGCGCTATCTGTGAAGAAATAGTCCAATAAAGCGACACAAACGTGGTTTGGCCGATTGCAAGCTGCGGCTGCCCGATATCGTATCCAAGCAACTGCGGGCCATGCTGCCACTCGTCGCGCGTCGGATGCTGCGGCAACGGCAGCGCCAGCGCGTCCCAGATCGGAAAGTCGAAGCGCTGCCAGCGGTCGAATTGGTCGCCGTACGCGCGCAGATCGAACGATTGGGCCGGGCGATTGGGCGGCTCGCGGCTATACATCTCGATGCGCATGTCGCCATCCACCAGCACGCGCCCGAATGGATGATAGGTTTTGCGGATCTGTTTTTCATCCAGCGCGATAGAATCCAGCGGGCGCGCCGCAAGAAAATAATAATCAGGATCATGGGCGCAGCGGTACGCGCCACGCGTGTACCAGCCGGTGACAAGCTCTTCTTCATTGCTGTAATAGCAGCCGTCCAGCACCCCCTGCGCGTACAGCGCGCCAATGACCTTCCAGCCAACGCTGTGCGGAAAGCCAAACGCGCTTCCGCTGGCCGGTTCGGCAATATGACCGACCGTGTAGATCGCCGGCAAATCACCGGGGAAGTCGCGCCAATTCTCCCAGTCCTGATGCACGAACATGAGATACACGTATGGCACGGCCAGCAGCAGCACCGCCGCGCCGCCCGCCGCCAGCGGCACACGCAGCCAGCGCCATGATCGCGCGCGAAGCCACGCCAGCGCCTGCACAAACGCATAGCTTGCCAGCACGATCGCCGCCACATCCATGACATAGAAGTGGGTGTTCGGCTGCCCCAGTACGAAGGCCATGGCGACGAACCCGCTGCCAAACCACAGCAGCAGCGTTCGCAGCAGCGCGGGCGTGGCCGTAGTAAGGATGAGCGTTGCCAGCGGCAGCCCGAACGCCAGCGCCGCCCAGTTGCCAATACCCGGCACAGCAAAGCCTTCTGGCATGCCGACCAGCAGCACACATCCAATCACCAATACGATCATGCTCGCCGCGCCGAGCCAGCGTGGCCGCACAAACTGCCACAGCCATACCAGCATGCCAATCATCAGTGTGAGGCCAGGCGCGGCGATTTGAAGCGTCGTGTTGTAGAGCGTTGCGCTGACGAAATAGTGGGGAAGATTATTGTGAAGGTTGATCGCCGCGCCGCTGTAGCCGGAGCGCGTGGAAAGATAGCGCAGGGTTTGTTGAAAATGCTCGTTCAACACGAACGGAATGTAAAAACTGGCGACAAGCAGCGCTGCTACCGCAACCGGCAGCCCCAGCATGCGCAGCCATGCGCCCCACGTCCAGCCGCGCCTGCGGCCACCTGCTACCGCCAGCCAGATCAGAGCCGGAAGCACAATCATGCCGTCGTAATGCGCCAGCAACGCCACCGCCACGGCAAGCGCCGCCGCAAACAGGTAGCGCCGTGGCCGCTCAGCGCCGTGGTAGAAACGCCACATGCACCAGATCGCGCCGATATGCAGCAGCACGACTGCGCTTTGATATTGCACGATGCGCCCGAACGCGACCAGATACCCGTCGACCGCCGCCAGCGCCATAGCGATTGCGCCAATCAGCGCCGCCTCGCGTTCCCCTCGCGCCGCGAACAGATCGCGGGCCAGCACGAACACGCCCAGCAGCACGCCAATCGCTGCCACCGCAAACGGCAGCCGCGCAAGCGTTTCATTAACCGTTCCCACCAGCGACAGCATGCCCGCCGGCAGCAGCACCTCCAGCGGGCCTTTCTTGTGCAACAGCAGGATCTCATCATGCCCATTCA
Source organism: Roseiflexaceae bacterium (assembly GCA_035765855.1). GTDB lineage: Bacteria > Chloroflexota > Chloroflexia > Chloroflexales > Roseiflexaceae > DASTWM01. The sequence continues at coordinate 14,907 of DASTWM010000192.1, forward strand.
GCACGCTGGTCGCCATGAGCATGGCGCGCGCTTCATCGCCCTGAAACTCCGCGCCGCCAAGATACAGCAGCCGCATGGCAGCGCCATAGATCAGAATCAGCGCTACGAACGGCGCGAACGGCACGCGCCACTGCGTCGCATGCTGACCCGTGGGCTGCCGCAGCCAGCAAGCCGCCGCAACGAGGCTGAGCGCATCGCAGGCCGCGACGACGGACCAGCGCGGCAGCGGCCCCGGCAGCGCCTGCAAGGCGAGCAGCAGCGGCACGGCTACGACGATGCCGCCGCACATGGCGAGAAACAGCCGTGTCAGCGCCGGCGATTCGTCGTCGAACAGCGCCAGCGCCGACAGCGCGCCGGGCAGCCCCAGCAGCAGCAGCGCGGCCGCACCACGCGCCACCAGCGGCAGCGCGCCAGCAAAAAGAAGATGAGCAACGCCAAATAGCAGACTCAGCAGCAGCAATCGTGAAGAAAGAAATCGCCTTGATATAATTTGAGATTGTTGAAGATGAACACCGTGCAAAACATTCGCTCCACGTCACAGAGCACCACGAAACACTGCGCCGAACACGCCCTGTTCGGCAAGCGCGCCTACTATACCATACTCTGTTCGCCCGCGCCTTTCCTTCGCCGGTTGCTACATCACCACGATCATGCTATTGTTATCATTAATAGTCTGTTATGCTTTGCTTCAGCCGCTTTATATAACAGGATGACCCTTATGTCTAACGCACCTTCACCTAAAACAATACTTGACGCACTGCTTGGCAACGCCCATGCCGACGCGCCGCTACTCGACGTGCAGACCAGCGCGCCCGGTCCGCAGGGCAGCCTGCCGTTCAGCGAAAATCAATTGCGCGAAGAGCCAAGTGGCAATCTGTTCGCCTGGAGCCAGAACGTCGGCATGGGCTGGGATCCGGACGAACTGAACCGCCCGCAGGTGCTGATCCTCAGCACGCAGGGCGGCATCCGCGCGCCGGATGGCAAGCCAATTGCGCTCGGCTACCACACCGGCCACTGGGAAGTTGGCTTGCTCATGCAGGCCGCCGCCGAGGAACTGCGGGCGAATGGCGCGATGCCGTTCGCGGGCTACTGTACCGACCCGTGCGACGGTCGCTCGCAGGGCACCGAAGGCATGCTCGACAGCCTGCCGTACCGCAACGATGCCGCCATGGTCTTTCGCCGCCTGATTCGCTCGCTGCCGACCCGCCATGGCGTGATTGGCGTGGCGACCTGTGACAAAGGGCTGCCCGCCATGCTGATGGCGCTGGCTGGCACGCCGAATTTGCCGTGCGTGCTGGTGCCGGGCGGCGTGACGCTGCCGCCGGAAGAAGGCGAGGATGCCGGCAAGGTGCAAACAATTGGGGCGCGTTTTGCCCATGGTGAAATCTCGCTCAAGGAAGCGGCGGAGATGGGCTGTCGCGCGTGTGCTTCGCCCGGCGGCGGCTGCCAGTTTCTCGGCACGGCTGCGACCTCGCAGGTTGTCGCGGAGGCATTGGGGCTGACGCTGCCGCACGCCGCGCTTGCGCCATCCGGCCAGCCGATCTGGCTCGAACTGGCGCGTGGCTCAGCCCGCGCGGCGCTCGAACTGCACAGGCGCAAGCTCACAACCCGCGACATTCTGACGCCGGACGCGATTCATAACGCCATGGTCATCCACGCGGCGTTCGGCGGCTCGACCAACCTGCTGCTGCACATCCCCGCGATCGCGCATGCCGCCGGGCTGCCGCGCCCATCAGTTGACGACTGGATCGAGGTCAACCGCAGCGTGCCGCGCCTGGTGGATGTGCTGCCGAACGGCCCGAGCAACCACCCGACTGTGCGCGTGTTCCTGGCGGGCGGCGTGCCGGAAGTCATGCTGCACCTGCGCGCGCTTGGCCTGCTGCGCGAGGATGCGCTAACCATAAGCGGCCAGCGGCTCGGCGCGGTGCTGGACTGGTGGGAAGGCTCGGAGCGGCGGGCGCGGCTGCGGGAATTGCTTCAAGAGCGCGACGGCGTGCATCCCGACGACGTAATCATGTCGCCGGAGCAGGCGCGTGCGCGCGGCCTGACCAGCACCGTGACATTCCCGCGCGGCAATCTCGCGCCGGAAGGCTCGGTGATCAAGAGCACCTCGATCGATCCGAGCGTGGTGGATGCCGATGGCGTGTACCGCAAGAGCGGGCGGGCGCGCGTGTTCACCAGCGAGCGTGCTGCCATCCGGGCGATCAAGAGCCACGGTCCCGATCAGGTCGTGGCGGGCGAGATCATTGTGCTGATCTGTGGCGGGCCGCTCGGCAGTGGCATGGAAGAGATTTACCAGGTTACGTCGGCGCTGAAGTTCCTGCCGTGGGGCAAGCAGATCGCCGTGATCACCGACGCGCGCTTCTCGGGCGTGAGCACCGGCGCGTGCATCGGCCATGTCAGCCCGGAAGCGCTGGCCGGCGGCCCGATCGGCAAGGTGCGCGATGGCGACCTGATTGAAATCATCATCGACCGCAATACCCTGCATGGCACGGTCAACTTTGTCGGCGAAGGCGCACAAACATTTTCGCCCGAAGAAGGCGCGCGCATCCTGGCCGCCCGCCCCGCGCGCGACGATCTCGCGCCGCACCCGGCCCTGCCAGACGACACGCGCCTGTGGGCCGCGCTCCAACAGGCCAGCGGCGGCGTGTGGGGCGGCTGCGTGTACGACGCGGACGCAGTGGTGGCGGCGCTGACACGCGGCCATGCCACGGTCGAGGTATAGAATCAACGTCGGGCAGACCTAGTGCTCTGCTCCTGCAACGCGCATAATGTGCTACGGGCGCACCAATGGGTGCGCTCGTAGTCATATTGTTGGATAGAACCTTCAACGCTTTCTATTGCAATTTACCCCTGTAACAGAATATGTTTGGTAACGGTTGTGCCGCCTGAGCCTCATCATCGTCACTACTGTGGGGCTTCTCCAACGTTTCAGCATGCCCCTTGCTGGCTCCATGAATCAAAGCACGAGCGGCGACGCTACGACCACAACCCAGACCGCGGTAGTCATGGCTATCGCGTTTTTTATTGCGGTCACCGCATTGACTACGCTGCTGCTCGATCGCTTCGGCGGGGCACTGCGCGAAGCGCTGCACGTCTCTCAGTAAAAGCATTCGCGCTTCACTTGAGACCAAGGTAGCCGAGCGCACTGCGGCATTGTAAACGGCGTTGGACGACGTGCAGACGCGCGCCGATGAGCAGGCGAAGTTGCTCGCGCAGATTGAAGAACAATGCCTGCTCATCAAAGATATCAGTGTCCCGGTTATTCCAATCAATACCAGAACATTGGTCATGCCATTGGTCGGTGCGCTCGACGATCATCGGTTGCAACAGGTACAGGAACAAAGCCTTTAAACGCTTGAGCGCTCAACGGCGCGGACCCTCGTGCTCGATATTACTGGCGTGCCAGTTGTAGACACGCAAGTTGCGCAGGGATTGCTGATGACCGTGCGCTCAGCCCGCCTTATCGGAGCACGCGTGATGCTTGTCGGGATTCGCCCTGAAGTGGCGCAAACCATGGTCGGCCTTGGAATTGAGTTGTCAGAAGTATACACATTCAGCGATCTTCAGTCAGCGCTCGCGCGCGTTGCCGCATGAAGCGTGCTGATGAATAAACGCACAAAAGAGCGCGACCATGACAGGAACGCGCTCTTTTTGCTAGTACCAACGTGACAAATGTATCGAAACGAATTACGAGATATAGTAGCGATTCAGCTTCTCATCTGAGGTATAATGCCGCGCCACTGCCTTGTCATCGTCACCCGAGATGTAATAGCGCGCCGTGTGATTAGGATCACCTGAGATATAATAGCGCGCTGTGGTGCCAACCGCCGACAGCGTGACGAGGTACAGCATGAGGGCAAGGGCGAAGAGGATAAAGGCAATGCCAGCGAATGTGATCTGAATCTTGCGTTGAATAGGTTTCATCGTCGGTTCCCTTCATCACTGTTGCGTAGGCTCGGCGAATACAGACTGGCGTGAATGACTGCGCGACATGCGCTCGTTCTTCACCTTTATTTTACTACTGTCTGTAGTGTACCAGAAGTGTCGCGATCAGATCAACGCAAAAGCCGGTACAAAAGTCCCATGCCCACCATGACTAGCGGCGCGGCAACGCTGGCTGAAGATCACGCAATACCACTTCCGTGAACGAAAGGCTCAACGCGCGACTACTATCAACCGGGGTGACGGTGCTTGCAAGGCTGAGGGTGTGCTGCCCAGCGGTGACGAACAGGTGCAGCACGATGGTCTGGCTGCCGGGTGCTGCCGGAATGGTCCACGCGCCGACTGGCATGCCGTCGAGCAGCACATGCAGGGGCCGGTTCTCCTGGTACGCCGTCGCCGACAGCGACATGGCGACGACACCATCGGCATTGCTGGCAAGTATGAGTTGTGCTTGCTGGCTCATCCAGCGCCAGCGCCGCTGCCCGTCAGTTTCCATGTCGTACCAGCCAGCCTGCGGCAGCAGCGCGGCGGCCATGCGCGACGGAACCTGATATACCTCCAGGTTGGTTTCTTGACTTAACAGTGTCGCGCCGCCGGTCGCAAGCTGTTTGCGGATGTTTGCAGCGCCGTGGTGCGAAAGTTCATCAAGGTGCAGCACAACATAGCGCACGCCCAGCGCGCCAAGTTCCGCAACCGCGCTGGCCTGAAAGATGTCGGGCTGCGGAGACTGCGCGAACCAGAGCCGCCGCGTCGCCGTCGCAAAACCAATCAGCGGATACGCCGGCGTGCGCGCCAGATAGCCGCCCATGAGTGGCCTGCCATGCTCAATCTGGTTGAGCATGTACTGGCTGCTGTCGTTCTTGGGAGGCAATTCCAGCACTGCGCCGGGCGTTACGTCCTGTGCGAGCCGCGCGTACAGCGGATCAACGTGGAGCGCGAGCATGGGCCAGGGCTGCACCAGATACTCGAACACCAGCAGCGCCGCGACCGCGCTACACACAAGATCACGCCGTGGCAGCGCCCGCAGCGCATGAAAGCCAATGCTCACCATGACGCTCACCGGAACCATCATCAGCGTGATGAAGCGACTCGGGCGGCTGCTGTTGCGGAATGGGCCGAACAGATCGAGCGCGGCGAATGGTAGCGGTATGCCGGTTTGCGCCTGCGTGATCTTCAACTCCGGGCCAAGCGCGAACACAAACATGGCCCCCGCCAGCACCAGCCATGGCCATGTTTGCCGCCAGTTGCGCGCCGCGCCGTATCCAATCAGCGCGTACGCCACAATACCCGCCGACGCGCCGATCTCGATTCCGAACGGATGTAACTGCTCGGCGCGCTGGCGCACGTAGCTGCCCCACAACGGGTGCAAAACGTTGCCGCTGAGCAGATCGACCACGGCAGCAGAGTGAAACACCTGGCGCGTGTGCCAGTCCGCAATTGCAACGCCGCCGAGCGAATCGAGCGGCCAGATGAATGGCAGCAGCGATATCGCCCACAGCGCGCCAATTGCCGCTCCCGCGCCGAGCAACGTCCACCTGCGCCGCCCTCGCGCCTTGAAGAACACAATCGCTCCATGAAACAGCGTGTAAATCGCGCCGAACAGGCCAAAGTAGCTGCTGACCAGCGTGGCTGCCGTCAGTGCCAGCGCGGTAGCTACGCAGCGCAGGAGACTTGGCTTCTGAAAGGCGCGCATGAGCAGCAGAATGTACAGCGGCACCCATTGAATGCTGACAATCTCCAGCGCGCCGCCGAGCAGCGGCTGCATGTGGTGCGCGGAAAAGGCGAACACAAAGCCCGCCACCAGCGCCGCCCATGCGTCTGCCGTCACGTCGTAGGCGATCCGGTACATAAAATAGCCGCCCAGGCCAAACGACAGCAGCACCAGCAGGTTGAACGCGGCCACTGGCCCCCACGCCAGCGACACCGGCAGCATCAGCAGCGCGTTCGGCAGGCCAAGCGTTTGCCAGAATAAATTGACGTGTTCGGGATAAAAGAGGTAGTTTGTGAAGTACGGATTGTGACCGTTGAGCAGCGCGTGCTGCACCCACCAGATGTTCCAGATATTCTGGCCGCTGTCAACCGGCACACTGCCCTTTTGAATAACTTCGGTCTGCATGTGCGCGGCCAGCGGCCATGTGAACGCGATGCCAAGCAGCATGTAGATGCCAAAGACGGCAAGCTGCCACCACCAAGATTGCACGTTTATTGCGGCAACGTTCCATGGCGACAGGGCGGTAACGCGCCGCTCATGAGTCTGTGACTGCTCCATGTTCATGCGCTTAGTCATGTGACAAAGCTCTGATACCATGCCTCAAGATCGGCGGCCAACCGATCCGCGCCGTAGCGCTCGCGCACCGCCGCGCGTCCAGCCGCGCCCAGCCGCTCGGCCAGCGCCCGGTCGTTCAGCACGCGCACAATCGCCGCCGCCAGCGCATGGTGATCGTTGTACGGCACAAGCAGGCCAGTACGCTCATGATCAACTAATTCATTGCCAGCTGGCACATCGGTGGTGACGACCGGGCGACCGGCGGCCATGCCCTCGATGATCGGGATGCCAAAGCCCTCGTAGCGGCTCGGCGCAACAACGACATCGGCCTCGCGCAGCAACCGCACTTTTTCATCTTCACTCACCGATCCAAGCAGTTGCATGTGCGACTCGACGCCGCCTTCCGCGACCAGTTGCCGCAGTTCGGCCTCGCTCTGCCGGTTGTGGCTGACGAACACGAACGAGGCGGTTGGGAATTGCCGCGCGACCGCCGGCATGGCGCGCGCCAGCACATCGAAGCCTTTGCGCGGCACAAGCTGACCGATGAAGAGAATAGTTGGAGACGAAGGACGATGGACGATGGACGATAGAACGCCATTGGATGACGCACGTTCGTCATTCGTCGTTGGTCCTTCGTCAAATGATGACAAATCAACTGCGTTCGGCAGCACGGTGATACGTTCCGGCGGCACGCCAAGCTGCATGAGCAAATCGCGCTCGTGCTGCGACAGCGCTACCGCGCCGTCAATCAGGCGCAACGGCGCATGGATGAGATAATTCCGCGCGGCGCGGCGTGGATGCGCGCCACGAAGCAGCCGCATGATCAACTGGCGCGGGCTGGTGATGAGATTATCGAAGCGCAGCGGCGCATCCAGCGGGCGCTCGCGGTCGGCCACCAGATCGCCGTCATGGAGCAGCCCATGCGGCGTGAGCACGACCGGCCAGCCGCACAATCGTGCTACGCGGGCCGTTTGAAAGGCCAACAGATTGCGCAGGTGATGGATGTGGACGATGTCGGGCCGCTCGGCAGCCAGCATGCGCGCGAGCGCGTCGGGCGAGAAGAAGCCCCACGTGCGGCAGCGATGCAGCGCCACATTGCCGGGCAGCCATTCATGGCGCGCGACGCGGCCAGTCTGGCGCGGGTCGTAGTATTCGTAGGCGACGACATGGTGACCGCGCCGCGCCAGCGCCCGCGCCTGCAAAATCTCCGGGCGGCTGGGAAAGCGCGCGTCGAAGCCGTAGGTTGAAACGAGCAGAATGTTCATGTTTTCTTTTTACCACGAAGGCACAAAGTCACGAAGATACAAACCAAACCGCCAAGACACCAAGCTGATGGCTGAACTACAACCAGTGGCGCGGGTTGACAACCCGCACTACGATGCGCTTTGCTGCACCAGCCACAAGCGTACCACTCCGTTTATCTCACTTTAACTTCGTGTCCTTCGCGTCCTTCGCGGATCAAAACGCTTTCGTACACAGCTTCGATGCGATCAACGACGGCGGGCCATGCAAACTGCGCCGCCCACGCGGGTCCAGCGGCGGCCATGGCGGCGCGGCGGGCGTTGTCATGCAGTAAATCGTTTATAGCATGAGCAAGCGCGCCAGAGTCGCGCGGCGGCACAATCACGCCGGTGCGCCCGTCGTCCACCACCTCGGGGAAGCCGCCCCAGCGCGACGCGACCACCGGCAGCCCGCATGCCTGCGCCTCGACCGGTCCAATGCCAAACGTTTCGCTGGCAAAGCTGGTCGCGAGCAGCAGATCGACCGAACTGTACAGCCGAGGCAGCGCCGCGCGGTCGAGCGGCCCCAGGAAATACACCCGCTCCTGAAGCCCAAGTTCAGCGACAAGCCGTTCCAGATTTTCGCGCTCCTGGCCCGCGCCCGCGATCAGCAGCGCCGCAGCGGGAATGCTGGCAAGCGCGCGAATCGCGACATCCACGCCCTTCCATGGCATTAGCCGCCCGACGTACAGCAACAGCGGCTTGTTGCCGTAGCGCTGCCGCAACTCCGCATCCGGCGCGACCGGATGGAACAGCGTCGTATCGATGCCGTTGAACACCACCTGCGGCTCAAATCCGTAGCGCGCCGCGACCGTGCGAGCATTGAAGTGGCTGCACGACACGGCAGCATCGACATGGCGAGCCAGCAGCGTGTCGCCACGGTAGAAATCTTCGCCATGGCAGCCAAGCACCACCCGCGCCCCGCCAAGCCGCCGCGCCGCAAGCGCTGGGCCGATGTCGTAGGGCTTCTGAATGTGAATGATGTCGTAGCCGCCGCGCGCAAGATCCGGCAGCGCAGACACGGCCATGGTCAGCCGCTCCAGCAGCTTGGCTTCGGCGTAGGCGCGGCGTAGCGGCGGCAGCTTCTGAATCAGGTCGCGGCTGACGAACGGAAAGGTGAGCACGCGCACGCCCGGCGCATGTTCGCGGCGCGTGCCGACCCCGCCGAAAATCGTCACATGATGACCACGCCCAGCCAGCTCGCGGCTCAAGTCCCACACGAAGCTTTCAACGCCGCCGAATTTAGTGGTGGTCGTCAGATTGTAAAGGGCTATTTTCATTACTGTTAGAACAAAGAACAAAGCATAAAGAACAAATTTGTTCTCTGCTTTTTGTTCTTTGTTTTCATCATTACCTTCACAGCAGCCGCGTCACCCAGCGCTTGAGCGGCAGCTTCATTTTCAACAGTTGCTCGCGGTCGCTCTGGTCGAGGCCGCCAAGCAGGCGCAAAGTTATGACAAACACTGCCGCGCCAACCACAGCCAGCGCTCCGAGCAGCACCGCAGTTTGCATGCGCGCCGCAACCGTCGGCTCCAGGCTCAAGGCGGGCAGCAGCATGGTGAGCAGCGCCACCACCAGTCCCATGATGCCCGACGCCAGCGCCACGCGCCCGGTGAAGCGCCACGGCCAGCGCAATTGGAGCAGCCGGAAGCCGTTCGCTGTCACCCATAGACCTGACACGAGCCGCGCCAGCCCGTAGGCCAGCGCCACGCCGACCACGCCAAGCGTCGGCGCGAGGAGCCACACCAGCGGCACGACCGACAGCGCCAGCACCCGCGAAAGGACAATAATGCGCAGCTTTTCGTACACGATCAAAGCGTTATGTGCAGTTGTCAGCAGGCATTCGATGAACAGGCATGGCGTCAGCACCCACACAATCGGCGCTGCTGTCGTATACGAGGGCGCGAGAACGTGGAGCGCGGGCTGTGCAAGCAGCATCAGCCCGACGCCGCCCGGAACGAGCAGCAGCAGTTGCAGCCGCACCAGCGACTGATACGCGCCATTCAGCGTGCCACCCTCGCCCGCGCGCACCCGCGTGAACAGCGGCACCTGCACGCCAACCATGGGCGTGAACAGGTAACTCAGCATCATCGCCACGACCTCGGCACCGGCCGTGAGCAGCGCCACCTCGCTGAGGCTCGGCACCAGAAAAATCACGAAGCCCCGGCTGGCAATGAAATCGGTCATGGTCATCAGCAGCGACACGCCGGAGTAGCGGATGAAGCCGGGCGGCAAGAGGTTTTGGATTTTGGATTTTGGATTTTGGATTGCGCCCACGCCAATCTGAAATCGCCAATCTGAAATCGCCAATCGGGCCACGCTCCAAAGTGCCAGCGCCACCGCCACGGCAGGCGCGACCACAATCGCAACCAGCGCGCCGGTGACGCCCCAGCCGGCCAGCAGCGCGCCCGCCACGAGCAACGGCTGCAACACGCCCGCCACCAGTGCGACAGTGTTCCATGCGCGCTGCTTGAAGAAGCTGACGAGATAGGCCATCAAAATATCGTACACCACGCCAAGGAACAGCAGCGCCATGACCACGCCGAGCAGCAGCCAGACATGCGAACTGACGTAGGCCACAAGCTCGGTCTGCGCCTGCTGCGTCAGGTTCGAGTCGCCGCTGATTGCGCCATGCAGATACGCGAGCGCGTTGCCGCGAAACGCCAATAGCCCGACGATCACGGCGGCGAGCAGAGCCATCTGCGCGCCGAACACCGCGCCGAGCAGCCGGGCAGTCGCAGGCAAGCCACCACTGCGGTGTGTCTCTGGAATATATTTTGGCAGCGCGCGCTGGGTGCCCATGTCAATTGCCGTACCGAGGCCGTTATTCGCGCTGCTGACGATTGACAGCAGGCCGTAGGCGGCGGGCGACAGTAAATTGAGCTTCAGCACGGTCGCCAGCACCTGCATGACCATGCGGAACGGAACAAACAGCGTGTTCCACACCACGGCGCGCGATACTTGCGATGCTAATGAAGGAGCTTTGGTTGTCATACAATTAGAATACAGAACAAAGCATAAAGAACAAAGAACAAAACGTAAAGAGAAAAATCATCTTGTC
>DASTWM010000193.1:0-4927 GCA_035765855.1 Roseiflexaceae bacterium
TATCAAGGCGTTTGCGCTGCTGGAAACAATTATCACTACCGCAGATAGCCATTCACTCAAGGATTTATCCACGCGCCACAACATGCATCCAAGCACGGTGCATCGCCTCCTGCATACGCTGATCGAGATTGGGTATGTGCGGCAAGACCCGCATTCGCGGCGCTATTACCCCGGCGCGCGCGTTGACATGCTCAGACAAGTGGATCATAGCCAATCGACTCTGCAACAGACCGCCATGCCACGCTTGCGCGCACTCGCTGAACATACCAAGGAAAATGTCAGTTTGTACGTTCTTGAGGGCCAGAATGTGGTGCATCTTGCGCAAATCGAATCTCCCAACAGCGTCCAGGTCGTGCTGCCGCTTGGCGCGCGCCTGCCGGTGTACAGCACGGCAAGTGGCAAGGTGCTGCTTGCTCATCTTGACGTACGCTCGCGCAAGAACCTTTTGGAACAGCTTCAACTCGAACAGCATACGCCGAATACGATCACGCACCTTGACGATCTGCGCGTGGAACTCGATCGAATTCGACGCCGCAAGTATGCGGTAGATGACGAAGAGCAGGAGCTTGGGATGCGTGGTATCGCTGCGGTCGTGCGCGATGCCAGCGGGCATGGTGTTGGTGCGGTGAGTCTTTCTGGCCCATCGGCGCGTATCAGTGTGCATCGTCTTATGGAACTGTCGCAACTGGTGCAGGACACCGCCGCCACACTGTCGCATGATTTGGGGTATGAATCACGCCCAGACTCTGCGAGTTGACACAACATTGATCGCTTCCTATAATAGCCCGCGTGGTTGTTTGTGCAATGCGAAACATATATTTCGCATTGCGGAATAGGAAGCGGGTGTGCCATGTCTGCGATTCGTCACCTGAAGTTTGATCAGTATCTCAATGATCAACAGCTCGCCGAACTCCTCCATGATCTCGCGGCTGCGTACCCAGCCTTGACGCAGCTCAGTTCGATTGGCCGCAGCCACCAGGGCCGCGAAATTTGGGCGCTCGAGATTAATAATCCTGCCACCGGGCCGGCCCATGAAAAACCAGGCTATTATATCGACGCAAACATTCACGCCGAGGAAATCTGCGGCACATCGGTCGTGATCTACACCGCCTGGACGCTGCTCAGCCAATACGGCAGCGATCCGCTGGTGACGCGCCTGGTTGATGAGCAGGTCTTTTATCTCCTGCCGCGCATCAACCCGGACGGCGCGGAGATCGTGCAAACCGTGCCGTTCTATGAGTGGATTGGCAATGGCCGCTTCATGCCCGGCGAGGAGCAGTTTGGCCCTGGTTTGCATTACGCCGACATCAACGGTGATGGCGAGATACTCGACATGCGCATGGTGGACGCGGCCGGCGAGTGGAAACAAAGCGCGCACGATCCGCGCCTGCTGATCCCGCGCAGTCCCGACGATGCGAGCGGCACGTATTATCGGCTATTGCCAGAAGGCACGCTGGTCGATTGGGACGGCGGCGACATCCCCATTCCGCGCCCGCAGGACGGCAATCTCAACCGCAATTTTCCTTCAAACTGGGTGCCCGAAAGCCAGCAATACGGCTCGGGCGCATTTCCCGCCAGCGAGCCAGAAATCGCCGCGCTGGTTGCCTACATCCTCGCGCGCCCCAACATCGCCGGAATGCAGGCCTATCACACCCATAGCGGCGTAATTCTGCGGCCATGGATGACCGAGCCAGATACCTTTTTCAAGGGCGACGACAAGCACATCTACGAAACGATCGGACAGATCGGCGTGGAGGAAACCGACTATCCGCTGATCTCGATCTACGAAGATTTCACGCCCGACAAAACCCTCAAACGTTATGGTTCGCTGATGGATTGGACGTTTGGCTCGCTGGGCATTCCCACGTTCAGCACCGAACTATGGGATATATTCAAGGCCGCTGGCATCGTGCGCGAGGATTTCTACCCGTTGCGCGGCTTCGATGAGGAACAGCAATTAAAATTGCTGCGCTGGCAGGACGATGCGCTCGGCGGCGACGGCTTCATGCCCTGGACGCCGTTCGAGCATCCGCAGTTCGGCGCGGTGGAGATTGGCGGCTGGCGACGGATGAACACGTTTCGCAATCCGCCCGCCGCGCGTTACCTCGAAGACATGGCGCGCGCCAACTGCCGTTTCACGCTGCGGCACGCGGCTGCTGTGCCCAAACTCGTTATGAAGAACGGCGTGCAGGTGCAGCAGCTTGGCGCGCGCACCTTCCGCGTCAGCGCCGTGGTCGAGAACAGCGGCTTTCTGCCAACCAGTTTAAGCGCGCAGGCCGAGTACATGCGCGCCGCCGCGCCGGTTGTTGCAGAATTGCATGTGCCAGAAGGCACGCGTTTCATCGCGGGTACGCCGCAGATCGCGCTGGGGCACCTCGCTGGACGCTCCAGCCGGCCCAACACGTATTCGCGCTTCTATGATTGGCCCGCCGCGTCGCAGCATGTCGCGTGGACCGTGGAGCTACCGGAAGGCGCAACAACGCTCACCGTGAGCGCCGGATGCGCGCGCGCCGGAATGGTGCGTGCAACCGTGCAGCTTGGCGATGCCGCAGGTGCCGCATGAGCGACACCGAACGCCGCGTAGTCGATCTTGGCGAAGCGCATTACCGCGCGCGCATCGCGCAGATTCAAGCGCGTGCTGACGCGCAGGGCGTGGACGGCATGCTCTTGCTCAATGCCAACAACGTGATGTGGGCGTCGGGCTTTTTTCACATTCCCAACGAGCGCCCGCTGGGGTTGTACGTTCCTGCCAACGGCGAGCCACGCCTGCTGGTGCCGTTTTTGGAAAAAGAACAGGCCGAGGCGAGTTGGATCGGCGACGTGCGTACCTACTGGGAGTTTCCCGGCAGCGAACCAGCCGAAGCCTGGATGCTGCGCGACATCGGCGCGGCGCGCGTGGCGCTCGACGGTGGCAGCTACACGCTGATTCAGGGTTTGCAGGCGCAGCATCCGCGCCTCACCGTGGATGGTGGCGTGGCGCACATGCGCTGGCTCAAAACCGAGGCCGAAATTGCGCTCACCGAAGCGGCGGCAGGCTACGCCGATTACGCGCTCGATGTGGCGCGGGCCAGCATGGCCGACGGCCTGCGCGATGGTATCACTGAGATCGAGGTAGTGCGCGCGGTGCAAGCGGCGACCACGGCGCGCATGCAGCATGAGCTTGCCGAACTGACCAATTTCTATCGTGGCGCGGTGTCACTCACAGTGCATACCGGCGCGCGGGCGGCGCTGCCGCACGGCCAGCCGGGGCCGGTGGCGCTGCGCCCCGGCGACACCGTCATCGTCGGTGTGGGTGCGAAGGTCGGCGGCTACCATGCCGAAAGCGGCTGCACGTTTGTGATCGGCCAGCCCAGCGCCGACCAACTGCGCTGCCTCGAAGCGACGTGGGCCTGCGACGAAGCCGCGTTTGCGGCGCTGCGGCCTGGCGCAACCTGCGAGTCGGTGAACGCGGCGGGCCTGGCGGTTCTGCGCGAACGCGGCTACGCCGACGCCATCCGCCACCGCATCGGCCATGGCATGGGCATCGAAGGCCATGAAGCGCCCTGGTTGTCCGACGGCGACACGACGCTGCTCGCGCCATCCATGGTCTTTTCCAACGAGCCTGGCTTGTACCGTCCTGGCACGGACGGCTACCGGATCATCGATTCGATGGTCGTGACGGCCACCGGCGGGCGGCGGCTGAGCCAGTATCTCAGTACACACGGGCCAGAGGATCGGGTAATTCCCGCGTAGCAGCGTAGCGCAAAGGTAATTGGCATGATCAAACTCGGCATCATCGGTTTGGGAGTCGCGGGGCAGCGTCATCTGGAGGGATTCCGCGCACTTGCGCACAACGATGTGCTGCTCACGGCGGTGGCGACCGCGCACCCCGAGCGCCGCGCCAATCTGCTGTTGCCTGACAGCGTTGCCATGTACACCGATTATCGCGAGTTGATTCGTGAGGCCGGAATCGATGCGTTGATCATTGCGTTGCCGCACGCGCTCCACAAGGAAGCGACGATCTACGCGGCCAACCATGGCAAACATGTGCTGCTGGAAAAGCCGATCGCATTGACCATGGCCGATGCCGAGCGGATGATGCGCGCCTGCGACGAAAACCAGATCAAGCTCATGGTGGGCTATGTCCATCGTTTTCGCGAGGAAAGCCTGGTGGCGCGCCAAATGATTATTGACCGCAAAATTGGCACGCCCGCCAGTATTCTGGATCGCTTTTGCGTGCCGGGGGACGACCTGCCGGAATGGGTGTGGGATCGCGCGATCAGCGGCGGCGGCGTGGTGATGTATTCCGGCCAGAACGCCGTGGATCGCTTGCGCTGGATGCTGAACAGCGACGTGATCGAGGTGTATGCGCGCGTGCAAACCTATGGCGCGCGACCCGATTGCATCAACATTGAGAATGGCGTGGCGACCATGCTCACGTTCGAGAATGGCGTGATCGCCTCGCTGATGATGAACATGCCGCCCTACGACTTGCAGTACCGCTACTGGGATACCGAAATCTTTGGCACCGGCGGCCTGATTCATACCCGCACCGGCGATTATCTCGAATACACTGGCCCGGATGTGAGCTTCAAGCAGAGCTTCCAGGGCTACAACCATTACGCGCGCCAACTGCATGAATTCTTCAACGCGATTCTCGAAGACCGCGCGCCGTCAATTACGCTGGAGGATGGCGCGCACATGCTGGCCGTTTCACTTGCCATGTACCGCTCGGCCTATGTGGGCCGCAGCGTGCTGGTATCGAACACGGACTGACAAATGATGAATGTAAGAATTAACCACAAAGACACGCAGACACCGAGGGAGAATATGAAAATATGACGTGCTGAATAAGCACCTGCTCCTTATAGGCAGATCAGATAAATAGTGTACATGTGTCATTTCGAGCGCAGCGAGAAATCTCTTTGGAGAGATTCATCACTCCCTT
>DASTWM010000194.1:0-2049 GCA_035765855.1 Roseiflexaceae bacterium
CACAGATGGCAGAAGAACATGGCCGCGATGCCAACTGCCAGCAGCTTGCCAAACGTGTCGCGGGCGGCGCTTGCCACTGCCAGCGCCTGCCACAGCAGAATACATTGAAAGATCAGCAGCACCGTCGCGCCCAGAAAGCCAAGCTCCTCGCTGGTGGCGGCAAAAATAAAGTCGGAGTACATCGCCTGAATGAAGCGGCCCTGCGTGATCAGGCCGTGCATCCAGCCGCGCCCGGTCAGCCCGCCGGAGCCGATTGCATTCAAGGCTTGCATGATGTCCCACGCGCCGTTCTGGAACGTCGGATCGTAACCCACCGGGTCCACAAAGATCAGAAAGCGCTGCCGCTGGTACGGATCCAGCACATGCGACCAGCCATACAGCGCCACCGGAATGGTGACGACGAGCAGCAACGCAAGCTGCCACCAGCGCAGCCCGGCTGTCCATGCCATGGCGATCCAGATGGTTCCCATGACAATTGCGGTACCGAAGTCGGGCTGAATGAAGACGAGCAGCAACGGCATGCCTGCCAGAATCAGGCCGCCGAGTTGCACTTTCCACGAGCCGCCGCGCCCGTCGTAGCGCGCCCAGAAGGCCGCCAGCACAATGATCAGCAGCAGCTTGGCTGGCTCGGACGGCTGGAAGGTGCGCAGACCGAGGTTGAGCCAGCTTTGCGCGCCGCCACGGATGCTGCCAAGCGCCAGCACCACCGCCAGTATAGCGATGGTAAACACATACAGCGGGCGCACCCAGGCTTGCAGCGCATGGTAGTCAAGGCCGGTGAGCAACACCATTGCCACGCCGCCGACGATAATGTTGACTAAATGGCGGGAAAAATAGTTTGCGGTTTCCGGGTTGTTGTAAGTGACGCTGTAGACCATCGCCAGGCTGAAACCAAGCAGCACAGCCACACAGCCGATCAGAAAGAAATTGTAGTCGCGCCAGGTTCGTGTCATATCTGATGATGCCTCCGCGCAGAATTATACCACGCGGCGTGCATACGGGCTGTTCTTTTGTACAGGCCGCCCGCTGTCCTTCCGTGCAAGGCGCAACCGTGCCGCCAGCGCTACACTTGATATTATCGAGCAAGTGAAGACAGGAGCAGATACTATGCATACATCAGATCATGTTGCGCTGATCACGGGCGCATCACGCGGGCTGGGGCTTGCGTTGGCGCGGGCGCTGGCCGCGCGCGGCTGGACGTTGATTATTGACGCGCGCGGCGAGGAAGCACTCGCTGCCGCCCATACCGAACTGGCCCGCAGCACGCAGGTCGTCGCCATCCCCGGTGATGTGACGGATGCACGCCACCGGCAGGCACTGGCGGAAGCCGCACAGCAGCATGGCGGCCTTGATGTGGTGGTCAACAACGCGAGCGTTCTGGGGCCAAGCCCGCAGCCGAACCTGCTCGATTATCCGCTCGACGTGCTGGAGCAGGTGTACCGCGCCAACGTCGTTGCGCCGCTTGGCGTGCTGCAAGCGGTACGCGCGACCATGAAGCCGGGCGCGCGGGTGCTCAACATCAGCAGCGACGCGGGCGTGGAGGCGTACGCGGGCTGGGGCGGCTACGGCTCAAGCAAGGCCGCGCTGGAGCAACTCTCGGCGGTGCTGGCCGCCGAGCAGCCGGACTGGCGGGTGTACTGGGTCGATCCCGGCGATATGAGAACTCAAATGCACCAGGCAGCCTTTCCCGGCGAAGACATCAGCGACCGACCGCTGCCGGAAGAAAGCGTGCCGGGCCTGCTGGAACTGATCATGGGCGACCTGCCGAGCGGGCGCTACCAGGCGCG
Organism: Roseiflexaceae bacterium; assembly: GCA_035765855.1. Classification (GTDB taxonomy): domain Bacteria; phylum Chloroflexota; class Chloroflexia; order Chloroflexales; family Roseiflexaceae; genus DASTWM01. Next base: position 1,788 of record DASTWM010000194.1, read on the forward strand.
CAAACTGCCGACCGAGCACGCAGCGCGTGCTGGAGCAAGCGAACTGCGGGTCGTGCTGACCGTCGCCGACTTCGAGGCGGCGCTGCGCCTGTACCGCGACGGGCTGGGCCTGCCGGTCGAGGATGCGTGGACCAGCCATCGCGGGCGCGGCGCGCTGCTCGAAGCTGGCCGGGCGCTGGTGGAACTGCTCGACGAACGCGAGGCGGCGGCGATTGATCAGATCGAGGCGGGCGCGCCCATGAACGAGCGCGTGCGGCTGGCC
>DASTWM010000195.1:0-29222 GCA_035765855.1 Roseiflexaceae bacterium
ATTTATCTGGAAGCGTCCACCAATGATCGCGGCACGTCGGATATTGGCTATGCCGTGAGCGCGGACGGCATCCACTGGGAGCGGCGCGATGAGCCGGTGCTGCGGCCAGCCGCCGCATGGGAGCGCTCCTCGCTGATGTGTCCGACCGTGCTGTGGGACGACGCGGAGGGCGTTTACAAGTTGTGGTATTCGGGCGGCGGCTGGTTCGAGCCGGATGCGATCGGCTACGCGACCAGCCCAGACGGCATCACATGGACGCGCCCGCTCGCCGAGCCGGTCTTTCAGGCCGAACCCGCAAACCTGTGGGAAAGCGCGCGGGTGGCTGGCCCGCATGTGATGCGCGCGGGCGACTGGTATTACCTGTTCTATATCGGCTATGAGGATCTGTTCAAAGCGCGGATCGGCCTGGCTCGTTCGCGCGATGGTATTTCTGCATGGGAGCGCCTTTCGGCCAATCCGATTATCTCAGCCGGGCTGCCGGGCGCGTGGGACGCGGAGTCGATTTACAAGCCGTTCGTGATCTATGAGGCCGCGCACGACCGCTGGACGATGTGGTTCAACGCGCGCTGCGGCACCACCGAGCGGATCGGCGTCGCGTACCATGACGGCTATGATCTTGGGTTCTGAAACGCGCCGGTGCGCTGCCATGCCGTTCTTTGACTGACATTACTCGACTGCTGGCGCTGGTTCATACGCTTGCCGATAGCTTTTCGCCTGCGGCAGCAAGGAACCCTTCTTTTTACTTGTTCGTGTGTTTTCCGCGCTGCGGCGCGGAAAACACACGAACAAAAGATGATACTGTTCTGATCTGCCAGAACGCGCTACCGCGTGGCCCGGCGGCGCTGGTTCACACCCGCGGCCCAAACTGCGCCGTTGATATCAGCAGGCGCGGCATGCCACAATTCGGCCACATCGCTGGCGTGCAGGAGCTGGCCGAACGTCGTCGGGATGAAGGTAACCCGGCGCAAGCGGCGGCTCGGCACCGGCGCGGGTAATGCCCACAGCGGCCCGATCTCGAAGCGATAATAGCGCTCATCGGCGCGCGGGTGGGTTGGCTCGTCCGGCAGCAACTCCCGCCGCAGCGCCATGCTAACGGAGCGCACCGGCGCGACATAACGCACCGCCCAGCGCTCCGCGCCAAAGGCGGCCGTCTGATAGAACGCCAGGTACTCGGCGGCCAGGCCACGCGGCGCATGCCGCAGCGGTACGCGATACCAGCCAGCGACGCGAGCGTGTTCGAGATCGCATGGGCGCGTCACGACGGCGACCAGCACCGGCGCGTTGTAGGAAATGTTGTCGCAAATCTCAGGAGTCATGACGAATGATGAATGATGAATGATGAATGACGAATGACGAATGAACAGCGGAAATCGTAAACGTAAAAGGAAGAACTTACATCATCTGGTCATCTGGTCACCTTGTCATCTGGTTCCTCTGTTCCTTTGTTCGCTCAGTTCACACATCCAGCAAACTCCGGCGCAAACTGCCGCACATCCTCACGCAGCCGCAGCAGCGCCAGGTCGCCCGCCTTTGCCTCCAGCATGATATCGAACGCTGGCAGCCCGCGCGCCGCCTGAAGTAATGCGACAAACTCGAACGGATTGACGAAATCGGCATGCTGGCCGTGGCGCGGCGGCACGACCTGCTGGGCGCGACCATCGCGGGCGGCGCGCATGTGCGCCTCGGTGCGCTGGGTGCTGACATGCACTTTGGGGCGCACGCCGGGCGGCCATGTCGCCAGCGCCAGCCCCAGCGCCGCCTCCAGACTGATCCGCAGCGGATTGTGCAGTTGAAAATGCAGCATATCGAATACAATCGGCGCGCCGGTCATCTGGTGGAGCGGCAGCAGCGCGGCCAGGTCAAAACAATCTTCGTCCGGCTCGATTGCGACTCGCCGCCGCACAACCTCTGGCAGTGCTTCCCAGCGCATGGCAAAGCGCTCGCGCGCCGCCCGATCATCGCCATAAGCCCCGCCAGCATGTACGACCAGCGTGCCATCCGCGCCGCAGCCCAGCGCGTCAAGCAGCGCCGCCCGCGCGCCGATAGTAGCGAACGCGCGCGTTGCAACCGCATCATCAGGTGTGGCTAACACAGCATACAACGGCACATGCATGGTCATCCGGATGGCATGCGCCTGCGCCAAACTCGCAAGATCGTCTAGCAGCGGCTGGCAGGCATGCAGCTCCTGTTGCCATGCCGCCCCGTGCGCGTCAGCGGAAATAAGATCATCTGGCAGACGATAACAGCGCACCTGCCGTTCAGCCAGGTACAGCAGCGCCTCGCGCAATGCCAGCAACCGCACGCTCAGGTGCGCGCCCATTGGCTGCCGCGCCCGCTTCGCGCTCAGGATTTTCGTCGCCACGCCCAGGTGAATCATGCGATCCTTTTACACGGTTTCGGATCTATTATACTTTATCCAGCACAATAGATCAAGGACATGGCACTTGATTTCACCTATGGGTTATAATAGGAGCGAAGAAACACATAGAGGAATGGACTATGGCTGAGATTACTCCGCCGGTGCGGGTGCGCTTTGCGCCCAGCCCGACCGGCTTTCTGCACATCGGCGGCGTGCGCACCGCCCTGTTTAACTGGCTGTTCGCCCGTCACTACGGCGGCCAGTTCATCCTGCGCGTCGAGGACACCGACGAGAAGCGTTTTGTCGTCGGCGCGGCTGACGACATGATGGCTTCGCTGCGCTGGGTGGGAATCGATTGGGACGAGGGGCCGGACATCGGCGGCCCGCATGCGCCCTACGTGCAATCCGAGCGCAACGATCTGGGCATCTACCGCCAGTACGTCGATCAGTTGCTGGCCGCTGGCAAGGCCTACATGTCGTTCACGACCGAGCAGGAGTTGGAGCAAATGCGCGCTGACGCGACCGCAAAGGGCATCAAGGCGTTTCGCTTCCGGGGGCCAGAGCGCGACTGGCCACTGGAACGGCAGCAGGAGCTGGCCGCGCAGGGCAAGCCGTACACCGTGCGCCTCAAGACGCCGCTCGACGGCACCACCAGCTTCACCGATCTGATTCGCGGCGGCGGCGAGCCGATCACGGTCAACAACAGCGAGTTGCAGGACATTGTGCTGCTGAAATCGACTGGCATGCCGGTCTACCACCTGGCGCACTTGGTTGACGATCATCTCATGAACATCACGCATGTGCTGCGCGCCGAGGAATGGGTGCCAAGCGCGCCCTATCATATCCTGCTCTACAATGCGCTGGGCTGGGAGCCGCCAGTATTCGGCCACCTGCCGGTCATTCTGCGGCAGGACGGCAAGGGCAAGCTGTCCAAGCGCAAGGACGATGTGGCGACTAACCGCTTCTGGGAGCGCGGCTACCTGGCCGAGGCCATGTTCAATTACCTGGCATTGCAGGGCTGGAGTTACGACGATCACACCGAGATCATGACGCCCGACGAGATTGTCGAGCGGTTCACGATCGACCGCGTGCAGGCCTCGCCGGCGCGCTGGAACCCCGACAAGCTCAAGGACATGAACGGCATCTACATCCGCATGCTGTCGAATGCGGAACTGGCCGAGCGGCTCGTTCCATTCCTGGGCGCGGCTGGTTTGATCGGCATGCCGCCCTCCGCCGATGAGCGCGCCTACGTCGAGCGGCTGGTGCCGCTGGTGCATGAGCGGCTCGAAGAACTCGGCGAAGCGCCCGAACTGCTGGAGTTCTTTTTCCGCGATGTGAGCTATCCCGATCCGGCGCTGCTGGTGCCGAAAAAGATGGATCCGCCCGGCACGGCAGCGGTGTTGCGCGCAGCCTACGAGCGCCTGGCGGCGGTGGAACCGTGGAGCGAAGGACAGCTTGAGGAAGCGTTGCGCGCGCTGGTCGAGGAGCTTGGCCTGAAGGCCGGGCAGCTGTTCGGCGCGATCCGCGTGGCCGTCACCGGGCGGACGGTCGCGCCGCCGCTGTTCGAGACGCTGGCCGCACTTGGCAAGCAGCGCTCGCTGGCGCGCATCGACGCGGCAGCTCAGGCACTCGGCGGCTAACTGTTGACATAAAATATAAGGTGTAAAACGTAAAGGAACACCATGAGTCTCCCGCTTCACGTTTTACGTATAATGGTTCATAAGGTTGGCATACACAATCGTGGGCTTCTAGCCCACTGCTATGGTTATGATGCAAAACGCGCTGATGAACATTGAGAAATTATTCGGGCATATGATCGTAGCGACGCCCCTGGTGGGCGTCGGGCGGCACCCACCAGGGGTGCCGCTACACACATACCCAATTATTTTGTAAATATTCATCAGCGCGTTCTCACTGTGCGTGAACGGAATGAACCATTACATTTACGTTTTACGCTTTCCGCTCCCCGCGCTCCGCTTTCCTTTTTGGCCTGTTCTGTGCTAGTAGCTCATCATAGTTCACGCACCTGGAAGGAATCCGCATGCCCAGTATTCGCTCGGTTGCTACCGCGCTGCCGCCTCATATTTTACCGCAGTCGACCGCCCGCCGCTATGCTCAGCATCTGTTTGCGCCCACCATGTCGCATATCGATCGCTACCTGCCGGTGTTCGAGCATGCGCAGATCGAGCAGCGCCATCTCGTGGTTCCGCCGGAATGGTTTTTAGGCGAGCACAGCTTTCAAGAAAGCAATGATCTTTTCATCCGCGAGGCGACCGCGCTTGGTGAGCGCGTGGCCCGCGATTGTCTGGCGGCGGCGGGCGTCGATCCAGTTGATGTCGATCACATCCTGTGGGTTTCGACCACCGGCATCGCGACGCCCAGCCCCGACGCCATGCTGATCAATCGGCTCGGCATGCGACCGCACACCCGGCGCACGCCGCTGTGGGGTCTCGGCTGCGCGGGCGGCGTGGCGGGCCTGTCGCGCGCCTACGAGTACACGCGCGCTTTTCCGCAGCACCGCGCGCTGCTGCTGAACGTCGAGTTGTGCAGCATCACCTTTCAAAAGAAAGACTTTTCGACGCGCAATCTGGTGGCCGCCTCGCTGTTTGCCGATGGCGCGACCGCCGTGCTGGTCGAAGGCGATCATGTTAGTAGTCGGCAGTTAGCAGGCAGCAGGCAGCAGGTGCCGATGTCCCAGACTGCCAACTGCCCACAGCCAACTGCCGGACTGGAGATTCTTGGCACCCAGAGCACGATCTGGCCCGACACGCTCAACATCATGGGCTGGAGCGTGATGAATCACGGCCTGGAAGTGGTGTTCTCAACCCGCATTCCCGGCATGGTGCGCGCCACCATGCACGACACGGTCGCGGCATTTCTGGCGCAGCACGATCTTGTGATCGACGACATCGAACACTGGATTTTGCACCCCGGCGGCGCGAAGGTCGTGCAGGCCTACGAAGCCGCGCTCGCCATCGATCCGGAGCGGCTGGCCCACACGCGCGAGGTGCTGCGCTGCTACGGCAACATGTCGTCGGCCACGGTGTTCTTCGTGCTGGAGCGCTTTCTGGCGGAGCAGCAGCCGCAGCCGGGCGAATATGGCTTGCTGGCGGTGCTTGGCCCTGGCTTTAGCTGTGAGTTGGCGCTGATACAGGGGTAAAGTTGTGCGGGGAGGTGGGCGTTAAAAGTTCATGCATGACAAACAACATAAAAAAATAAGTGCTAACGCAACACAGTGAACTCTTAACACCCCACCTTGTCCATGCCGTTAATCGCGGAACCGCTCGTCGAAGTCGTTGCGCTGGTCGGCCAGCGCCGACTCAAGCTGCGAGCGATTGATGTAGCCCAGTTCGTAGGCAAGCTGGCCGAAGACCACCCGATTGCCGGACAGCGCCAGTTCGGCCTGGCGCTGCACCGTGCGGCTGACCTGTTCGCCGTTCATCAGGCCGCGCCGTATGAAGTACTCGCCCAGCTTTGGCACCGCGCCGGTTGCGCGTGGCGCGCCGAACTCCTGCTCCAGCAGTTCCGTAAACGAAACACTGTACGTAACGTTGCCAATCGTCAGCCGGTCGCCGGGGTTCAGGCGGCTGCGCGTGGTGAGCGGCGCGCCGTTCAGGAGCATCGCCCGCCCGTGCGGCGCGGTGGGCGTGATGAACCAGCGGTCGAGCATCTGGTGAACTTCGGCATGCCGCGAGTCGACGGCCCGGTCGGGGACCACGATATCATTGGTGCTGGCGCTGCCAATGGTCCCTTGCCGTTCACTGATGGTGAAATGTTTGCTGATCTGTGGACCGGTCATCACAGTCAGCACGAGTGCTTTACTCATGCTTCCTCCTTTGGTAAAACCGCAATGCAAAGACGGCGCAGCCGACGCCCGTGGGATGCAATGCGGTATGAAGGCAAGGCAGAAGCTGCAATCGGTGTGCAGACATACTACTGCATGAAAAGTTCGCTCGTCAATAGTCACACATAACAATTTGTTAATGAGAACCGCTGGATCGCATTCCGGTGCGGCATGGCGGGCCGCGCCGCGCCACACGCAGCCGGTTGCAATAAGATGCTATAATACGCCAGCATTGTGCGTTATTCAGGAGATCGCGATGACTTCGCTGGCGATTGTGCTCGTCAATTACAACACATGCGCGTTGCTGCGCGATTGTCTGCAATCGCTGCGCGACAGCGGAACGCAGTGCGACCTTGACATCTGGGTGGTCGACAATGCCTCGCATGATGGCAGCGTGGCGATGGCGCGTGCCGAGTTTCCTGAGGTGCATGTGATCGCAAGCGAGCATAATGGCGGCTACGCCTACGCCAACAACCTTGCCCTTCGGGAAGTTTTGAGACGAGGAGACGAGGAGACAAGCAGACAAGGAACAAGCGCCGTAACGCTTTTGCCGTCTCCCCTTCTCCGTGGCTCCTCTTCTCCCGACTATATTTTGCTGCTGAACACCGACACGGTGGTGCCACCCGGCGCGCTTGACACCATGGTGGGCTACCTGGAGGCGCATGCCGACGTGGGCGCGCTCGGTCCCAGGCTATTGCTGCCGGACGGCTCGCTCGACCTGGCATGCCGCCGCGCATTTCCCACGCCAGCGGCGTTCGTGTATCATGCGGTCGGCCTGTCGAAGCTGTTTCCGCGCAGCCCGCGCTTTGCGCGCTACAACATGACCTATCTCGATAGTAACACGGAAACCGAGGTCGATTCGGTGGTTGGCGCGTGCATGCTGGTGCGCGGCAGCGTGGTGCGCGAGGTCGGACTGCTCGACGAAACCTTTTTCATGTACGGCGAGGATCTCGATTGGGCGTACCGCATTAAACAGTACGGCTGGCGGATCATGTACGTGCCGCAGGCTACCGTGCATCATTACAAGCGCGCGTCGAGCAGCCAGCGCCCGATCCGCACAATTCGCTATTTTTACCACGCCATGCGCGTGTTTCACCGCAAACATTACGCGGCGACCACACCGCGCATGCTGAATCTCGTCATCGAGCTTGGGATTTCTGTGAAGGAGGCCTGGAGCCTTGGCCGCAATCTCCTCCGCCCCGCAGCGGCGCGGCGAGTCAGCTAGCTTCACGCGCCGGCATCCATGGACGATCCGCCTGCTGCTCACAGCGCTCCTGATGGCCTGCGATGCGCTGGCGGTCAACGCCGCGGTGGTTGGCGTTGCTGTGCTCCAGTTCGGCGACGACCAGATTCGGGCGCTGTTGTTCAACAGCTCGCCACGTCCGGTGGTGCTGCTGTGGGGGCTGATCAACCTCGCATTTATCGTGACGTTTGTGACCAGCGGCCTGTACGCCGGCAAACGCGGCATGTCGCGCGTGGACGAAGCGTTCAAGATATTTGTCGCCGTGTCGCTCGGCACGTTCGCCGGAATCGTGCTGCTGTCGCAATTCGGGCGTAACTTCAGCGGCATCAATGTTCCGTTTGTGGTGCTCAGCTGGCTTGCGGCAGTTGGAGCGACTGTGTGCATGCGCTCGATTTACCGCACTTTGCTGGCGCTGGCACGTTTGCGCGGCTTTGACAACCGGCGCGTGCTGATTGTCGGCGCGCGCGAGCCGGGCCGGGTCGTGTACAATACGATTCGCCGCGCGCCGGAGCTCGGCTACCGCGTGCAAGGCTTTTTGTCGGATTACGTGCCGGTCGGGACGCTGGTGGATGGCGTGCCGGTGCTGGGCCGCACCGGGTCGCTGGGGCGCGTTATTCAACTCACCAGGGCCAACGAAGTCATTCTGGCGCTGTCGGGCCGCTCGTCCGCTGAAATCCTCGATATTGTGGCGCTGGCCGAAGATCATGCGGTTGACATCAAGCTGTACCCTGACGCATTTCAATTAATCACTAACAACGAAGTGACGGTCGGCGACATCAGCGGGCTGCCGTTGCTGAGCATGAAGAATGTCGCGCTCGACAATCCGTTCAACCGGGCGCTCAAACGCATGCTTGACGTGATTGTGTCAGTGCTGGTGCTGACCTTCACCTCGCCGGTCATGCTCCTGATCGCGGTGCTGATCCGGCTCGATTCGCCGGGGCCGGTGTTCTTCATTCAGGATCGCGTCGGGCTTGATGGACGGTTGTTTCCATGCATTAAATTTCGCGGCATGGTGCAGGACGCGCCGGAGCGCGGCAACTGGACGGTGGAGAATGACCCGCGCGTGACGGCAGTTGGCTCGTTTCTGCGGCGCTATTCGCTTGACGAACTGCCGCAGTTCATCAACGTGCTGCGCGGCGAAATGAGCGTGGTCGGGCCGCGCCCCGAGCAGCCGATGTGGGTCGAGCATTTCAGCCAGAGCGTGCCGCGCTACGTGCGCCGCCACCGCCAGAAGGCGGGCGTCACCGGCTGGGCGCAGGTGAACGGCCTGCGTGGCGACAGCAGCATCGAGGAGCGCACGCGCTACGATCTGTATTACATTGAAAATTGGTCGCTCCTGTTTGACATACGGATTATTATCAAAACGGCGTTTGATGTGCTCACAAACAAGAACAGCGGGTATTGATTGACGAAGGACGAAGGTAATAGAACGATCACAGAGAAACTGTACCATGGGTCATTCCGAACGCAGTGAGCAATCGCTCCAGAACGATTGCTCACCCGCTCGAATTGACAATAATATAACTGTCCAATCAGAGCTTCGATAAAGGATCAGGATGACTGAGTTACACGAATTGACAATCGCCGACGCCCGCGCGCTGATGGATCGCGGCGAACTCACGTCGGTGCAACTGACCGAGGCGCTGCTGGCGCGCATCGCGGCGGTCGAGCCGCAGGTGCATGCCTTTTTGAGCGTTCCGGCAGAAGCGGCGCTGGAGCAGGCGCGCGCCGCCGATAAAACCGCTGGCGCAAGCCGCACCTCGCCGTTGCATGGTATTCCCATCGCAATTAAAGATGTGATTTCGACCGCTGGCATGACCACAACCTGCGGCTCGCGCATGCTCGAAAACTACGTGCCGCCCTACGATGCCACGGTTGTGGCGCGGCTGAAAGAAGCGGGCGCGGTGATCTTCGGCAAAACGAACTGCGACGAGTTCGCCATGGGTTCTTCAACCGAGAACAGCGCCTTTGAGGCGACCCGCAACCCATGGGATCTGGAGCGGGTGCCGGGCGGCTCCAGCGGCGGCTCGGCGGCGGCAGTCGCGGCCAGCGAAGCGCCCGGCTCGCTCGGCACGGATACCGGCGGCTCGATCCGGCAGCCTGCCTCGCTGTGCGGCATTACCGGCCTGAAGCCCACCTACGGGCGCGTGTCGCGCTATGGCCTGGTGGCGTTCGGCTCGTCGCTCGACCAGATTGGCCCGTTCGCATGGACCGCGCGCGACTGCGCCATGCTCATGGGCGCGCTGGCCGGGGCCGACCCTAACGATGGCACTACGGTGCCGCAGCCGGTGCCGGATTACACCGCCGCGCTTTCCGGCGATGTGCGCGGCCTGCGGGTTGGCGTGCCGCGCGAGTATTTTGTGGACGGTATCGAACCGGGCGTGGAGCAGGCGGTGCGCGCGGCGATCGACGTGCTGCGCGAGCAGGGCGCGGAAATTGTGGATATATCGCTGCCGCACACCAAATACGCGCTGCCGGTGTATTACATCATCGCGCCCGCCGAAGCCAGCGCCAACCTGGCCCGCTACGACGGCGTGCGCTACGGTCGCCACGTATCTGACGAAACGTACTGGGACGAGTTGGAAAAGACGCGTGGCTCCGGCTTCGGCGCGGAGGTGCGCCGCCGGATCATGCTCGGCACCTACGCGCTCTCGGCGGGCTACTACGACGCCTACTACAAACGGGCGCAGCAGGTCCGCACGCTCATCCGCCGCGATTTCCAGCAGGCGTTCGAGCAAATTGACGTAATTGCCGCGCCAACCGCGCCGACGGTCGCCTTCAAAATCGGTGAAAAGACCGACGATCCGCTGGCGATGTACCTTGAGGATGTGTGCACGCTGCCGATCAGCCTGGCCGGGCTGCCGGGCCTGGTCGTGCCGTGCGGCTTTAGCGGGGCTGACACGCAGGTACAGCCCCTACTTCCGGTCGGATTGCAGCTGGTCGGGCGGCCGTTCGATGAGCCGACGCTCTTGCGCGTTGGCGATGCTTTCCAGCATGTCACCGATTGGCACGCTCGCCGTCCGACGTTGAGATAGGTGAAGAAAGCAGCATGATGAAGCATGAACGTTTCAGTTTCATCATGCTGCTCGTATAAGCGGAGATTTCAATGGCGAAGAAACATCAGGACGATACCGCAGCAACTGACGATCACATGCCTGCTCCATCCGACGCTGCGACCGGCGACAAGCACAAACTCAAAGCCACCAGGCGCGTTCAAGCCGTTGCATCGCCCGAAGATGCGGTCGATGAGCAGCCGCTCCAGCCCGACTACCCGCGCTACCGCATCGACCCCGGCGAGCAATTGCGGCTCGTTCCATCAGATCAGTTGAGCGGCGGGAAGATCGTCGAAGTCGATCCCAACGAAACCGAGCACTACCAGCACAAAAAAGACGTTTCCAAAGAGTTGAAGCGCCACCGCAAACGCATCGCCGACTTGCAGGCGCGGCTGTATGCTGAAAACAAGCAAAGCCTGCTGATCGTGCTTCAGGCCATGGACACCGGCGGCAAAGACGGCACGATCAAGCATGTGTTTCGGGGTGTCAACCCGCAGGGCTGTCGCGTGTGGTCGTTCAAGGTGCCGAGCGCCGAAGAATTGTCGCACGATTTTCTCTGGCGCTACCATGAACACGCCCCACAGCGCGGCATGGTCACCATTTTCAACCGCTCGCATTACGAAGATGTGCTGGTCGTGCGCGTGAAAGATCTCGTGCCGGAGGAGGTGTGGCAGCACCGCTACGAAATGATCAACGAATTCGAGCACATGCTGACGCTCAATCACACCACGATTATCAAATTCTTTTTGTACATCTCCAAAGATGAGCAGAAGCGCCGCCTCGAGAGCCGCCTCGAAGACCCCGAAAAGCATTGGAAATTTTCCAGTGCCGACCTGAAAGAGCGCGCCTTCTGGGACGATTACATGCAGGCCTACCAGGATGCGATCAACAAGTGCTCTACGGAATACGCGCCGTGGTACGCCGTGCCAGCCAACCACAAGTGGTATCGCAATCTTGTCATCGCGCGCACGATTGCCGACACGCTCGAAGCCATGAACCCGCAGTTCCCGCTAGCGGAGGAGGGATTGGACAAGGTCGTGGTGAAATAAATGCAGCGTGGCGCGTAAAGCGTAGAACATGAGGGATTGTTCTACGCTCTTCGCTCGTACGCTCTTCGGTCTTCATGAAGATCATTCTCAGCCGCAAGGGGCTTGACTCGAGCTTTGGGGCTGTGCCGAGCCCGCTGTTTCCTGACGGCACGCTGTGGTCGCTGCCTATCCCGGCTGCGGCTGGCTGCGGCGGCACGCTCCGCTACGGCGACGTGCGTTTTGGCGCGCACGCGCTGGGCGATCTGGTGCGTGACCTGTCGCGCGGGCGCATTGCCGCCACTCAGCATGTGCATCTTGATCCTGATCTTTGCCATGCCCACCTTGCGCGCATGCCCGGCTGGCGACCATTATTTGGGCAGTGCGGCGCGGCAGAAACGCACCTTCAGGCGCAGGGCGTCGGCCCCGGCGATCTGTTTGTGTTCTTCGGCTGGTTCCGGCATGCCGAGCGCGTCAGCGCGGGGTACCGCTACGTTGCCGGTGCGCCCGACCTGCACGTGCTGTTCGGCTGGCTGCGCGTTGCCGCGCGTCTTTCACTTAATCATGAAACGACGGTGCCACCGTGGGCGCGCTATCATCCGCACTGCCAGCAGGGCGGCTTCGCCGCGCCCAATAGCCTGTACATCGCCGCCGAGCGGCTCGATCTGCCCGGCGTGCCTGGCGCATGGCCCGGTGCAGGCCGCTGGGCGCGCTTCCGCCCGCAGCTTCAGCTCACTGCGCCCGCCATGCTCCGCAGCGTGTGGCGGCTGCCTGCCTGGTTTCACCCGCTGGGCCGTGACACCGCGCTGAGCTACCACGCGCGGCCCGACCGCTGGCAGCACCACGAGGATCATGTGCTGCTGCGCACCGTTGGGCGCGGCCAGGAATTCGTGCTCGATTGCGATGTGTATCCCGAGGCGCTCGCCTGGGTCGCCGGTTTGTTCGAGCGCTAAGTCAGACAACCTATCGGAACATGGTTAGCGCCGACTTCAACGGTGCAATAAGCCTGCAACCGCATGGGGTCGGAAGAAGCTGTTGCATGGATGATCACTTTCACGTACAATGGCACCATCCAAATCAGTGTGTTTATAGTTCAGGCACGGTCGCTGGTCCAACGTGTTTATGTCACCTACCGCATGACTGCGCGTGTTCCGTCGTAGGAAAGGAGGAGGACCGCTTTAGCTACGTGGTTGTGTTAGACCTCATTCTTTATGCTGTCCGAGAAAGGCAAAGGTAATCTATGTTGTACGCCCAACGCTGGCTCAGATTGTTTGCCCCTTTCGCGATTCTTGCCATGCTGCTTGCCGCCTGTGGTTCGACCGCGCCGAGCACGTCCAGCGAATCATCGAATGCATCTTCCAACGCATCTTCAAATGCGTCGTCCAACAGCAGCGCCGCCCAGCCGACGGCAGCCGCTGCCGAAGCTCCGACCACGGCTGCCGAACCAACCGCCGCGACCTCCGCAGAAGCTCCTACCGCTGCCACCTCATCTGGTTCGACTGCGAGCGGATCGGGCAAGTTGGAGATTTTTAGCTGGTGGACCAACGGCGGCGAGGCCGACGGCCTGAACGCCATGTACGATGTGTACAAGCAGCAGAACCCCGGCATCGAGATTGTCAACGCGACCGTGGCAGGCGGCGCAGGCACCAACGCCAAGGCCGTGCTCCAGACGCGCTTGCAGGGCAACCAGCCGCCGGATAGCTGGCAGGTGCATGCGGGCCGCGAAACGCTGTCGTATGTTGACTATTTGCAGCCGCTGACGCAGTTCTTCAAGGACGAGGGCCTGGACAAGGTCATGCCGAAGCTGCTGCTCGATCAACTGAACATCAACGGCGAAATCTACACCGTGCCGGTGAACATTCACCGCTCGAACATGCTGTGGTACAACCCGAAGATCTTCAAGGATAACAACCTCACGCCGCCGAAGACGCTTGACGAGTTCTTCACGGTGGCCGAGGCGCTCAAGGCCAAGGGCATCACGCCGCTGGCAATGGGCGGCAAGGATGGCTTCGAGGCCTCGCACCTGTTCGAAAGTGTGCTGCTGGCGACGTTCGGGCCTGACGATTACACCAAACTGTGGACCGGCGACGAAACCGCCTGGGCCGACGAGCGCGTGCTCACCGCGATCAACACCATGGGCAAAATGCTGACCTACGCCAACAGCGATCGCTCGGCGATTGGCTGGGCCGACGCCGCGCAGATGGTGATCGACGGCAAGGCTGGCATGACGATCATGGGCGACTGGGCCGAGGGCTATTTCCTGTCCAAGGGCGCGAAGGGCCATGAGGATTATGAGTGGGCCGCTTCGCCGGGTACGGATGGCGTTTTCCTGTGGCTGAGCGACAGCTTTGGCCTGGCGAAGGGCGCGCCGCATCCTGACGCCGCAACGGCATGGCTGAAGGTTTGCGGCTCCAAGGAAGGTCAGGACGCCTTCAACCCCAAGAAAGGCTCGATTCCGGCCCGCACCGACGCCGACAAGAGCAAGTACGATGAATACTTGCAGTGGTCGATCGACCAGTTTGGCAAGGACAAGCTCGCGCCGAGCGCGGTCCATGGCGCGGCGACAACCAACACCTACCAGACTGCGTTCCACAACGCGCTGGAAGTCTTTTCGGCCAACCCGGATGCCACGGCGCTGGCCTCCGCGCTGACCGAGGCCGTGCCTGACCTGACGAGGTAGCGCGGACACGATTTAATCGGGTATTCAAACCTGTCAGGTCTGTGATCACAGATCTGACAGGTTTCACTATCGATGATGTTGATAGCAGGTGTGTATGCAACAAGCGAGAACCCAAGATGTCGCGGCGTCCGGCAGGGCGCGCCGCCGTCGCTGGCTCACGCGCGATCGCGCCACGGCGCTGCTGATGATTACGCCGTCGGTGATTGCGATCGCCGTGTTCGTGTATGGCTTTATCGGCTGGACCGGCTATATTTCGCTCACAAAATGGATTGGGATTAAAGCAGATTATACTTTTGTGGGGCTGCAAAATTACGGAACAATTTTTAATGCGCTGCGCTTTCAAACTGATATTCGCAACACGATTGTATTTACCGCTTTTTTCCTGATTGGCTGCCTTGGGCTTGGCCTCGCGCTGGCGCTCATGATCGACTCGCGCGTGCGCGGCGAGGCGATTTTTCGCTCGATTTACATTTTTCCCATGGCGATCTCGTTTATCGTCACCGGCGTGGTCTGGGCATGGATTTTCACGCCCGGCAAATTCCCGCAGGATCCGACTGGCCTGAATCTGTTGTTCAGCAAGATTGGCCTTGGCTTCTTGCAAAGCGCGTGGATCACCGACAATCGCGTGCTGCCGGGCTATATCCTGTCCGGCATCAAAGCGCGAATCGGTGTTCCCATGGCCATGATTCCGGTGATCGTCGCGGCGGTCTGGCAGATGTCAGGCTTCACTATGGCGATGTACCTGGCCGGGCTGCGCGGCATTCCCGAAGAACTGCGCGAGGCGGCGCGGGTGGACGGCGCGAGCGAATGGCAGGTGTTTCAGCGCATCACGCTGCCGCTGCTCCAGCCGATCACGCTGAGCGCGGTGATCATCCTCGGCCATATCTCGCTGAAAATCTTTGATCTTGTGCTCACCATGACCGGCGGCGGCCCCGGCAATGCCACCGACGTGCCGGGCATCTTTGTGTACGATATTACGTTCAACGCCAACAAGATCGCGCAGGGCGCCGCCGCCGCGGTGGTCATGCTGCTGCTGGTCGCGGTGCTGATTGTGCCGTATCTTATTTATAATGCGCGCACGGAGGTGGAGCGATGAGCGCTACAACATTGCGCCGTCAAGCTGGCCGCCGCCCGCGCGTGCTGCTCTACACGGCCATGATCGTGCTGGCGGCGTTTTATCTGCTGCCGGTGTTTCTGCTGCTGATCACCAGCCTCAAGAGCTTCGATCAGGTCAGCCTGAGCCGCATGTGGGATTTGCCGACCAGCCTGAGCCTGCAAAGCTTTGATTCGGCCTGGAACGGCGGCAAGGGCGTGATCGGCCTGAAAGGCAGCTTCCTCAACAGCATCAAACTGGTCGTTCCGGCGACAATTATTTCGTGCATGCTCGGCTCGCTGAACGGCTACGTGCTATCGAAGTGGCGCTTCCCCGGCGCGAACGCGCTGTTCACGGCGATTCTGTTCGGCATGTTCATTCCCTACCAGAGTGTGCTGATTCCGCTGGTGCAGGTGCTCACACGGATCGGGCTGTACGGCTCGATCAGCGGGCTGGTGCTCGTGCATGTCGTGTACGGTATCCCAATCACCACATTGATCTTCCGCAACTACTACGCGGGCGTGCCGACCGAACTGGTCGAGGCCGGGCAGATCGACGGTTCGGACTTCTTCGGCATCTATCGCCATATTCTGCTGCCGCTATCGATTCCTGGCTTTGTGGTAGTCGCGATTTGGCAATTCACCTCGATCTGGAACGAGTTTTTGTTCGGCCTGATCATCACCAACCAGCCGGAGATTCGCCCGGTCACGGTGGCGCTGCAAAATCTGTCGGGTAGCCAGTACACGCAGTGGAACGTGCAGATGGCCGGCGCGCTGCTGGTCGCCCTGCCAACGCTGATCGTGTACATTTTCCTGGGCCGCTACTTCCTGCGCGGCCTCATGGCCGGCTCGCTGAAGGGCTGAACTGCTTCGCTGACAAGATGACAAGATGACAAGATAGCAACGAGCATTGTGTCACCTTGTCATCTTGCCATTATCTCCGAGAGTAATGTGTGAACCAATCAACCATTGTGGTTGGCGGCGGGCTGGGCGGCC
This sequence comes from Roseiflexaceae bacterium, assembly GCA_035765855.1. GTDB lineage: Bacteria > Chloroflexota > Chloroflexia > Chloroflexales > Roseiflexaceae > DASTWM01. The sequence goes on from DASTWM010000195.1 coordinate 16,293, forward strand.
TGGCGGCGGCCATTCACCTCGCGGCGTCGGGGCGGCAGGTCACGCTGCTGGAAAAGAACGAGCGGCTGGGCGGCAAGGCTAACATCGTGCAGGAGCAAGGCTACACCTTCGACACCGGGCCGTCGCTGCTGACCATGCCGTGGGTCGTTCGGCAACTGTTTGCGGCGGCGGGCGAGCGCATGGATGATCACCTCACGCTTGTTCCGCTGTCCTCCACGTGCCGCTACCGCTGGCCCGACGGCGCGCAGTTCGAGGCGTACCAACTGCTGCCGCTGCTGCTCCAGGAGATCGAGCGCCTGGAGCCCCGCGATGTGCGCGGCTTTCTGCGTTTTCTGGCCTACACGCGCCGCATCTACGAGGCCGTCGCCGGGCCATTTCTGCTCAACCCATTCGACGGTCTGCGCGATCTCATGACCATGGCGCTGGTGCGCGATTCATGGAAAATTGACTCGTTTCGCACCGTGGACAGCGCCGTGCGGGCGTATTTCCACAGCCCGTACCTGCGGCAGGTCTTCAACCGCTACGCCACCTACAACGGCTCCTCGCCCTACCGCGCGCCGGCCACCTTCAACATCATTCCGTACGTCGAGTTTGCCGAGGGCGGCTGGTACGTCCAGGGCGGTATGTACAAACTGGTTGATGCACTGGAAGCGCTGGCACGACGCGTGGGCGTGGACATGCGGATGGGCATTGAAGTGCAGGAAATCATTGTGCGCGACGGGCAGGCGCGTGGCGTGCGGCTGGCGAGCGGCGAGCAACTGCATGCCGACGATGTGGTGGTGAACGCCGACCCGCGCTACGCCTACGCGACGCTGCTTCATGATCAGGAGCGCACCGCAGCGCGCATGGCGCGGCTGGAACCGTCATGCAGCGGATTTGTGCTGCTGCTGGGCGTCGATCGCGTGTACGACGAACTGAACCACCACAACATTTTCTTTTCCGCCGACTACCCGCGCGAGTTCGCCGCAATCTTCGACAAGCGCGTGCCGCCGCCCGACCCGACGATTTATGTCTCCGCCACGTCCGTGACCGACCCGCAGCACGCGCCGCATGGTCACATGAATCTGTTTGTGCTGGTGAACGCTCCCGCCACCAGCCCGCGCGTCAACTGGCCGCGCGAGGCGTCCGGCTACCGCGATCTCGTGCTCGCCAGGCTGGAACGCATGGGACTGCATGATCTCGGAAAGCATATTCGCTTCGAGCGCACGATTACGCCGCAAGATTTCGAGGCGCGCTACAACGCGCCCGGCGGCGCGATCTACGGCCTGGCGTCGAACAGCCGCTGGAGCGCATTTCTTCGGCCACCGCTGCGGGCGCGCGGCATTGAACGGCTGTTCTTTGTCGGCGGCGGCACGCACCCGGGTGGCGGCATTCCGCTGGTGCTGCTGTCAGGCGCGGCGGTCGCCAGGCGAATATGTTTATCACCATGCTAATTGTGCCGTATGGTACTATCGCGCTCGTATCGCCTGCATCGCGCGCGGCGCGATTTCTTTTGTACCTGTATCGTTAAACAGCGATAAACCTGTTGACTCTGCTCGCCAGCGTGCTAAGATAAGGGTGTAGTTCCAAGGCACATCGCAGCCGAACAGCACCTAGACAGCTAAACAATGGCCTCGCAGTACGCAAGCGGCGTATCCCATTGATTGATTGAAGGGAACGCACGTACGTCGCGGGAAACGGCAGCCACACGGGTGCGTTGCCGGGGAGACCGACGAACAAGCGCCGTGTCGCTGATGAGCGACTGGATGCTGTGTGAGCGGATATGAGGCTCTTTTCATGCACATTCGTGCGTAGGGCAGATGAGAATAGCCCACGAAGGCACGAGTGAATCTGAACGTAACAGCTGGCGCAGGAGGAATCCTGAACGTTGAGCGACGGAGCAGACCGCTGAAAGTAGTTTAGCTGACAGTGCTATGACGAGCGATGCCGCCTTGGGACTTTTCTGTATTTTCCGCGTTATGCTGGACGAATTCCTGCCAGAAACTCCTCGATCAGCGGTGCCTGCTGCGCGTAATCGATCAAGAATGCATCATGCCCGGCGTCGGTTTCTAACTCCACATGTGTCACCTGCCGCTCAAGACTGCGGAGCGCGTCCGCAATCGCTACGGATTCACCTGTGGGGTACAGCCAGTCGCTGGTGAATGAGATCAGCAGAAACGGCATGTGGCTGCGCGCGAACGCCGCCTCAAGCGAGCCGTACTGCCCCGGCAAATCCCAATAATCCATGGCCTTGGTGATGTACAGATATGAATTCGCGTCGAAGCGATTGTTGAACATCGTACCCTGATAGTCCAGGTAGCTCTCAATCGCGAACTCACGGTCGAGCGTGTACTGGAACTCCTGGCCTTGTTGCAAGCGTCGCCCGAACTTGGCCTCCAGCGACGCATCGCTCAAGTATGTGATGTGGCCGATCATGCGCGCCACGGTCAGCCCATCGGATGGCACCGCGCCGTTGTAATAATCGCCGTTGCACCAGCGCGGATCGCTCATGATCGCGCGGCGGCCAATTGCGTTCCATGCCATGGTTTGCGGGCTGGAGCGCGCCGCCGTGGCGAGCAGCACCGCGCCGCGCACGCGTTCGGGGTAGGCCGTCGCCCATTCGAGCGCCTGGAAGCCACCCATGGAGCCGCCCGCCACAGCGTGAAGCGACTCGATGCCAAGGTAGTCGAGCAGCCGCGCTTGCGCCCGCACCATGTCGCCAATCGTCACGACCGGAAAGCGCGTGCCGTAGGATGTGCCGGTCTGCGGGTTGGTGCTCCACGGCCCGGTGCTGCCCTGGCAGCCGCCGATCACGTTCGAGCAGATCACAAAGTAGCGCTCGGTGTCGAACGGGCGGCCCGGCCCCACCATGTCGTCCCACCAGCCCGGCCTGCGGTCGGCGTGGCTGTGGCGACCGGCGGCATGCGCGTCGCCGGACAGCGCGTGCAGCAGCAGGATGGCATTATCGCGCCGCTCGTTCAGCGTGCCGTAGGTTTCATACGCCAGCGTGACGGGCGACAACGTCGCGCCGCTGTCGAGCTGCAACGGGATTGTCCATGTCGCGTAGCGCCGCTCGACAATTCCTACATTTTGAGATTGCTGTGTAGCCAAGGCAGTCATAACAATTACAGATTACAGATTGCAGATTGCAGATTGCTGTTGGAGATATTTCCAATCTACAATCTGCAATCTGCAATCTGTAATTTCTATACTTTCGAGAGCGCCTGATCAAGATCCGCGATGATATCGTCCAGCGTCTCGATACCAATTGAGAGCCGGACATAATCATCAGTCACGCCGCTTAATCCCTGCTCCTCGACCGTAAGCTGGCTGTGGGTCGTCGTCGCCGGGTGAATCGCCAGGCTCTTGGCGTCGCCAATATTGGCAAGATGCGCGAAGAGTTGCAGGCTTTCAATAAACGTCTTGCCAGCCGCGCGCCCGCCCTTGATGCCGAAGCCGACCAGCCCGCTCTGGCCCTTCGGCAGGTACTTCTGCGCCAACTCGTAGCTTGGGCTGTCCGGCAGGCCGGGATAGTTGACCCACGCGACCTTGTTGTGCTCCTTCAGGTGCCTGGCAACGGCCAGCGCATTCTGGCTGTGGCGCTCCATGCGCAGCGGCAGCGTTTCCAGCCCTTGCAGCAGCAGGAAAGAATTGAACGGGCTGAGCGCCGCGCCGATGTCGCGCAGACCCTGCACGCGCGCCTTGATGATAAAGGCCAGGTTGCCGAACGCCTGCGTGTAGACCATGCCGTGGTAGGATGGATCAGGCTCGGTGAACTCCGGGAAGCGCCCGCTGGTCCAGTCGAACTTGCCGCTATCCACCAGCAGCCCGGCAATCACCGTGCCGTGGCCGCCGATGTACTTCGTGCCGGAGTGTACGATGATGTCCGCGCCCCACTCGAACGGGCGGCACAGCGCTGGCGTCGCGGTGGTTGAGTCGACAATCACCGGCACGCCCTGCTCATGCGCAATGGCGGCGATCTTCTCAAGATTCAGCACATCGAGGCGCGGGTTGCCGACCAGTTCCAGAAAAAATGCCTTGGTGCGGTCGTCAATCGCATTACGGAAGCCATCAAAATCGCGCCCATCCACAAAGCGGGTGGTGATGCCCAGCTTCGGCAGCGTATGGCGAAACAGATTGTACGTACCCCCGTACAGGTCGCTTGATGAGATGATATTATCACCCGTGCCCGCCAGATTCAGGATGGCGCTGGTGCTGGCGGCCTGCCCGGAGGCCAGGGCCAGCGCGCCGACGCCGCCTTCCAGCGCGGCGATGCGCTGCTCCAGCACATCGGTCGTCGGGTTCATGATACGAGTGTAGATGTTGCCGAACTCTTGCAGGCCGAACAGCCGGGCGGCATGCTCGGTGTCCTTGAACTGGAACGACGTGGTCGCGTAGATCGGCACGGCCAATGCGCCAGTTGTGGGGTCCGCCTGCTGTCCGGCGTGCAGCGCCAATGTCTCAAACCCATTAAACTTCAGCTCGTCCGCCACAATAATCCTCCTTCAAATGTAACCACCGACTGTTCACCACAGACGCCATGGAGACACGGATGGTGGTCGCTGGTCCGTTGCTGGTCGCCTGTTTCATGCAACAAAAAAGGACTCTCACCAGTAAGATGAGAGTCCCAGCACAATTGCTTTGACATACAGTTCCTTCCATGCGATGCGCGAGGAAGGGGCTTACGTCAGCGTATGCCTCTCATCTTCCAGAACTGCACTGCCGGATTTGCCACCGTCCAACTGAATTGCAGATTGTAGATTGTAGAGTATAGATTACGTGTAACAGCAATCTGCAATCTGCAATCTGCAATCCAGAAGGTGGTTGGCGAGGTTTCACAGGGCCGGTCCCTCCACCTCTCTGGATAAGAGTTGCGCTCTTTAGTTGTTAACGATTGCGTGCAATCATAACGGACTTGCACAAGATTGTCAAGTAGCCCTGTGGACAGGTGCGCTCAGTCCATGATTCCACTATCAAATGTTTAACCTATTCTCATCAGCACGCGCTTGATACCAGACGCGCGCGCTGGTATAATCCGCTAAACTGTTCGCTTCGCTGGAGAAAACCAATCCGTGTCCAACCCAGATCAACGACCGCCCGCCCGCATGTCGCGTACCACCCGTGAGCGCGTCGCTACCCGCCGCACGGTTTCACCAAGTCCGCAGCCGCGCAGCACGGTGTGGCGCTCGCTCGCTATTGCGGGTGGCATCGTTGCCGTTATCGTGATCGCGATCATTGTCGTGGTGCTGTATCGCGCTAACCAAACGCTGAAAACAATCGAGCAGGAAGATCCGCGGCGGCGTCAAACGGCCGCGCCGGCTCCCACAACAGCGCCGGTGGCGGGCGCGCAGCAGCCGACCGCACACGCGGAACAGGCTGCGCAAGCCGCCGCGCCGCCCGCGCCGACATCCGAGCCGCCGAACACGCTCACGACACCATTCAACATCCTGCTGATTGGCGTCGACAAGCGCCCGAATGAGACCGACGGCGCGCGCACCGATACCATGATCGTAGTGCATGTCGATCCGGTGCAGAAATGGGCGTCCATGCTGTCAATTCCGCGCGACTCGGTGGCAACCATTCCGCATTATGGGCAGGCGAAGATCAATGCCGCCTACACTATTGGCTACAAAAATCCCGAAGAGTTATATGGTAAAGGCACATCGGCGGATGCGGCTGGCGGCGCGCTCGCCGCAGAAACGGTGGAGAAATTTCTCGGCGTGCGGGTGGACTATGTCGCGCAGGTCGATTTTCAGGGCTTCGAGCAGCTTGTGAATGCGATCGGCGGCGTGACAGTTGACGTGCCGCGCCCGTTGATTGATCCCGAATACCCAACCGAGAATTACGGCGTCGAGCGCATTTATATTCCGGCCGGCTTGCAGGTGCTCGACGGGCGCATGGCGCTGATCTACGCGCGCTCGCGCCATAGCTCGAGCGACTTCGACCGCAGCCAGCGCCAGCAGCAGGTATTGCGAGCGCTGCTGAATCAGGTCAAGGGGCGCGGCCTGCTGGAAAATGCGGCGCTTTTGCCGCAGTGGGCCGACGTGATCGCCAACAACGCGCGCACGACGTTGCCCGTGCATGATCTTGGCGTACTCAACGGTCTGGCGACCTTGGCGCGCGACCTGGACAGCAGCCATATCAAGCAAACCAGCATCAATCCGAACACCGTGCGGATCGATGGCGAAAACGGTTCGGACATTTACTGGAACAAGGCTGACATCAAGGCGCTTGTGGCGCAGTGGCTGACCAGCCCGCAAGGCACAGCCAGCGCGAACCCTGGCGGCTCGGCAAGCGGCGGCGTGGCGGGCCTGCCGCAAACCGCGGCAGTGCAGGTGCTGAACGCGACCGGAACGCCGGGCCTGGGCGAACGGGTAAGCGCGCAGTTGCAGAGCCAGGGCTTTTCCATGATCCCGCCTGCCGAATGGGGCCAGATTTATCAGCACACCCTCGTGATCGACTACAGCGGCAAGCCCGCCGCGCGCCAGGCGATTGCGAAGAACTTGAATGTGGGATCGGGGTACGTGCAGGCGACGCCCGGGCCGGACGCGCCCGCGCAGGACGGATCAGCGGATATTATTGTCATTCTGGGGCAGGATTATAAAGGGCGGTAGCGTCACGGCTTGGAACCTGCTACATGGTCGCGGTATACCGCGACCATTTTTATTGTCAAGAAAGGTGTTTGCGCATGGCCGAAATTCACACGCCTGATTGGGTGAAGCATGCGGTATTCTATCAGATTTTTCCTGACCGCTTTGCCAAAAGCCAAAAGGTGCCGAAGCCGAATAATTTGCAACCATGGGACAGCCCGCCGACCCCTGAGGGCTACAAGGGCGGCGATCTGATCGGCGTCGTCGAGCATCTCGATCATATTCAGGCGCTTGGCGCGACGGCAATTTACTTCACGCCGATCTTTCAGTCAGCCTCGAATCACCGCTACCACACCCATGATTATTATCGCGTGGATCCGCTGCTGGGTGGCAATGACGCGCTGCACGCGCTGCTTGAAGAAGCGCACAAGCGCAACATCAGGGTCGTGCTCGACGGCGTGTTCAATCATTCAAGCCGTGGCTTTTTTCAATTCAACGATATTCTGGAGAATGGGCCGCACTCGCCCTACCTGGATTGGTTCTTCATTCAGGACTGGCCGCTCAGCCCGTATAACGGCGACAAACCGGCGAACTATGTCGGCTGGGTCGGCAACCGCGCGCTGCCGAAGTTCAACACCGATAATCCGCAGGTGCGCGAGTTCATCATGCAGGTGGGCGAGTTCTGGATTCGGGAAGGCATCGACGGCTGGCGGCTCGATGTGCCGTTCGAGATCAGCACGCCCGGCTTCTGGCAGGAGTTTCGCCAGCGTGTCAAAGCCATCAACCCGGAAGCATATATTGTGGGCGAAGTGTGGCTCGACGCGCGCGAGTGGTTGCAGGGCGATCAGTTCGACGGGGTGATGAATTACCTGTTCACCGAGGCGGCGATCGCGTTCACGGGCGGCGCGCGCGTGCGGCCAGAAACGCTCGAAGATCGCAGCTACCATCCTGACCATGCGCTTGATGGGCGCGGCTATGCCGACCGGATCGACTGGCTGCTGGCGCTGTATCCATGGGACATTACGCAGACGCAACTGAACCTGCTCGACAGCCATGACACCGCGCGGCTGCTCAACATCGCCGGCGGCGACAAGCGCAGCGTGTACCTGGCGACGCTGCTGCTCATGACTTATCCCGGCGCGCCGTCGATCTACTACGGCGACGAGATCGGCCTGCCGGGCGAACTCGACCCGGACTGCCGCCGGGCGATTCAATGGGACCAGCAGGAAGCATGGGATCACGAGACATTTGCCTACCACAAAGCCATGGTCGCCATGCGCAAGGCGCACTCCGCGCTGCGCACCGGCGAGTACATCCGCGTGTACGCCGACGATACGGTGTATGTCTTTGCGCGCAAGGATGCCAGCGGAACGCTGCTGATCGCGGTGAACGTCGCCGAGGAGCCGCGCCAGGTCAGCGTGCCGGTCGGTGAGTTGTTCGCGGATGGCGCTGCGCTGGATGCAGTGTGGGGCGAGCATGGCGCGCAGGTTTCTGGCGGCAGTGTGTCGCTTGACATCCCTGCGCGTGATGGCCTGGTGCTTGCGGCGCGTTGAGCGTCGTGTGGGTTGTGCGGGCTACCAGATGTAGGGAATGAGGTGGTAGCGTACCTGTGTCATGTACGCATCATAACCGGGCAACTCGGCGCGCAGCGTGCGCTCCTCCTGCACCGCGCGGAAGGCAATCGCGACGGCGAGGATGAGTGCCACGACAAGCCCGTACCACGAGCCGAGCAGCAGCGTTGTGCCAACCAGAAAAATCATTGCCGTGGCATACATGGGATGGCGCACATACCGATACGGCCCCGTGGATATAACCGTTTGCGCGCGCTCCTTCTGGATGCGCACCGCAGGCGATAAGTATGCGTTCTCGCGAAATGTCATGAAAAACAGGTCGAACGAGCCGAGCAGCAGCAGCGCGCCTGCGACCTGGAGCCAGCCCGGCATGTGCGACCAGTGGAAGCGCACCGCATCGAGCGGCATCACCACCAGCCATGTTAGAAACAAGACGTTCGCAACGGCGAAAAAGACTTTATCCCATGCTTTTTGATCGGCTTTACCGATGCCGGTCATGCGCTCGGTCAGCAAACCGGGATTATTCCTGAGCAGCCAGAGGCTGAGCGCAATGGTGAATCCAAAGAACAGCACCAGAAAGATCCAGCCCGCCAGCCAGGCCATGGTGCCTGCCGCAAGAAAGAGCGCGAGCGCGAAGACCACGAACATGCCCGCAATCTGGATCGCAAGCATGCGTCGATTAACGGTCATGGAACATCTCCTTCAATGCTCATGAACTGCGGGCGGCTGCAAACACCAGCGCCATTCGCATGGTGTTTGCAGCCGCCCGCGTGTGGTGGCAGGCACCTACCTGGTCAGAATATCCTCGATCTGCTGCTGCTCGTCCTTGGAAAGTTCCAGTTTTTCAAGCGTGCCGACCGCGTCCTCGATCTGCGACACGCGGCTCGCGCCGATCAGCGCCGAGGTCACTTCGGGGTGGCGCAGCACCCACGCCAGCGCGAGTTGCGCCATGGTCTGGCCGCGCGCCTGCGCCAGTTCGTTCAGGCGGCGCACCCTGGCGACCTTCTCCTCGGTAACAGCTTCTTCCTTCAGGAAGCCGTGCGGGTTGGCCGCGCGCGAGTCTTCGGGAATACCGTTGAGGTACTTCGAGGTCAGCAGACCCTGCGCCAGCGGCGAAAAGACAATGCAGCCGATGCCTTCCTCGCGCAGCACGCCCAGCAGGCCATCCTCGATCCAGCGGTTGAACATGCTGTAGCTCGGCTGGTGGATCAGGCATGGCGTGCCAAGTTGGCGCAAAATCTGCGCGGCCTGCCTGGTCTGCTCCGGCGAGTACGACGAAATGCCGATGTAGAGCGCCTTGCCGCTGCGCACGATGTGGTCGAGCGCGCTCATGGTTTCTTCCAGCGGCGTGTTTGGGTCGGGGCGATGGCTGTAAAAGATGTCGACATAATCAATCCCCATGCGGCGCAAACTCTGGTCGAGGCTGGCGATCAGGTACTTGCGCGAGCCCCATTCGCCGTACGGCCCCGGCCACATGCGGTAACCAGCCTTGCTCGAAATAATCAACTCGTCGCGGAATGGCGCGAAATCATCGCGCAGAATCCGCCCGAAGTTTTCCTCCGCCGAGCCGGGAGGTGGCCCATAATTGTTTGCCAGGTCGAAGTGGGTGATGCCCATGTCGAACGCGCGCCGCAGCATGGCGCGCCCGTTCTCGAACGTGTCAAACCCGCCAAAATTGTGCCACAGGCCCAGCGAAATCGCGGGCAGCATGAGGCCGCTGCGCCCGGTGCGATTGTACTGCATCGTGTCGTAGCGCGTGTCGGATGGAAGGTAATCGCTCATCGTCATCCCTTTACATTCATGATGATCCTGTGGCATTGTAGCACGCAGCGGGCCAGCGCAAAACCTTTCAGCAAGGGTGATGGTTAAGCGAACTCAGGAAGTTTCGTTCGCAATGGTGTACAGCCAGTAGGCGTGTCCATGCCGCGTGAGCGCGCGTTCGCGGCGCATGCCAATCTTTTCCGCGACCCGCTGCGACGCGACATTACCTTGGCGAATCAGGCTGATCAAGCTGGGCAGTTTCAAGACGTGAAAGGCGTACGCTCGTACTGCCGTCGCCGCTTCTGTCGCCAGCCCATGGTTCCAGTAATCGCTGCGAAAATCATAGCCAAGCTCGTCCACATCAACGCCGTCAACGTCCATATGCTCCAGCCCGCAATCGCCGATCAGCAGCCCGGTTGTTTTAAGCATAACTGAAAAAAGCCCGTAGCCGTGCCGATCCTGATGCTCAAGGTTGCGCTGCACCCACTGCGCCATCTGTGCGCGATCGAATGGCGCGACGCCAAACGATGCCATCACGTTGGGATTGGCGAAGATGTGCAGCAGTTCATCGGTATCCTCGGCGCGCATGGGGCGCAGCAGGAGCCGCGCTGTTTCGATCATGGGCTGTTCCTGTTTACTTGAAGGTTGACGACCCACCTTTCCGTTGCGCGGGGCGCGCGGAAGCGCAGCACGTGAAGATGCTGGTACGCCGGTCCGCTCAGCGCAATCGGTAGCTCACGGCGGCGGCGCGCATGCGTTTGAAGCATGAACAAGAACAACGAGTCGCGGCTCCAGAACTGGCCGCGCCACGTCTCGCGGTTGCCGTTCCACAGCGCCTCGCGGGTGATGACGCGCCGCAGCGAGCGGCGCAGCAACCGCCAGAAGACAACGGGCAGCGCATAGTCGAGCCAGATCAGCGTGTCGGCGCGGCCCCACACAATGTCACGCACGCCGCTGTAATTGCCGCCGAACGTCCAGCGGTCGCCGTGGAGCGCGGCGGCCACACGGGCGCGAAAGACATCCGTCGGCGCGGGCGTCCAGTTCGCGTCCCAGAACAGCCCGTCCGGTTCGACGAACGGGCAGCCGAGCATGCAGGCCAGCCGGGCCGCCATGGTTGATTTGCCGGAGCCTGCCGCGCCGATCACGACAATGCGATTCATTGTTTTACGCAATTGCCGCCATCCACCACACATCCATGGTTGTCACGCGCGCCGCGCCGCCTTCCGCGACCAGCGCAAGTCCGTTGCTGTCTGCCCTCGTCGGGTAGACGCGGCTGGTCAGGCATGCGCGCTCGTTCGCAAAGACCTCGATCACCGAGCGATCAAGAAATACATGCAACCGCAGCGGCTCGCCCACATGCAGCACCAATTCGCCGCCTTGCACGTCAAGCGCGGTGTCATCGTCGCAGCTGGCTTGGTGTCGATCCAAGAACAGCCGTTTGGCGGCTGCGTCGTAGCCGATCACCGTCTGCTCTTCGCCACCGGGCGAGCGCCGCACCACCAGGCCAAAGGTTGCCGTTGCTTCAAGCTCGGCCTCGACGATGATCTCCAGCGCGTCGCCATGGACTTCCAGCGAATGCATGCTGCCGCGCGCAAGATCAATATTGTCGAGGTGCGTGCGCGATTGGCGCAATGCCTGTAGCTCTGGCGCGGGCGTCAGACTCAGCACGCCGTCCGGGTGCATGCTGACAACGCGCGGCAGCGACATCACGCCCGACCAGCCTGCATCGCGCTGGGCTTGTTCGGGCCGTCCCTCCTGGATCCAGCCCCACATGAGCTTGCGCCCGCCTGGCTCGATCAGTGTCTGCGGCGCGTAGAAATGCTTGTCGCCATAATCGAGCCTCTCGATTGACTCAGGTGTAAAGCGATGATTCTGATACGTGCCGACCATGGCCGCCGTGTACAACAGCCGATGGCGATCCCAGACCGAGATCACCAGCGCCGCCTGCTGATCAAAAAAGAGCAACTGCGGGCATTCCCAGATCTGGCCGGTGTACAGCGGCTCCTGCTCCGCAGTGGCGGTATGCAGCGGGCCGAGACATTCCCAAACTCGCAAGTTGTGCGAGCGGTATAGCAGCACCGTACCCACGCCGTTGATGCTCGAACCGATGATCATGTGCCACATGCCGTCCTCGCGCCACACCCAATGGTCGCGGAAGTCAGTCATAGCAGGGTCGGGCGGCGCGGCGATGATCGGATTGCCGGCGTACTTCTGCCAGGTCAGCAGATCGTCGGTACTGGTGGCGAGACAGGGCCGCTGCGCCTTGCCATGGACGCCGGTGTAGATCAGCGTCGGCGTGCCGTTGTCGTCCACCGCGCAGCCCGACCAGCAGCCGTCCGCGTCAGGGCCGCCCGGCGTCGGCGCGAGCGCGACAGGCTGATGCTCCCAATGCACGAGGTCACGACTGGTGGCATGGCCCCAGTGAATCGTGCCGTGGAACGCGCCATGCGGATTGTATTGATAAAACATGTGATACACGCCATTCCACTGAATGAGGCCATTCGGATCGTTCATCCAGTTGCTTTGCGGAACGAAGTGGTACACCGGGCGGTGCGGGTCGCGGCGCAGTTTGTCATGCAACGCTATGTCGGCTGTGTCGTGTGTCTCAGATGGCATAGGCATCCTCTTAATCATGCTAACCCTCACCCACTGTAAGAAAGCAGCGGGTGAGGGTGGTGAGGGAACAAATTAATACGGGCCTTTCTGCGTCTCCAGTTCCTTCTTGCCGCCTTTCATCTCGGCCACCACTGCGCTCGCCGCTGCCGCCATCAGCCGCGCATCGCTGCCGATCGTGACGAACTGCACGCCCTTCTCGATCATCTGCTTGGCATACGCGGGTGCGCCGGTGTGCATGCCGGCGACGATGCCGTGTTTGCGGCAGCCCGCCAAAATGTGATCGACCGTTTCCACGACCTTCGGCTCGGTCGGGTCCACGCGCGGCGCAAAGCCGAGGCTCTGGCTCAGGTCAGACGGGCCAATATAGATCGCATCCAGGCCCGGCACGCTCAGAATCTCGTCGAGATTCTGCA
>DASTWM010000196.1:0-4578 GCA_035765855.1 Roseiflexaceae bacterium
CGCCACAGCACACCCGCAACGCTCTGCTGAAGGTATGTTCTCTGGCGGTCTTGCTAAGGTGCAACGATCAATCGTGTCGAGGTGCCTTCCCTGAAAGAATACTGCGTATGTTCGGGTACCGTTTCGGGATCCATGCGTTCAGCGGGGGATCCGCTTCTGCATTGAACTATACTGCTTTGCTTCAGGGAACTTCAATTGAGGGAGGCCTGATAGATCAGGTGTATGTATTATACCTAGCGCATGGGCGCGCGTCAAGGGTTTTAGAAGTACATCCGTACTATTGCCGCGACATGCTGCGGTAATACAGCGACAGTTTCCGGCATGTTGGATCATGTTGCAGCGACAGCAACGTAGCGTTTGAAGCATCAGAATGCATCAATGGAAAGGACCGGACAGCAGCAATATTTTTCTGCCGCACGCTGTCATGCAGGCAGCGTAAAGATAATCCTCATCGCTTTCTCAGAATAGCGCTTACTACATTCCATGGTACAGCAAGAGCCTGGAACGCGTCATCCCAGGCTCCTGACGTTTTACTTTCGCTAACGCTTGCCGCCGCCTTGAATGCCTGGCTGAACGGTGCCGTAGCCGGGCTGTGGCTCGCCTAGCTCCTTGTTATCGCCACCTTCTTCGACGGAGCGGACGCTACGCTGCGCGACGCCCATTTCGTCGGCGTTCGTGTCCTCGATATCCTCATGGCGACCTTGCTCCGATTCATGATGCTCGCCATGCTGCGCGTTCTCGACTTCGCTATCGGTACGGGCGCGTTTTCGACCTGGCATATCACTGCTCCTTTCATGGTTGGCTCGTAGAAAGAACCCAGCATCATTGAAATGCCGAAGCTCTGCCAACTCTAACAGCAGATTGCTTGCCAGCAGAACAGTTGGCCTGGCATGCCGCGCAGCGCATGCCCTAAAAACGCGAGATCAGCAGCACAAGCAGGGCAACCGCCATGACCGCAATCGCCGCATACAGCGCCAGCCGCTCCAGATCGATCAGGCTCCAATCGCCGCGCACCTCGTCCGCAAAGCCAATCAGCGCCAGGCTGCGCGGTTTGGCGCGGTATTGATAATCAACTTCCGTCACCGGCACGCCACGAATAGTCAATTCAGCCGTGATCAGCCGCGCATCCGGGCCGCCGCCGTTGATAGCTTCTTCAAGCATTTCGTGCAGCGGCGCGACCTGGTGCCAGCGCGGCTCGTGCGGAACAATCTGCCCTTTGAAGACCTCTTGTGCCTGCGTCTCAAGCGTCAGCTTGTGCAGACCGCCTACATCGTCCTCGTTGAGGTACAGCCGGCCAAAACGCGCCCATGTAAAAATCTTCTCTTCCAACAGATGGCCGTTGCCTTCGCAGCGCGGGCATGTTTGCCGACCGTAGCCGTGGCACACCGGGCAGTTCTCCTGAAATGTATCGGTCCGCACCGTGCCATCGCTTTCCTTCACGCGGCTGGTGCGCTCGACAATGCCCCGCCCCTCACAGTTGCGACAGGGGATTTGTGTTTCGCCGTGGCATTCTGGACACTGCACGACATGCTGCGAGCCTGGCACCACAATTTGTTCCGGCGGCGCATCCCCGAATGGCTCAAGCGTTGGCACCGGCACATCCCACAACGCAAGCTCTGGCACGGGCGCAAGCATGCCATCGGTATGCATCTGCTCGCGCACCTCTGGCGTTGTGCGCCGCTCGTAGTGCGCCTTGAGTTCATAAAAATACAGGTTGTAGCTGACGATCTGCTCCGGCTCGATGATCTGGCCCAGCCCCGGACGGCGCAACAAACCAGCGCGGCCCCAGCGATCCATGAGCCGCTTGATTGCGCCAGTGCGGTGAAGATTATCGGCGCGCGCCCGGCTTCGGGTGATAAAATCCTGATCCAGCAGCGGCCCGACCACCGTTTCCAGCGGGTTTTCGAGCCATTCGGCGACCGGCTCCCAGCGCGATTCATGCATGTCGTCGGTCGCGTCGTCAATCTGTGTGCGCAGCGCCTGCCGCAGCGCAGCGGCTGCCATGGTCGCGTTCGGAAAGCGCTGCGACGGTTCCTCCGACAACAAGCGGGTCAGCACGCGATCAACGCCAGCAAAGCCGGGATTGCTCTCGCCAAAAACACGCGCCGGCTGCCCCGGCACAGGCGGCAATTCGCCGGTGAGCATGTGATACAGCACCGCACCCAGACTATATATATCTTGCGCAGGCGCAGCATCATTCACCGTCAGGGTTTGTTCCGGTGCCGAGTACGGCGTCAGGTAATCGGCCTCCTCGATTGACGAGAGATCAGGCGTGTCAGACGCGGCAGCCAGGCTGAAATTCATCAGGTACGCAGTGCCCTGCGGCGTCACGAAAATATTGGCAGGTCGCACGTCGCGGTGCAAAATATGCTGTTCATGCAGATAATCGAGCGCCGCGCCAACGTGCGCGAAAATGCGTAATGCCTGGAGCGGCTCGATCGGCCCGTGTTTCAGCAACTCTTCGAGCGTCTGCCCATCCAGGCGCGGCATGACGATATAATCGCCATATTTGTCATCATGGCCAGCATCAATAATGGGAAGAATATTCGGGTGGCTCAGGCGGGCAGCCAGGCGCGCCGCAAGCTGGAAGCGGCTGGTCGAAATCCAGTCGGTACGGCGCAGCACCGCCACCTGCACCGGGCGATCCAGCATCGTGTGCGTGGCAAGGTACACGGTCGCAAGCTCTTCCTGAGCGAGCCGGTCAGTTAAACGATAATTTGTCAATTCGCGGGCTTCGGCGGCCTTTGGCGCGCGCCCGGAAGAGCCGCCGGAAGCCGATGCTGTTCGTGCGCGGGCGTTTGACGCTGGCATCGGTAGAACCTCATGTGCTGCAGTTGTCGCCAGTATAGCGGCGAGTGCGTGAGAATGCAAGACTGCTCAGCAAGCAAGCGTGAGGATGCCGCACATGCGACGTGGTGCTCGCCTCATCAGAGGTTCATTATAGCACAGATGTTCTTATTTTACAATCAGACTTTCGTCTCAGCAGAATCCGTACTGCATCGTGAAGCGATTTTGGAGCCATCCCACGATAGAACACGGCGACCAATAAAAGCATGTTGACGCTACCTGCATAAACATGTTATGATCACTCAAGAATAGTAAGAATTATTCAGGTAGACTATGCGAATTTCAAGCAAGGGTGAGTACGGACTGCGCGCGCTGTTCGATCTCGCGCAACACTACGGCGAGGGGCCGATCCAGAGCCAGGATATTCACCGCCGTCAGGGGATTGACGAAAATTATCTCAATCAAATTCTTATCTCGCTGCGGAAAGCGGGCTTAATCGAGAGCATTCGCGGGCCGCAGGGCGGGCACCGGCTGGCCCGGCCACCGGTAGAAATCACTGTACTAGAGGCGGTCACGGCGCTGGAAGGCCCGCTGTTCCCGACCGATAGCAGCACATCTGCGGCAACATCAGCAGTCGATCGCGAGATCGTGCGCGATGTGTGGTGCGAAATGCGGCAGGTGCTCGAGTCATACCTCGGCCACTTGACGCTGGAAGACCTTTGCCAGCGTAAACGCCAGCGCACCGGCGCGATCATGTACCATATTTAGGATGCAGTGACCGGATCATCAGCGCTCCGTTTGTGCATGTTGCACAAATGCTTTACATTGGCTGATTCACCTCCGGCGCTATGGTTCATCACCCAAAGAACACCCCGCATGGCAGCATGCGGGGTGTCGATGATGAATTGATGAACCACACATCAGGCTTGCTGCTGGCCTGATAGCGCTGGCATAAGCTCGTTAGACGGCTCTGGTTGCGCCTCGATGCTCCCCGGCAATGTGACCCACAGCACAATAACAGCAGCGAACAGCACCAGCGCAACAAAGATAATTGGATCCATGACTCTCTCTCCTTATTCTATATACCTATGACTGATATGCAACTTCACCATGCTGCGAAGCGTCCAGACCGCGCACTTCTTCCTCCAGCGACACCCGCAGGCCAATCGTCGCGTTGATAAACTTCAGCAGCACCCAGGTCACGCCCGCAGCGTAGGCGGCTACCGACACAACGGCGATCAACTGGATTACAAGTTGTCCCGGATTGCCGTACAGCAGGCCATCGGCACCAGCGCTGTTCACCGCTTTGGTGGCGAAAATGCCGGTCGCCAGCGCGCCGATCATGCCGCCAATCCCGTGGACGCCAAACACGTCGAGCGCGTCGTCTACCCGGCCACGCACAATCAGCTCAACCACCATGAAACAGCCAAGTCCAGCCAGGAAGCCAATGATGAGCGCGGCAGCCGGTGTGACAAAGCCTGCCGCCGGGGTGATGCCGACCAGACCAGCCACCGCGCCCGCCGACGCGCCGAGGACGCTCGGCTGCTTGTGGCGAATCCAGCTTGCCGTCATCCATGTCAGGGCGCCCATTGCCGCAGCAGTATTAGTCGTCACGAATGCTGCGACCGCAAGGCCGTTTGCGCCGAGCGCGCTGCCAGCGTTGAAGCCGAACCAGCCAAACCACAACAGCGCCGTACCAATAATGTTCATGGTCGCGTTGTGCGGCGCCATGGGTTCTGAGCCAAAGCCGTGGCGCTTGCCCAGGACCATCGCGCACACCAGCGCCGACAC
>DASTWM010000197.1:0-12969 GCA_035765855.1 Roseiflexaceae bacterium
TCGCGCACGACCATCCATTCGAGGTTCGGCAGCGCCATGCGGATCATGTGGGTGTTATGCCCGCCGATCACCGGGTTCTGGCCGATCAGCAGCAGACCGCGAATCGTGCCATCGCGGATGGCCAGCATCATCGGCTGCTGCGAATGATCGCCGGTAATCTTCGGTACCCACTGATAGCCCCACTCGTTCTGCTTGGTGGCATGCTCGCCGTACCACGCGCGCATGAGGCTGGTGGCGAACTTGGGGAAATTGTGCCAATAGCCAGTCGGTTCGGTTTCCGACTCAAGGTACTCATTGAACGTCTTGTGCGGCTTGTCAATCGCGGGCTGCGGCAGATAGCCCGGCAGCAAATGGTACAGCGTCGGGATGTCAGTGCTGCCCTGAATCGAACTGTGGCCGCGCAACGCCAGAATGCCGCCGCCGGGCCGTCCGATATTGCCCAGCAGCGCCTGAATAATCGCGCATGCCCGTATCATCTGCACGCCAGTGGTGTGGTGTGTCCAGCCAACCGCGTAGCACCACGCGCCAGTACGCTCGCGGCCCGAATTGCGGGTGATCGCCTCGGCGACCGCCAGAAACGTCTCCTTCGGGCAGCCAGTCACGCGCTCGACCATTTCGGGCGTGTACTGCGCGTAGTGGCGGCGCATGATCTGGTAGACGCATTTCGGATTCTGGAGCGTCGGATCAGTTGGCGGCGGTTCCTCGGCCAGTTTCTCTTTCTTGTTGCCACCTCCACCGCTCTCTTTGCGCGAATAATGTTCCGCCAGCGGCGAGGGGATTTCCATCCCTTTATACTGCCATGACTCTGACGAGTAGCTGTGATCGTCCGCTTCCCAGCCGGAGAACAGGCCGTCAAGCTCGCTGGCATCCTTGAAGTCGTCGTCGATGATCGTCGAAATGTTGGTGTAGTTCATGACATACTCTTTGAACCACAGATCGTTTTCGAGGATGTAATTAATCAGCCCGCCGAGGAAGGCGATGTCGGAGCCAGCCCGAATTGGCGCGTAAACGTCGGCCAGCGCCGAGGTACGCGTGAAGCGCGGATCGACGTGGATGACCGTCGCGCCCTTTTCCTTGGCCTGCATCACAAAGCGGAAGGCAATCGGGTGGTTCTCGGCCATGTTGGATCCCATGATCACAACACAGTCGGCGTTTGCGATATCCCATTGCGCGGTGGTTGCGGCACCGCGACCGAAGCTAGCGCCCAAACTGGGCACGGAAGAGCTGTGTCAGACACGCGCCTGGTTTTCGATCCAGACCATGCCCAGGCCGCCACCGCATAGCTTCTTGATCAGGTAATTTTCTTCGTTGTCGAGCGTCGCGCCGCCAAGCTCGGCAATCGCCATGGTGTGATTGGCGGTTGTACCATCCGGCAGCTTGTGGACGAAGGTTTCATCGCGGGTGCGCTTGACCAGTTGCGCGATCCGCTCCATGGCCCAATCGAGCGGCTTTTCTTCCCAGTGGTCGGAGTACGGCGCGCGGTACTTGACCTTCATGAGCCGGTTGGGATTGACCAGCCAGCCAAACGTCGCCGCGCCTTTGGGGCAGAGCGTACCCTGATTAATCGGGCTGCGCGGGTCGCCTTCGATATGGATGATGTCGTTGCCCTTGGCGTAAACGAGTTGCGCGCAGCCGACCGCGCAGTAGGGGCAGATGCTTGTGCCAACCTTGTCGGCTTCTTCGAGCCGGGGCCGCCATTCGCGCGAGCGCTGTGACTCGGCGGCCGTGCTTTTGGGGTCTTCACCGGCCAGTTGCCGGGGAACGGACCAGTCCTGGAACCACGTTTTTACATCGCCAACGAGTGATGACTTCGTTCGTGCCATACTATTTCCTCATGCTCATTGGACAAAAGAATTAGCGCATAGCTTCAACTATTCCCAGCATTGTGCATCACGCCGCCTGAACTTTGTGCGCCATGCCCGTCGATAAATTCGGCGCGCCGCTGTATTCCACCACGACTGGCGTTTGGGTGTCGCGGAAGCGGCGCAGGTCGTCGGCACCGTAGCGGATGCTGTTGCCGAGCGTAAAAAGCAAGCCCTGCCCGCCTTCGGTTATCATGCGAAAGCGCTCTTCCTGCACAACGGTGATGTGCCCGCGAACTGTTTGTGTTTGTGATTTCGCCATGAATGCTCGACCTTGGGTTAGCTTGAAGGAAACGCCAAAAGCATGGGCCGCATGAAAACAGCAAGCATACAACGTGCCAGGTTTTGGCGACTTCAATGCGGAACAGGGCGATCTTTGCGCGGTTTAGGTTGCCGAAAGATCGACCGGGAGCAGCGCTTCCGTGGGGCGGGTGTGTTCGGGCGCGAGCGGAAGGCGCATGATGAAGGTGCTGCCTTCTCCCGGAACGCTGGCGACATGGACGTGGCCGCCGTGTGCTTCGGTTACGCGCTGCACGATTGCAAGCCCAATGCCCGCGCCGCCAACATGGCGCGTCCGCGCTTTGTCGCCGCGATAAAAGGGCTCGAACACATGCGGCAGATCGTCCAGCGCGATCCCGGCACCGCTATCACGCACGTATAGCTCGGCACTGCCGCCAACACGCGCCAGACCGACCACAACGCTGCCGGTCGGCGGCGTGTGTTGCAGCGCATTGGCGACAAGATTGATCAACGCCTGCTTGAGCCGCCCGCGGTCGACGGGCACCGCCACCTGTTCGGCAATTGCTGGCTTCAACGCCGTGCCATTTGCTAGCGGGCGCATCTCGCGCACGACCTCCAGCACAAGCTCGTCGAGCGCCACAACCTCGGTGGGCAGCGACGCGCCGCCCTCGACCTGCGCCAGAACCAGCAAGTCATTGGTGAGCCGGGCCAGCCGCACAACCTCGCGCTCGATGTCGGCCAGCGCCTCGTCGAGCGCAACCGGATCATGAACCGCGCCGCGCCGGAGCACTTCGAGGTTGCCGCGCATGGCGGTCAGCGGCGTGCGTAGTTCGTGCGATACGTCGGCCACAAAACGGCGCTGCGCGATAAATAACGCATCCAGGCGTTCCAGCATGGCGTTGACCGTGCGGGCGAGATGGCCGATTTCATCGTTGGTTTGCGCTTGCGGAATGCGCTGCGCGAGATCTTCGGCCCGCACGATCTGCTCGGCGGTCTGGCTGATCTGCTCGACCGGCGCGAGCGCGCCGCGCGCCAGCCATGCGCCTGCCCGAATCGCGGTGAACAGTGCGACAACATCGGTCACAATCAGGCTGATGAACAGCAGTTGCAGCGTGCGATCAATCGCCATGAGCGGCTGCGCGACGAGCAAAATACCGACAGTCACGCCGTTGTCTTGCAGCGCGCGCCCAAGAATATACACGCGCGCGGCTTGCAACTGTGCTGCGGTGCGTACCGGCTGACCATCGAGAATGGCGGCTCGTTCGGGCGAGGTAATGGGAAGTTGCTGCTGTTGCAGGTTCGACGAACTGACGATCACTGTGCCTGATCGATTGAGCACCTGCACGTACAGCGCCGATGTTTCAAGCCCTTCGATATGCGGCGGGTGCGTGCGCTGCAGGAAATTTGGATCATCAAAGTACGTGCCAAGCGAGTAATCGCTGACATCGAAATCCTGTTGAATGAGATCGCTGCTGGTTTGGAGTTGCTGCGCAACTTCGTTAAACAGCGCCGATTGCACCGTCAGGTACACGCCAGCGCTCAGCAGCGTGAGAATGGCGACAAAAAACACACTGTAGCCAAGCGCAAGCCGTGTGCGGAGCGCCAGCGGGTGTTTGAACATAACGAACCTGACCTGTACGTACGCAATCAGAAGTCATGCCAGCACGTTTACGCTTCGCGCAGAACGTACCCGACGCCGCGCACCGTCTGGAGCAGGCGTGGCGTATTGTCGACTTCTAACTTCTGCCGCAGCGCGCGAATATACACCTCGATCACATTGCTGTCGCTGCCAAAGTCATAGCCCCACACGCGATCGTAAATTACCTCGCGGGTAAGCACCTGCTGCGGGTGGCGCATGAACAGTTCGAGCACCTCGAATTCTTTGGCCGTCAGTTCCACGACGCGGTTGTTGACGCGCACTTCGTGGGCGGCAGGCTTGAGCGTGAGCGGCCCGGCCCGCAGCACCTCGCTGGTCTGCTCGGCATGGTAGCGTCGCAGTTGCACGCGAATGCGCGCAAGCAGTTCTTCAAACGCAAACGGCTTCGACACATAATCGTCAGCGCCGCTTTCCAAACCCTCGACGCGATCTGCCACCGCATCGCGCGCCGTCAACATAATGATCGGTATACTTGAGCCAGCGCGCAGCCGTTTCGCCACTTCGATTCCATCCAGGCCGGGCAGCATGCGATCCAGCACCACCAGATCCGGCGGGTGCTCGCGCGCGATGGCTAACGCTTCGTTGCCATCTGCCACAGTGTCAACGGCAAAGCCCTCGTACCCCAGGCCGCGCTTCAGGTAGTTGGCAATCTCGGCTTCGTCTTCCACGATAAGAATGCGCTGCGTCATGCGAAGTTCCTTTAAAGCACTGCATTCAGTCACACGCATATGATACCGCAAGATACGAACTGCTGCATCGCCTGGCACGGCATGCTATTTGCTGCGACATGGGCAGTTCGAGCGCAGCAATGCTGCACCAGAAGCAAAAAGGAGCATCATCATGGCAGCCGAGCGGCCAACGATTGACCTTCGCATTGAAATAACGCAGGAAATGGTGAGGGAACTGCTGTGGCATGCGATTGCGCCTGATGCGACGGTACTCCAGCGCAAATTGACCAATGCGATTGAGCAGCAGCAATCGTTGTTGGATGTGTCACTCGTCGGCTATCAGATCACCGGCATCAGCGTTGTCAATGAGCATGAAGCCATATTTGCCGAGTTAAGGTTTACTTTGGCTTAGTAGGCACAGCACACAAGCGATGGCCTGCGCCATCGCTTGTGCATGTTGGGAGGATGTATTACGGTTTCAGCACGACTTTAACGGCATCGAGCGTTCCCTTCGCCAGGTCATGGATCAGCGTCGGGCCTTGATCGAGCGGGCCAACGTGTTCGATCAGCGGCGCAACGTTGATCCGGCCCGACTG
The DNA here is from genome assembly GCA_035765855.1 of Roseiflexaceae bacterium. Classification (GTDB taxonomy): domain Bacteria; phylum Chloroflexota; class Chloroflexia; order Chloroflexales; family Roseiflexaceae; genus DASTWM01. Next base: position 5,024 of record DASTWM010000197.1, read on the forward strand.
CAACAGATTGATCGCCTGGCCGAACTCCTGCGTGAACGCATACACGCCGCGAATCGTGATCTCGCGCGTCACCACGCTCTGCATGTTGAGCGAGATTTCCGGCGCAGAGTTGCCGATCCACGTCACATTGCCGCCGATGCGCGTCGCCGCGAGCGCCTGCTGCACGGTTGGCGAGATGCCGACCGCTTCAATTGCCGCGTCGGCACCAAGCCCGTTGGTCGCTTCTTTCACTGCCGCGATCGCATCCTGCCTGGCGACGTTGATCGCCACGTCAGCGCCAAGCTGCCGCGCCAGTTCCAGCCGGTGCGGGCTTTGGTCGGTGATCATGACCGTGCCGGCACCTTTGAGGCGCGCCGCCGCGAGCGCCAGCAGGCCAATCGGGCCAGCGCCAACGATCACGACGCTTTCGCCAAGCTGAAACGGCGTCTGGTTCACGGCGTGCAGCGCCACCGCCAGCGGCTCGGCCAGCGCGGCATGATCCCAACTGAGATCATCTGGCTTGCGGTGCAACTGGCGCTGCGGCGCGCGCACCGCTTCGGCGTATGCCCCGTGCTGGTGCATGCCAATCATCGTGCGGTTGACGCACACGTTTGAACGGCCCGCCCGGCACATGATGCACTCACCACACGTGAGCATGGGATCGACGATGACCGCATCGCCGACGTGGTAATCGCTGACATTCTCGCCGACGGCGGTGATCGTTCCACAGAACTCATGGCCCATGGCAATGCCGGGAAAGCGCCGCCCGGTCGAGCCGGTATAGCCATGCACGTCCGAGCCGCACACCCCGACGGCCTGCACCTTCACGATAACTTCATCTGGTTGTGGCGTCGGTGGTTCGATGTCGCACACCGGCATCTCCCACGGGCCTTGATACACAAGTGCTTTCATAGCAATCCTCACTTCGTTGCTCGTCTGTTGCGGTTGCGCGGCTACTATGACATTCACCGCGCAAGTTGTCAACATGATTGTTGTTAATCCGTGGGCTGAGATGAAGCTTCATCATGCGTTAGCTCGAACGAAGCGGTGATGGCAACACTCGGCTTGAGCATGGCCCAGACCGGGCAGTAATGCTCCTCGGTCAGCGCAATCGCTTTGGCGACGGCATTGGGATCCACATCATCACCAGTCACCTGGAACACTAAATCAATGGCCGTGAAGGCTTTGGGCTGCTCATCCTGGCGGCGGCCACGCGCCCGCACCTTCAGGCTGCGTACCGGCTGGCGCATCTTTTGTAAGATCGAGAGCACGTCCATCCCGCTGCAACTGGCCAGGCTCACCAGCACAAGTTCCATCGGGCGGAACCCGCTGTTGCGTCCGGTGGGCGGGGCCGCGTCAAGCTGAACCTCGTGGCCGCTGTCCGCCGTGGCAGTAAAGGCCATCCCTTCGTCGAATGTCACGCTGGCGGTCATGTCTGCCGTCATATGTTTCTCCTTGAAAGGCATAACGATCAGATGCTACACCGCACGCTCAAGTTTGCGGAACATGTCGCCAAAAATCGCATCGCGCTTGAGCGAACGGATTTCGCGGATCAGATGCCGGTGTGGATCGTGGCTCCATGTCAGATTGTCATTCAGAATCGGGCTGTGCGTCACGACGCTGTCCATCCAGCCCGGGTCGATCAGCCACGCGACCGCGCCGACATCCCACAACTCCTTCGAGCGGGCGTAGTGATCGTCATAATACTCAGAATACGTCTCGAACAGGTAATCGCCAATCGCGCCGCGCCCCTTGACGAACTGCGCCAGTTCGGCCTGGGTGGTGCGCAGATGCTCGGCCACGTTGATGCACGGCAGGTGAACGAGCGGCACGCCGCTGTCGAATATGACCCGCGCGGCATGCACATCCTGCTGAAGGTTGAACTCGCGGGTGTGCGGCCACTGCGGCGGGTGGCCGCCCAGCCACACGACAACGATTCGCCCGGCGATGTCGGGCGCGAGGAGCAGCGCCGAGGCGACATTGGTGATCGCGGCGATCGCGACGACGTACAGCGGATCGTCGCCTCCGGCGCGGGCGCGCGCGACCAGATCTTCTGCCGCCGCGCTCTGCACCGGCTGGTCTGCGGCGGGCAGCCATGCCGTCGAGCCTTTGTACACCCATCCCTCGCTCGACCGCCCGAGCCGCTGGAGCAGCCGCTCGATCTCCTCGTAGCTGCGCTCCATGCCATCCGCCGGGCCGCTCGCGCGCTGATTGTGAAACGGCGCGGCGTAGATCGCTTCGACCGTCAGCCGCTCTGGCGAGAGCAGCGCATACGTCAGCGCGAACTGGTCGTCGATTTCATTGTACGTGTCGGTGTCCAGCACCATCCGCACCGGGCCGGAAGGTGGCGCGAGCATGCGCAAACGCTGCGCTTCGTTGAGTACTACGGGCATGAACGTTCTCCTTCATCAAACTGGCACCATGATGATAGCACACCAACGACGGTTGTCATATCCTCACCGTCGGTAGTGATGCGTTCTCGTACATCAGATGCGCGCGCGCTACACTCAGGACAGCACGTATGACATCAGCGCTATGCTATGAGAAAGGATGCTTGTATGACAACGATTCTGGTGCCATTAGATGGCTCGCCACTGGCCGAGCACGCGCTCCCGCATGTCCGCGCCATGGCCCAAATACTTGATGCCCGGCTTCATCTGCTGCGCGCGGTGCCGGAGCCGGTCCCTGAGCCGGTGCTAATCGAAGCCATGCCCGCGCTCAGCAGGCTGGAAGTGCTCCCACAGGAGCAACACGCCCGCCAAAGGACAGCCGCGCACGAGGCATGCGCGCACGCGGAAGGCTATCTGTTTTCTCAGGTCGCCCGGCTGCGCGGACGTGGGTTGCGGGCGACCACCGAGGTGAGCATTGGCAGGGCCGACGAGGAGATTGTGGCTGCCGCGCAGCACATGCACGCGCGCATGATCGTCATGGCGACGCATGGCTGGAGTGGCTTGCGGCGCTGGGCGCTGGGCAGCGTGGCCGACAGGGTCGTGCGGACGAGCACCACGCCGGTGCTGCTGGTGCGCGCGACGGGCGACATCGCGCAGGAATGGACCATGCGCCGGATTGTGGTGCCACTGGACGGCTCCTATGAAGCGCAGCAGGCATTGCCCCTTGCCTGCGATCTGGCGGAACGCACCAATGCAGCGCTGCTTTTTGTGCGGGTGCTGACACCCATGCTCGATCTGGATATTGAGTGGGGCGCAATGGCCCCTGAATTTGATGTGCAGCAGCGCGCCAACGCACAACAGGAACTTCAGGTGCTCGCCAACGAATACCGCGCGCAAGGCCTGCATGTCAGGACGCTGGTGACATTCGGGTACCCCGCCGAAGAGATCATCACCACGGCCACCCGCCACAACGCCGATCTGATCGTCATGGCAACGCATGGCTACAGCGGTCTTCAGCGATTGGTGCTGGGCAGCGTGGCCGACAAAGTGCTGCACGCCACCAGCACGCCGCTGCTGCTGGTGCGCCCGACGGTTTGACGCGCTGTTGAGAAGCGGCAGGTGCAAAATGAATAAACGCAACATGCTCCGCGCTGCAACCGGCGCGGCATCGCTCGCCGGAACGGCGCTGTTCGCGTACACGGCGGCGATTCGGCCCTGGCACATGCGCTGGGGCGCAACCGACGAGGAGGTGCGGCGGGCCATGCCAGGCGATGAGATCGTGCCGCACCCAACCTATAACGCGACGCGGGCGATCACGATTAACGCCCGCCCGAAGGCGATCTGGCCGTGGCTGGTGCAGCTTGGGCAGGGACGCGGCGGCATGTACAGCTACGAGTGGATTGAAAACCGGCTGATGAGGCTGGACATGCACAATGCTGATCGCATCTTGCCCGAATTCCAGCACCTGCACGTCGGCGATGTGGTGCCGATGTCGCCCGCCGGGATTGGGCCGCGCGTGCGGGCGTTGCGACCCAATCAGTTCCTGCTGCTGGTCTTCGACGACAGTGCATGGACATGGTCGTTCGGCTTGTATCCCGCCGCGCATCGCCAGACGCGGCTGGTCATCCGCAACCGCTGGGACATCACGGGCAGCCTGCCCATGCTGCTCATGTCGGTGGTGCTTGATCCTGGTGATTTTATGATGGAGCGCAGGATGCTGCTCGGCATCAAGCAGCGCGCCGAGGGTGTTCGGAACCACGCCGTTGCGATCTAATGTGAAATACTCATCTTTTCGTCGCTGATGCCCCTGTCAACGGCGGCTGGCTGCGCTTCGGCTTTGCCAAGCTCCTCCTCGAGTACCTGGATCGCGCCGCTGATCCGCAGCATGGTTTCGCGCAGCGCGCGCTGCTTCTGCTCAAGTTCCGCCAGGCCTGGCACATCGCGCACCAGCACGCATGCGTCGTCGAAGCGCTGTACATCCGCTAAACGTTCGCGGTTGTGCGGTTGCGCGCGGTGCAGCAGCAGGTACAACAAGCATTCCTGAACCCTGGCTGGTATGTCTGCAATAATGATGTCCCCTCGCCGGAGCTGAACTTTGCCGAAAAGCGCGATGTCCAGCATGTTCATGGTAGATCCTCCGCGCCTCGCAGGTACATGCTATTATCAATAGCATCACTCTATCACTCGATCGTCGAGAAAGCGTCGAGAGCATCAGCATTGGCGATCAAGCTGCGCCAGCGCCCACCGCCGCCGCTCGGCGATCCAGGCCGGATCGCGCGGGAAGGTCGCATAATCCTGGATATCGGCGAGCATGGGGTCATCCGGGTGCATGCCGGCGTGTTGGATGAGCGCGTAGTCCTGCAAACTCTCGGCAAACACTTCCCAGCGCATGGAATCAACCGGGCCGCTGCTGCCGGGGTAGACCACAAAGGGATCGCCGTATGACCAGCCGGGCCAGCCGAACGCATCGGTGACGCGATACGGGTCGATCAGCTCGGTAGTCTGGCGTTTGTACCAGTAATTGTAGCCCCAGTGCAGAAAGCCACGCGCGCGGTTGCGGTAGAAGAGCCAGCCCGCCATGCGGATTTTCGCCAGCGGCGTGTCAAGAAAGCGATTGAGGTAGCGCCCGCGCGGGACGCAGCAGAAATAGGCCCATGCGGGAAAGCCCGCGTCCACAAACGCCGGTGCCGTGGTGAGCAGGGGAATGGGAATATCCGTCAACTCCGCGCGGGCAAAATCGATATCGGTCAGGGCATCCATCACCTGCATCCATGGCGCTAATTCCCACAGCATCACCCGCGCGGCGCGATAGCTCGCAAGGTGGGCATCGCCGTGTGGCTCGTCGGAAAGGTGAAAGAAGCTGTGGTCGAGCAGGTTTTCGGCGCGAAGGAAGCGCTCAAACGCGGGCAGAAACTGGCTCAGGAACGAACGGTAGACGGGCGAGGTTGCGCCGCTGTCGGGCGGCCAGAGCAAGGTCGCCGTCTCGCCGTGGCCGGCATAGATGCGCGGAGGGTGCGCGGCCCCCCACTGGGTAAACAGGTGCGGCCATTCGAAGGAGGTGAGGCCAAGGGATTGGGCGGCGTGGACCCAGCGGCGCACGAGGCTCCAGTCGAAGTGATAGGTGCCCGCGTCGTGGCTGACGCCGAGCAGTTGCGTTGGCCGCTTCACTCCATCAAGCGGCGGCGTCCACAGCGGAACATAGATCGTATCCTGCCCATGGGCCACGAGATTGGCGAAGTAAGGCTCCACCACCGGCCAGAACGCGTCCTGGTACAACTCAACATGATACCAGTCGCACAGCGCATCCGCATAGAACCAGTGCGTCACGGGGAAATCACGGCGTGGCCCGAGCGCCGCGTGATGCACCGTGAGATTCACCATGAGCGGCGGCAGTTGCTCGCCGTCAGCGGCCAACGTGATGCCAATCTGGTAGTTTCCGGGACGCGCATCCGGCGGAATGTGGATGGTGATCCAGAAGGCGTTCGTTTCACGCGGCCCAGCATGGACGGTATCTTCGGGCAGCAGCGGATCGGGGACGAAGCCCGGAAGGTAATCGCCCCCTTCGATATCGTCGAGCGGTGTCTCGGTTGTGACGTGCGGCATGGACACGTAGCCAACGCGACGGAGCACGACCAACAGGGGTTCGGGCGCGTGGACCGCCGCGTGGATAATTCGCTGCGCATTGTCGGTGCGGCACACGGCCTGCACGGCGCACCGTTCGCCACGCGCCGCTGCGATATCCAGCGATTGACCATGTTCAGCGGGCGATGCGGGGTAAAACCGGCGAAGTCCGCTGGCGAGCCATGCATGCATACATTATTCCCTTTCCATGAAGTTATCGGTCGGTGGCGGGCGCTGTGCAGGACCATGATTCCGAACGAAATGGAGCAAACTCCCATGCATGGTATCATACCATGGCGCGCGATTACGTCGTATAATGGACGCCAACCACATCCTGTCGCTGGCCCCGACGATCACACATAGGGATGAGCTGCTGGCCGTGCAAGGCTACGCCACCACTGCCGAACAAGTCACGACCAGGCGCAGCGGAAGCAGTTTAGAAATCGGTTCCCAGACGGATCACTAACGGCTCGCTCCCCTTCATTCACCTTCATGGCAACCTGCGATAAGCTTCTCTCAGAACACGAGCAAGCACAAAGAGGAGGTTCACCATGGGCTTCAGTGTCAGTCAAACAGATCAGCTGCGCGTTATGATGTATTCGCAGGATGGCTTTGGCCTGGGGCACATGCGGCGCACCACCTCGATCGGGCATCAGATTGTGCAGCTTTGCCCGGATGCTGCGATCCTGACCATGGCCGATTCGCGGCTCGGCCAATTTTTCGAGACCAGCCGGAATCATGACTATCTGAAGCTGCCTTCGATTTTGAAGGCCGGCCCCGGCGACTGGCGCGCAGTCAGCATGCCGCTGCCGTTCGCCGCCGTTCACGAGATGCGCAAGGAACTGATCCGCAGCGCGGTGCTGAGCTTTCAGCCGCATGTTTTGCTGGTCGACCACATGCCGCACGGCGCGATGGGCGAACTGCTGCCGACGCTTGAAGCGCTCAGAACGACGAACCAGCGCACACAGGTCGTCCTGGGGCTGCGCGATATTCTGGACGCGCCAGCAGTCGTGCGACAGCGCTGGCAGGTTGAAGGCGCGTATGACGCCATCGAGCGCTATTACGACTCAGTGCTGATCTACGGCCAGCGCGAGGTGTTCAACCTGGCCGAGCAGTACGGCTTTTCGGCACAGGTGAGCGAGCGCATGCACTATTGCGGCTACGTTTGCACGCCGCAGGTCGCCCGCTACACCGCGCGGGCCAGGGCCAAATATATCAGCAGCAAAGATACCAGCACCAGGCTGATCGTGGCGATGGCTGGCGGCGGTGCCGACGCCTACCCCATGATGCGGGCGCTGCTCGACGCGCTGCCAGCGATCAACGCGCGCCAGCGCTGCTTTCTGGCGCTGGTTGCCGGCCCGTTTATGCCGCCCGAGCTGCGCCGCGATCTGGAAATCCGTACCCGTGGCCTGCCAGCGCGCGTGTCGGTCTCGGTCAGCGACCCGCTCAGCTATATTGAGGCAGCCGATCTGATGGTTGCCATGGCGGGCTATAATACAACAACCGAAATCTTACGCTCAGGCAAGCGGGCCATCCTGATCCCGCGCGCTGGCCCAAGCGCCGAGCAGCGGATGCGCGCCCAGCTTTTCGCGGCGCGCGGCTGGATCGAAATGCTGGACCCGGACGATCTGCATGCAGAACGCGTGGCGGAGATGGTGCTGAACAACCTCAGCCGTGGCCCGGCAGTGGGTGCTGAATCGTGGCCGGATATTCGCGGTCTGACCAGCGCAGCCGAGCATCTGGTTTCGCTGGTGAACGGGCCAGCCGTAGAAGCGCCGTTCGTGTCGCTGCCGGGCGCGGCAACTGGTATGCTGGCATTTGCCTAAATAGAGTCACAAAATGTCTCGGAATCTCTCACCCTGCTGCTGGCGCAGCTTCCCTTCCCCCCCGTCATACCGGCCTCGGTATGACAGGGAGAGGGACCGAGGGTGAGGGCCGAGCGCCATTCCGGAAAAC
>DASTWM010000198.1:0-17527 GCA_035765855.1 Roseiflexaceae bacterium
GGTGTTAGCGGAAAGCGATACCGAAATCGTGCTGCATACAGACCCGTCTTTACCAAACCCCGACATGAGTTTCCTGGTTGATGACGTGGTACAGTTCTGCAGCGAATATCAGCAGGCCGGATACCGCGTTATCGTCCCGCCGTTCGATGTTCGGTGCGGTAAATACGCCATTCTCAGCGATCCAGATGGAAACACCATTGCAATTATTGATCTGAGCACCTTTGGCGGAGTCCCGCAATACGATACGTGATTGTCGTACACTAAGAATTTTGCTGCCCGGCTGGCCGTTCGTACAACAGCATCTGCGTGCAGCGGAACAGCGCAATCGTGCGCCCGGTCGCCTCGTTCACCACCTCAGCGTCCCACACCTGCGTGGTGCGCCCGCCATGCACCAGCCGCGCCCGGCACACCACCGCGCCCGCGCGCGCCGTTCCCAGAAAGTTCGTTTTAAGTTCAACCGTCGTAAAGCTCTGCGCGCCTTCCGGCAGGCTCGCCATCGCGCCGAAGCCGCACGCGCTGTCGGCCAGCGCCACCACCGTGCCGCCATGCAGGTAGCCGTGCGGCGTGAGCAGATTCGGGCGCACCTGAAGCCGCGCCGCGACCTGCCCGCGCTCCACGCTCACGAACTCGATTCCCAGCAAATCGGACAGCGTTCCCCGCGCTCGCGCATTAAAATCGTCAATCGATGGCATGTCGTCGACTCCTCGAAAATGGTATGAATCGCATTCACGGTAGCACTTGTGGCGCGGTTGGCAACCCGCGCTACGCAGCACAGTGCGCTGCGTAAGTGCGTATGTAACAGTGTACATTCTACCAAACGTTTGCTACAATGACGGCACGCCACTCACTTCAAACACTGTTGTGCCCGTTCGCTCACCATTACCATCAAGGAGGCAAAGATGCTTAACCTGTCGATGATCATCGAAGATCACGCACGCAAACGACCCGACCGCGAAGCGGTGGTGTTCCAGGCCACGCGGCTGACCTACGGCCAACTCAACGCCATGGCGAACCAGATTGCCAACGGTCTCAGGGCGCGCGGCATCGAGCCCGGCGACAAAGTGGCGCTTTCATGCCCGAACCTGCCGTTCTTTCCAATTGTATATTTCGGTATTCTAAAGACTGGCGCGGTGGTCGTGCCGCTCAACGTGCTGCTGAAGCCGCGCGAGATCACCTATCACCTCAAAGATTCCGACGCCAAAGCCTACCTGTGCTTTGAAGGCACCGCCGAACTGCCGATGGGCCAGATGGGCTTTCAAGGCTTCAACGAAGCGGAAAGCTGCGAGCATTTCTTCCTCATGACCGCCAACCCCGCCGCGCCGTCGCCGATCGAGGGCGCGCCGACGATGGGCATGCTCATGCACGGCCAGCCGCCGACGTTCGACACGGTCATGCGCGCGCCCGACGACACCGCTGTGATTCTGTACACTTCCGGCACGACCGGCCAGCCCAAAGGCGCGGAGCTGACCCACAGCAACATGCTGATCAACGCGATTGTGTCGCGCGATCTGGCGCTGCCAAAGATGAATCCGGATCACAACGTCATGCTGATCGCGCTGCCGCTGTTTCACTCCTTCGGGCAAACGGTGCAGATGAACGCCGGGCTGTACCACGGCAACACGCTGGTGCTGGTGGCGCGCTTCGAGCCGGGCGTGGTGCTGGAAACCATGGTCAGGGAACAAGTTAATCTGTTCTCGGGCGTGCCGACCATGTACTGGGCCATGCTCAACTACGCCAGGCAGCACAACTTCGACACCGCCGCCGTGGCCGAGCACCTCCGCATCTGCAACTCCGGCGGCGCGTCCATGCCGGTCGAAGTGCTGCATGCGTTTGAAAAAACGTTCGGCGTCGAGATTCTGGAAGGCTACGGCCTGTCGGAAACCTCGCCAGTCGCAACGTTCAACCAGATCGGCCTGCCGCGCAAGGTCGGCTCGATCGGGCTGCCGATCTTCGGCTGCGATGTGCGCGTGGTGGACGACCAGGACAACGACGTGCCGCTGGGCGAAATGGGCGAGATCGTCATTCGCGGCCACAACATCATGAAGGGCTACTACGACCGGCCCGAAGCGACCGCCGAGGCGCTGCGCGGCGGCTGGTTCCACAGCGGCGACATCGCGCGCATGGACGAGGACGGCTACCTGTTCATCATGGACCGCAAGAAGGACATGATTCTGCGCGGCGGCTTCAACGTCTACCCGCGCGAGCTTGAAGAAGTGATGATGACCCACCCGGCGGTCTCCATGGCGGCGGTGGTCGGCGTCCCGAACGAACGGCTGGGCGAGGAGGTCAAAGCCTACGTTATCAAGCGGCCCGACGCCGAAGTCAGCGAAAGCGAGCTTGTGGCGTGGTGCAAGCAGAACATGGCCGATTACAAATACCCGCGCATGATCGAGTTCCGCGACGAACTGCCGATGACGGCGACCGGCAAAATTCTCAAGCGCGAGCTGCGGCGCTGATGCGCGGCGTGGTGGGTACGTCAGGCATGGCGGCGCTATTGAAACGCCGCCATGTCGGTCAGGACAACTCAAAAAAGGGCTTACATCTTTAGCTGTGCTTTAGAAATTCACCTTCAAAGTGGATGTATTATGGCATGAACAATGCTTTCATTATGAACACTGAAGAACGATGAGAAGCTGCCTTCGCGGGCAGCTTTTCAAACACATACCGTATCGATCGACTATTTAACCGAGCACGCTTCTTTTGCAAGAATGCGACGTTCGGTTTTGTATGCCGGAGGTTATGAATAATGAAATTGAGCTCTGCCATTGCACAGCGTATTATTGACCAGATGGGTGGCAAACTGCACCAGCACATCAGCGTTGTCGATCAGTCGAATACCGTTCTGGCAAGTACCACAGCCCAATCAGTTGGCAAACATATCAGGCAGGTCAACGACGGACATACCGGCGCTGCCGATCTCGTGATTCTGCCAATTAACTACGAAAGCCAGGTGATCGGCAGCATCGTGATCCATGAACACATGGATGCGAACGACGAGATTCCACAGATGGTTAAAGCGCTGGCGGATCTGATCGTCAGCCAGGCAACGATCATCGATCGCCTGCCGAACCGCCAGGATGTGCTGAACATGTTTGTCTACGATCTGCTCCACGAGCGCCTGCAACATACCCCGCGCGAGACACTTCAGGAAGCGGCCATGCTGGGCATCGATCTTTCACAACCGCGCCTGGTTGTGCTGGTATACATCGAGCCATTCACGTCCCACGTCATGAATGACCACCATCCACGCCAGGGCGATGCAAAGGTAACTCATTTCGACATTGTGCCAGCCGAACAGCGCCAGCAAATCCGCGCGCTGCTGCTGGAGCACATTCGCAAGGTGATGCCGCCACATGAGAACAACGTCTACAGCTTTGTGGATGATCATCGGCTTGTCGCGCTGGTCGTTACCAATCCTGAAGCGCTTGACGTGCGACGCCAACAAATTGTTGATAACTTCCAGAAGTTCATTGATACCTTTTATGCCTCGACTGGCGTTCAACTTTCAGCCGGATTTGGGTATTACTATCCTCAGTGGCAAGAGCTCGCGCAGTCGCGCGCCGACGCACAGTGCGCGCTCGACATCGGGCGGAAGCTCTACGGCGCGGGACACGTCTATGCCATGCTGGATCTTGGGTTGGCGGCGTACGTCGGCGAAGATCGCCAGCAAACAAAAGTCGACATGGCGCGGCGCATGTTGCGTCCGCTGTTTGAGGAGCCGGAGTTGCTCAAAACGCTTGACACATTTTTGAACGCCGATCTGTCGCCGTCGCGCACCGCAGACCAGCTTGGCATTCATCGGCACACGCTGTCGTACCGCCTCGAAAAGATTGCGAATCTTACCGGCCTGAATCCGCGCCAGTTTAGCGCCGCCGCGCAATTTTCGGCGGCACTCCTGCTTCAGAAAATCCACGAAGCCGAGCGCAAATAAATTGGACGCATGACCAAACATCGGCAGCTATTTGCCTGCCTGATTGGTCATGCGTCCAATGACGGCCCGCGCTGTTTCTGCTACGATAAGGTAGACGAACTGCGTCGTACATTAGGTGTGCTCTGTGATCCGCGGCATCAATCAATAGTGACAGGTCGCAGCTGAGGATGAGCATGACAAAACATACACCACCTCCCGAAGATTCAGATCAAAACGCTCAGTCAGTGCCGCTCCTGCGCACCATGTCTGCGCATCACCTTGCCGAGTTCATCCGCAACCTGGACAGCAAGCTTGTCGACATGCAGCTTGAAGAATATGAAGGGAACCGTACGCTAACCTACATATTTGAGGTCGCGGGCAAGACACACACCTTCCGGCTGCTGATTACCGCGGATGTGCTTGAGTCGATTGCGGATTTGTACCCTGCTGCGCGCCCGTACGAGCAGGCGCTGCAACAGCAACAGCATCTTATGTTCCGCTAGTCTGCCCGCGACGGCCATGAAAAGCGCGGCGCGCGTGCCTTGCCGAGGAGGCTGAGGGCGCACGTCACCTTCTTTCAGCGTGTTACAATAGCAACCGGGCAGAAGAAAAGCCAATCTGTACAACGTTTGCCGCTGCTTTGCACAAAGAATGTTGCCATGCATCATCATTTCGACGGCACCCTGACCGAGCGCGATCATAAGCGCCACATTGCGCACGACATCCATGTGCCAGACGGCACAACCCGGCTGGAGATTCGTTTTGCGTTTGCGCCGCACATCGTGGACGGCATGAAAAACATGCTGTGCCTCAGCCTGTTCGATCCACGCGGCTTTCGCGGCGCGGGCCACCGCCACGGCAGCGAGCACATCGTCACGCTGACTGCCGACACGGCCACACCCGGCTACCTGCCGGGGCCGCTACCGGGCGGCCTGTGGAGCGTGGTAATTGATACGCACATGGTCATGCCAGGCGAGCCGTGCGTTTATACGCTTGACGTGTCGGCAACCAGCGAGCCTGTCGCGGCGACAGCACCGCAACAAACCACGGCACAGCCGCGCCCAGAATCTGGCGGCCCCGGCTGGTACCGTGGCGACCTGCATGCCCATACCATTCACTCAGATGCGCACTGGGACATGCCCGATCTTCTCGCAGCAGCACGCGCGCGCGGCCTCGATTTTGTGACGCTCACCGACCACAACACGGTGTCGGGCCTGCCTGCGTTCGCGCGCGCCGCCGCCACTGATCTGCTGACGATGGGCGGGCTGGAATTAACAACGTTCTGGGGCCATGCGCTGGCGCTCGGCACGCGCCAATGGGTTGACTGGCGCGTTCAGGCGGGCCAGCGCAGCATGCGAGACATCGCGCGTGATGTGGAAGCCAGCGGCGCGCTGTTTGTTATCGCGCATCCATTTTCACCCGGCGACCCGATCTGCACCGGCTGCGACTGGCGCTACGCCGAAATGATGCCGGGCAATGCGCATGCGGTGGAAATCTGGAACGGGCTGTGGAACGGCGACACCGACAACGAACAAGGGCTCGCGCTGTGGTACAACTGGCTGAACGAGGGATATCGGCTGGCGGCGACCGCTGGCACCGACGCGCACGGCCCCGCGCCCGCGGACGCGCGGCCCGGCTTCAACGTCGTCCATGCGGCAGCACGCACCGAGCAGGACATCCTAAAGGCGGTGCGCGATGGACGGCTGTACCTCAGTTCCGGGCCAACTGTGAGCTTTACCGCCGAGACTTCCGGCGATGTCATCATGCAGATTGGCGATCAACTGCCAGATAGCTCGGCTACACTGCACGCCAGTTGGAACAACGGCCCTGCGCATGGGCAGGCGCGGCTGATCGTGGATGGCGAAGTGCATGCGGCGGCGTCGGCAGGCGCGCATGGCGACGCGCACTGGGAACTTCCGCGCGTCGGGCGCTGGTGCGTGCTGGAACTGCGCGACAGCGACGGCCTCATGCTGGCCGTGACAAACCCGATATTTCTCAACGGATGGCGTGAAAGAACGCGGCTCTAATGCCCTGCCGACGGGCTGCCGCCGCGCAGAATGGCAATCACACCCCACAGGCTCACCAGGGCCCACACGCCTTCGAGCAGCAGAAATCCGTATTCCCGCTGCACAATAGCAACCACTGTCAGAATGGCGGAACCCACAAAATTCATGAGTTGGTAGGCCATGCGCGATGAGTGAAGCCGGCCAAACTGGCTGGCCGCAAATGGTGCAAGAATCAACAGCGAACCGAGCAGCGAAATAACCTGAATCATGAAACTACCCCTGCCTCATACCATGCCATACTTACGGCACGCAAGCCAAATCCATTGTACCTGACAATCGCCTATGCACCGGTTGCGCCACACTGCTGGCACAATTCCTGCCGAAATATCAGCAAAGTTCGAACAAACAATAGAACCGGCAGGCGCTCGCTCCATTGGCGGACCAGTGAAGAAAGGCAGTGACGTGGTGGAAACAGCTCTGAAACGCGGCGAAGTGGTGCCAAACTTTACCTTGCCGAATACGGCAGGCGAGATGGTGCGGCGCTCAGCCTATCGCGGCAAACAGCATCTCATTCTACTATTCATGCCTGCAACTGAAGAAGAAACGGCGCGCGCATATCTTCAAAGCATAGCGAACGCCTACAGCGCAATCAAAGCAGCGTCGGGCGATGTACTTGCGCTGTTTCGCGACAGCATGGAAACGCTCGCTGAGGTAAAAGAAACGTTAGCGCTCCCGTTTCAGTTGCTGTCCGACGACGGCACGGCGATGCTGCGCTTTGTACCGCCGGATGCGCATGCTGGCGTCTTTGTGATCGACCGCTACGGTGAGCTTTATTTTTCTGCCGTGGCACAGGACACGCAGGGGCTTCCGCCGGTGAGCGAACTCCAAAGCTGGCTTGAGGCAGTAGACAATCAGTGCTCGATCTAACGATCAGGCGGCGGCAAGCGCATAGCGCGACAACCGGCGGTGCTCCACCGCAATGCAGCGGTCCATCACAACCTTCAAGCCTGCGGCCTGCGCGCGCCGGGCTGCTTCCTGATCAATCACGCCCAGTTGCGTCCAGATTGCCTTTGCGCCGATTGCAATCGCATCAGTCACAATTTCTGAAACGAATGCTGACCGGCGGAACACACTGACAATGTCTACCGGTACAGGAATGGCACGCAGACCTGGACATGGCTGCAAGCCAAACACCGGTTTCGTCAGGTTCGGGTTTACTGGAATGACCTGGTAGCCGTTGCGCTTCAGGTAGCACGCCACCGCGTACGAATCGCGGGCGGGCTTATCGCTCATTCCTACCACGGCGATGGTGCGCGACTCAAACAACACGTCGCTCAAATCATAATCCGATAACATGATCAACAACTCCTCTACATAAAAAAACGCTGCCACTTGAGGCAACGGCGCCGCATGCGTTTCAATTATTCTCATGGTACTCCTTCCTGAAGGGAAATGCAAGCGGCTAAGTATGGTATGATAATGACACCTTTTTCACCCGTTTGGTAATAGTACCAAGGTAAGGCTTTGCGCCATGTGAGCGCGCTGCTGGTTGTGCTACAGTTGTAGTGCGTCGTTTTGTTATCCTTCACGCTATGTATGACTATGCTCAACACGATTCATCTGCAAACATTTTTGGCGGTCGTCGAGTTCGGCAATTACAGCAGTGCCGCCGACCGTCTGCATATGTCGCAGCCGGCGGTGAGCCAGCACATCCGCGCGCTTGAAAGCCAGCTCGGCGATGTGCGCTTGTTCCGGCGCGCAGGCAAGCAGATGGCGTTGACGCATGCCGGCGAGGAGCTGGCCGAAACGGCGCGCGAAATGGTTGCGCTGTCGGATCGCACGCAGGAAAATATTCGCGCATTACGCGGGCAGATCAGCGGGCGCATTACGATTGGGTGCACGCCCTCAAGTGGCGAGCGGCTGCTGCCACCATTGTTGGCCGGCTTCCGCACGCAATTCCCTGCGATTGTTGTCACGGTTGTCATGGCACCGCTGGAGTCGCTGCTGGAATGGCTTGTGACGCAGCAGGTGCATATCGTCCTGGCCGAAGAGCAGCAGCGGCGGCGCGGCTGGGAATCGCACCTGCTTGGCTCGGAGCGGCTCGTGCTGGTCGCGCCGCGCGACCATGTGCTGCTGGCGCAGGAACAGGTGCCGCCTGGCATGCTGCGCGATCAACCGCTGGTGCTGCCATGCGTGGGCAACCCGCTGCGGCGCACGATCGAGGATGGCTTGCGGCGGCGGGGCGTTGGCGCTGCCGATATTCGGGTCGCCATGGAAACGGATGCCAGCGGGCTGATGTTGCAGGCCGTGCGCAGTGGCGTCGGGCTGGCGTTTGTGCCGCAACTTCGGTTGCCACGGCGGCGCGATATTGGCGTGGTCGATCTGGCGGGCGTGAATCTTCAGCAGGACTGGCATCTTGTGCGGGTGCGCGAGCGCGGCGCGCCACGAGCTGTGAGCGAGTGGTTCACGTTTGCTACCAGCAAAGATGGCCGCCGCCTGCTTTCAAAAGAAGGGCTGAGCATTCCGCCTGGCGATTCGTAACGTGCTCAAGCCGTGGTCGGTATCTCGACATCGTGAAACGCGTTGCGGCACGGTGCGCCCCATGCATACGCCGCCCGGCGCGCCGAAAGGTCGAACAAACCTGACCAGAGTGTCGCGCCAAATTCGCGGTGGCAGCACAGGCCCGAATCATGGCAACGCAGCCGCGCCGCCGCCGCTTCCCACGCATCATCAGCGGGTGACGGCAGACGGCGCATGGCCACCACGCGCGCCTGCGAATCGCCTGTTGAGCGGCGGCCTTGCAACGGCGCAAGTTCTGGCGAGGTGTAATGATTCGCCACCGCAATGCCGCCCGCTTCGGCCCGCACCTGTGACGGCAGCCCCGGATAGGTTTCCACAACAAAACATGCGCCGCTCGGATCGGCCAGCGTGTAGTTGAACGGTGCCAGATGCGACAGCGAAGCCACCAGCCGCGCGCCTGCCTCGGCTGTGTCGCACATTTCAAGCACCAGCCGCAGCACCAGATGATACGGCATGCCGGGCGCAAATTCGTTCGGGCGGTTGGCCATGACCTTGTGGAGCGCCACAAACAGGCCGTGCTCGTTCATGCCGTCGTAGCGCCCGCCGACCAGGCCGCCATTCATGCCGACATGCCCGTAACCGCGCTCGGGCCGCGTGATCAGCAGATGGCGCGTGGGCATGCGTTCGTAGAAATCGTAGTTGCGCCCGGCGATCACCCTGCCGCCCGGCAGCACCCACACAAACGCAGAACAGCCATGCGGCAGCGCGCCGGCGCGGACAAATAACCCTTTTTCCGCAGGCATGTCCAGCGCGTCGGCAAAGGCGGACAACTCGATCCACAGCGGCGCGTACACCTCGCGCAGGAGCGCGGCGCATTCGCGCATGAACGGCATGTCGGTTTCCCACACGTTGCGGCGGAACGGCGTTGGCACCGAGCGCAAATAGGTTGCCTGGGCGCGCCCGATTCGTTCAGGCGTGCCAGCAAGCAGGATGCGCCGGTAATCGGCATGGTGCTCGTGCAGGGTGGTTTCGCGGGGAGTGCTGCTATTCATTAAATACTTGCTCATGAAACACGCGTATGTACATGCATGCAGAAAGGCGACATTCATTGTGAACGTCGCCTTTCTGCATGCTTTATAGATGAGTTAGGTTGTGCCTTTGGCCGTGTATATAATCACGCCATTGCCGCCGAGCGCGCTCGCATCAAACGCCGTAACAATCAACGAGGTGTTGCCATTACTGTAGCTGTCGTACAGAATGTTATTCTGCACGCCCGGTATGCGGTGCGCATGGTTCCAGCCCTTCTGCGTCAGTCCACTGTAAAAATTCTGAACATCCTGCAAACTGGCCGTAGTTCGATACACATTCTGCTCAATCGTTTCCGGTTTCACTTTCTGTGCTTCCATCTCTTGCGGCACGGTTTGCTTTAGTTGCGTGATAATAGTATTGATCTGCGCATTGTCAGACGACTCAATCGCCGTCGCCTGCGGCGGAACGCCAACGGTTGTGTCGCCGGAGCCGCCACAACCAACCAGCACAAACGCCAGCACAAACGCCAAGAAAAGAACTCGTCGCATCTATTCTACTCCTGATACGTGAAGAATGCGCCTTGGGGCGCATTCATTGTGCAGCTATTGTACCATAAAGACGTTGAATGCGTAAGACTATTTGTCGCGATACAGCAGCAGCATGGCCGCGAGCAGCAGCACCGCGCCAAGCACGCCCAGGCGGCCAAGTTGCTCGCCAAACAACAGCCATGCGAGCGACGCCGAAGTGAGCGGCTCCACCAGTGTCACGGTGCTCGCGACGGTCGCTGTGGTGTGGCGCATGCCCGACAGAAAGAACACATACGCCAGCGCAGTGGGTATGATGCCAAGGTACAGCAGCAACCCCCATGCAGACACCGGATAATCAAGCGTTAATCCGGTCGCCAGCGCGCAGGGCAGCAACAGGAACGTGCCAGCAGCAAAGCCAATCGTAATCGGCTGGAGCGGATGGTACATGCCGGTGAGCGCGCGACTACACAGTGTAATTGCGGCATAGCTCGCCGCCGCGCCAAGCGCCAGCAGCACGCCAACAACCGCCATGTCGCCGTGCACGCTTGCCGCTGGCGCGCCGCCCACCAGCAGCGCAGTGCCGCTGAGCGCCGCCAGCAGCGCCAGTGCCACCGCGCCGGTCAGCGGTTCGCGCAGGAGCAGCGTGGAAAACAGCGCCACGATCATGGGAGCGACGCAGAGCGTGACCAGCACCGCCACGGCCACGCCGACGCGCTGGATGGCCGCGAAATAGCACACCTGATACAGCGCCATGGCGATGCCGATCGCAAGCATGACGGCCAGGTCACGGCGCGGCACACAAACGGCCGCCCGCCCCAGCCGCCGCCAGCAGGCCCATGCCAGCACCGGCAGCGAAAACACCAGTCGATAGAACCCAATCGAAAGCGGGTTGGTGTCAGCCAGGCTGTACACCGCTTTGGAGCTAACGCCGACGGTGCCCCACAGCACTGCCGCCAGCACGATGAACCATAGACCGCGCCGCGCGTCGGTCGATATATGCTTCAGATTTGACACAATCGTATTCCTTCCTCACAAAAGAACGTTCGCTGGAAGCACAAACACTGCGAAAATGAACATGCTGTGAGGGCAGGAACAGGCGCAACGAAGCGAGGGCTGTGCTACAGCGCACGCCCGGAGGAAAAACCTGCCGCCCACCTAGCGATGACGGGCAGGCGGGGGCAGAAAACCGTACGAAGTACGTGGCATGGACAAACCTTTATGATTGCGTCGCAAAACGCCGGAAAATTTCGTACAACTGCTCAAGGCTGGCGATATCGACCCACTCCTCGTCGGAGTGCAGGCCCGCGCCAACCGGGCCAACACACACCGCAGGCACGCCGCGCACGCTGTAGAAGCGCGCGTCGGTCGCAAAATGCTCGTGATAGAAGCCCGCTGGCGCGCCCGTCACATCAGCAATCACCCCGGCGAGGCGGCGCACAGTAGGATGTTCCGGATCAGTGTCAAGCGGCGGCCCGCTGCGCAGCAGGCGCACGTCGGCATGCGGGAAGCATTCGCGCAACCCGGCCATAATATCATCAGGCTGATCTTCCGGCACAAAGCGGATGTCAAGCGTCAGCACAACATTTTCAGGCAGCCGGTTGCCCGCCTCGCCGCCCTGCACGATCGTCGGCGTGACGGTGGTGCGCCATGTGTCACGAGTTGGATTAGGAAAGCGCTCCTCCATGGCGACGAGTCCGTCGCGCAGGTCGAGAATCACGTTGCGGCCTTCCCATGGACGCGAACCGTGCGCGGGCTGGCCCTCGAAATGCACTTCCACCCACATCGCGCCTTTGTGGGCATAACAAATCTGGAGGTCGGTCGGCTCGGCGGCGATGAACAGCTTGCAATTCCAGCCCTGCTCGGCCAGGTACCCAACGCCCTCCTCGCCGCCAATCTCCTCGTCGCTGACGAACATGAAGCCGACATTCGGCGGCGTGTCGAGCGTGGCCAGGTCTTTCATCAGCCGCAGCAGCACCGCGCCCGAACCTTTCATGTCCTGCGTGGCCCGGCCATAGATGCGCCCGTTTTCAATGCGCGGCTGGAACTGCTCGGCGCGGCCCGGCACCACATCCAGGTGCGCGTTGAGCATGAGGTCGGGCGCGCGGGTGTCATGGAGCGTCGCAATCAAATACGGCTTGCCGGCCTGCTCGCCGGCTGTGATATGCAGGCCGTCGATAGCGCGGGCGTACTGCTCGGCATAATCAATCACCGCGCGCAGTGCGTCGGGCCGCGTGTCAATCGAAGGAATCGCAACAAGGTCGCATGTCAGCGCTGTTAATTCATCTCGAAGTGTCTGGTCACTCATGCATGTTCCGCTTTCTGTATGCTTTACTCGGTTATGTATATTGGATTTGTATACAGCCATGGTCGCCCTTTGCGGTAGCCCTCCAACCGATACACGCCCGGCTGCGTGATCGTCTGGCGCAGCGCGCGCACGCCTTTCGCAGCAATTCGCCCATTGCGAATGATGCGCACTTCCGCATCAGCATGCGTATCGACCACCAGCGTGAGCGGGCCATCATGCAGACTCGGACTTGCGCCGATGCCCCATTGCTCGGCTCGGCGCGCTGTATGAAAGATAAGCGCTGGACAGTCGCCATCCAGGCGGTTGACGAAATAGGAGCGGCCCTGTGCCAGCGCGCCGTAGATCTGGTGAATGGCCGTGTGCGCGTCAGCCGAGATCGGCGCGTCGAGCAGCGCGTAATTCGTCAGTGTGCGGAACATCCATTCGTAGGCAAATACCTCAACCTCGCCCCACGGCACGCGCCGCTTGAAGGCATGCACATCAACCCCGCCCACGCCAAACGTCCGTCGCCCGGCGACATTCAGCCGATCCCACCATGCCAGCACGTCCGGCGGCGGCCCGGTCAGGCCCATGCGCGGCGCAAAGAACAACAATTCCTTGGTGCGCGGCGTCAGGTGCTCGCCCCAGTCGCTCATCACGTTCCACAACTCGAGGCCAACCACACGCCCTTCACGCTCGCGCGGGCCATCAACATTCCAGTCGTCCCAGCGATAAATATCCTTGAACGAGTTTGCGACGCGCTCGTCCGGGTGCGCGATAACGCCAAAGCCGCCGCTTGCATACACCATGTCGATAAAATCCTGCGGATCTTGCCGGTGATCGACCACCGTATCAACATTCAGCGCGAGGAAATGGTTACGGTCAGGCGTGACTTCCTGATCGGCAATCACGAGCACATCGTCATGCCAGCCTTCGTAGGGCTGATGATCGAGCGTGTTATGATCGGTGACAATAATCCAGCGCAAACCGGCCTTGCGCGCCGCCTCAACGACATGCGCGACCGTTCCGGTGCCATCGGAATACAGCGTATGAATATGAAGCGCGCCGGGATAGCTATACCCGCCAGAATCCAGGCCCATTTGTTGCTCTTTCGCAATGAACGACGTTCTATCATATCATCTGTTTACGTGTCACACAAATAGCGCTTGCAGGCTGCATGGCAGTTAAGTATGTCAAATATAAATCTTGTCTTTCCTGAACGATTTCAGCCGCTTTTTTCATCAGATTGGCGGCGGCTGCGCATAGGCAGCGGAGAACTGCTGCTGCATCATGGGGGCCTGCGATTGTTGCTGCCCGGCGCGCACCACACGCGCTACTCCGACGCGCAGATCGATGATTACGGCGCGCATTTCCCGCCCACGCGCTTCCGCTGGCAGCCGCCCCTGCGCATGACCGTGGAGGCCCGCGCTTCTGGTGCGCTGGTTGGCACGGCAGGCTTCGGCTTCTGGAACAACCCGCTGGCGACGGCGGGCGGGCTGCCAGCACTGCCTGCCGCGATCTGGTTCTTCTTCGCCGCGCCGCCCTCGGACATGCCGCTTGCCATGGGCGTGCCGGGCCACGGCTACAAAGCCGCCTGCATCGACGCAACGCGACCTTCCGCGCTGGCATGGGCACCGGTTGCGCCCGCCGTGATGCTGCTCAACAACCTGCCCGCCTTTAAACGGCGCGTGTGGCCACGGGCGCAGCGGGCGCTCAGCATCAGCGAGGCCATGATCACGCCCGCCACGCAGCGCTGGCGCACGTACACACTGGAATGGCGGCATGATGGAGCACGGTTTAGCGTTGATGGCGAAACGGTCCTCGAAACCGATCGCGCGCCGCGTGGCCCGCTGGGTTTCATTGCATGGATCGATAATCAATGGGCGGTTGTGACGCCGCAGGGCCGCCTTGGCTGGGGACTGAGCGATGCGCGCGCGCAGTGGCTCGATCTGCGACGCATCGACATTGAACAATGGTAATGCGCGCGTTCAGCGGTGGCACATTGTTTGCTTCATCATGCTATCTGTGTGGACGGGTGCAAAGGAGGGGTTATGATCACATGTGCGAAATGCGGGAACGACACACGCACAAGCACGTTAATCACAGCGATGGGCGAGGTCATGATTGCCGGGACAATCGGCACAGATCCACAGCCAGTTATTGCTCAAGTGTGTACCGCCTGTGGCTATATCGAACTATATGCACCGCAGCCTGTAAATAAATCTGAGGCTGTTGCTGCAATTCAGGAAGAACTTATTCCTGAAACGAACGGCGCAACACCAATTCCGACTGCGTAAGGCAAACAATCCGAAACGTAAGGATGGCACACCATGATTGCACTGCTGCTTGTACTTTTGGTGGTTGGCATGCTCATCGGCTTTCTTGGCCAGCGCATGCTCAATCTTTGGGACAGCGACCAGACGAGCAACCTTCCAGATAACACAACTCATCACCATCGCACATGATTGCATGTGCGAGGTTTCGAAACAGCCGCCTGAGCATTATCAGGCGGCTGTTTGTTGTTATGTAGAGATAGGACGGCCAGATAAAAGCAGCAGCGTCGATCCGCACCCATGCGTGGTCCAAAATGACAAATTTGGAATGCAAAATCAGTGGAAATCCCCTGCCAACTGAAGTATACTACGAGCATCAAGAATACCCGCACCCACCAAGAAAAGCACAGAGGAAATTATGAAACAGGTTGGCCCTGGGCAATCGTCTTTCTATGCCGAAGGCGATGCTTCCTGGCTGCAAAACGAGCTTCAAGAAGCGCACAAGACTATCAGATCCTTGCTGCGCCAGCTCAGCAAAGAGCAGGGGCGCTATGCCGAAGCGATGCGCGCGTACAATCTCACGGTTGAGAATCTGATGGAGATCACGCGCGAAAACACGTTGCTGACGCGCGATCGCGACATGTGGAAGACGCGCGCTGAAAAAGGCAGCCGCCCGCTTAATCTCCGAGGCATTTCGCTTGATTTGACGGCCAATGAAGTCAGGGCCATCCGCAAGGCGATGGCGCGGCTGCACCATCCAGATGTTGGTGGCGACGCCGAGCGGATGAAGGCATGGAATGCCGTGCTCGATCCGCTTGAAGAAAGCTAGCGTTGCTTCACTTCGCCATGATCACATGGCCGCTTTCAAGCCGAGCGACACGGGCGAGGGTCGCCACCGGAATGTCCCGCTCCGCAAGCGCCTGCCGTCCATGCTGGAACACTTTTTCCACCAGGAAGCCAGCCACAACCAGGTGCGCGCCCGCCTCCTCGACGATCTCAGCGAGTGCCAGCGCTGTTCGCCCATTGGCAAGAAAATCGTCTACCAACGCCACCCGCGCGCCAGCAGGCAGGAAGCGGGCGGCGACCACCAGCCGGTATTCGCCGCCTTTGGTTGGCGACGGCACCAGCCGCGAGAGCGCGGGCGGCTCCACAATTGGCGCGTACTTTTTGGCATAGACCAACGGGCAGTTCAGCGCGGTTGCGACTGCGAGCGCGGGCGCGATGCCACTCGCTTCGGCAGTCAGCACCAGATCGGGCGCAAAGCTGCTGAGGCGCGCGGCCAAAGCCTGGCCCATGGCCGCCATGAACGCTGGTTCGATCCGATGATTGAGAAAATGATCGATTTTCAGAATACGGTCATCAACAACCGTCGCTTCATGCGAAATGCGCTGCACCAGCGGCTCAAACGGCGCGTCAATGGCTACTGACTCCATGAACTCCTCGCTCTTTTTTAGCGCTTATCTATGCGCTATTCTACCACGAGTTGATGAACGCGAATGCTTGCGTCGCGCCTGGTTTCGTGGTACGGTACCGCTGTCATATATCAGCTATGTCGCCGTCGCGTCCGCAGAGCAGCGAGGACACTGTGACAGTTCGGACATCGAGACCAAGTCTGTTGTACCCGACCGACGCAACACGTTCGCACCATCACGCCGCGCTGAACGATCATGATCTTGGCATCAGCCCTATCGTGCAGGCGCTCGACTACGACCGGCGACACAGCCTTTTTATCTCGAACGTCCTCAACGAATTGACAAGCGACGAAGCCACAATTCTCTACCGGCAAGATGTGCTTGAGAACATGCTCAGGCTGCCTCAGTTGGTCGAGCAGGTCGAAGCGCTGTTGCCCACGTTACGCGCGCTGACGGAAACACGACCGTTCCTCACGCAAAGCGCAGTGACACCGCTGCTGCTGATCGGCGGGCGCATGGCCGAGCTAGACAACTATCTGCAATGCGTGGAAGGGCTTGTTGCAGTCCTCACCAGCGCGGGCGCGGCGCTCAACGCTGCCGGACTACAGGCGCTTCATGATCACTTGATGGTGTTGAAGGCTGAAGCGGATTACCAGCGCCTCGCCGCAGAACTGCCCGCGCTGCGCGAACAACTCGATCACGCCAGCAGCGTCACGATTGGTATCAACCTGAGCACCGACCTTCAGCCTGAGTCGGCAACCATCCTGTCAGTAGATACCCATCGTTTTGCGGGCAAAGGCACATTCCTTGAGCGGCTGTTTGGCGAGCACGAGGCAAACGACGTCATGCGCGGCATCACTGCGCTGTACAAGGCCAGCGAGGGCCACGCGCAATCGCCTGAACACGAGTTCTTTCGCGATCTGAATCGCTTGCTGGAGCGGGTTGCCTCGCCGGTGTCTGCGGCACTGGAGCGCTACAAGCGCCTGAACACGGCCAGCCTTGCGGCTTTTGAGCCAGAGCTTGCATTCTATATTGGCGCGGCAAAACTTGTCAGCCGCCTGCGCGGAGCCGGGCTCTCATTCTGCCGCCCGGCTGTGGCTCCGATAGCTGAACGCGTATGCTTGATTGAGAACTCTTACAGTCTTGATCTGGCACTGCGTATCGAGCAAACAAGCGCGCACGCCATCAACAAAGCAATTGTCACGAATGATGCAGCGTTCGACCATGACCACGCGCTGTGCATCATTACCGGCCCGAACAGCGGCGGAAAAACGACCTACACGCGCGCAGTTGGCCAGGCGCATGTGCTATTTCAGGCAGGATTGTTTATCCCTGGTACAAGCGCGCGCATCAGCCCGGCTGATCATATCTACACGCACTTTGCTGCTCCTGAACGGCTCGACCGCGAGGGTGGCCGATTGGACGAAGAACTTGAACGTCTCGGCAACATTTTTAGCTCGGCCACCGGCGACAGCTTAGTATTGCTCAATGAGCCGCTCACCAGCACCGATCATGAAACGGCACGGCAGATTGGGAGTGATGTCATTACGGGCCTGCGCATGCTCG
>DASTWM010000199.1:0-2411 GCA_035765855.1 Roseiflexaceae bacterium
TATCGGGCGGCGTCGAACATAACGACAGAACCATGGCGTACCAGAAGATTCCTTACATAATAGGGATTGAAGAGTCCTCACTGATTCGAGCCAGTTGGAAGTAGAGTTCCCACCCAAGGAGCTCTGCATGAAGAAGTCGAAGTTCAGCGAGGAACAGATCGTCCGGATCCTGAAAGAGGTCGAGGCCGGGGCCAAGGTCAATGAAACCTGCCGCAAGCATGGGATCAGCGAGCCGACCTACTACGCGTGGAAGAACAAGTACGCCGGCATGGACGTGTCGCAGCTGCGGCACCTGAAGGACGTTGAAGTGGAGTTGGCGCGGCTGAAGCGGATGTACGCCGAGCTGGCGCTGGAACACCACGCCCTGAAGGACGTCCTGTCGCGAAAAGGCTGAGCCAGGCACAGCGGCTGGAGCTGAGTCTGGCGATGCAAACCGATTACGCCTTGAGCGCGCGGCGAGCCGACCGTGTGCTGGGATTGTCGCGTTCGGCGCGGCATTACCGGCCGCGCCCGCGCGACGACGGGCCGCTGATCAGTGCGATCCAGACGCACATCGAAAGCAATCCCAGGCACGGCTTCAGCTTGCTGCACGGGCAGGCCCTCAAGCCGCGCGGCTTTGGCAAGACCCGCAGCTGGCGGGTTTACTGCGCCTTGCGCCTGAACCTGCCACGGCGTGGCAAGCGGCGCCTGCCGGAACGCGTCCGCGAACCGCTGGAGGTGCCGCTGCAGGCCAACCACACCTGGTCGGCCGACTTCATGGCCGACGCGCTGTGGTCGGGACGGCGCTTCCGAACCTTCAACGTCAACGACGACTACAACCGTGAATCGCTGCGCATCGAGATCGACACCAGTTTGCCTTCGCAACGCGTCATCCGTGCCCTTGATGAGTTGGTCGAGGTGCGCGGCGCACCGCAACGCTTGCGCCTGGACAACGGCCCGGAGTTCATCAGCGCAGCGCTCAAGCAATGGGCGAAGGACCGTGGCATCGAGCTCGTCCACATCCAACCCGGTAAACCCACCCAGAACGCGTACATCGAACGCTTCAACAAGACCTACCGCACCGAGGTGCTCGACTGCTACGTCTTCACCAGCCTCAACGAGGTGCGGCGCATGACCGAAGACTGGCGGCACCGCTACAACCACGAACGTCCCCATCGTGCACTCGGCGGGCTCCCACCTGTCCCGTACGCGATGGCACAATCACCCAGAACCTCTACTTCTGAATGACTCGGAAAAACGAGGACGCTTCACTTTGATGCATGGTGACCCCTCTCGAAGTGGTCGAAACCTTTCACGGCCACGGCAACCGCGTTGCCCATTACTTAAGAGTCACCACGCAATAAGTCGGGTACCCATTCCTCCAAGACTTTTCGAAACGTCAGTCTTAGTCGCGGGAGTGTCGGTTCTTTTCGCGATCAGCGCCGACGAAGATGTGATCACCGCGTCTTTCCACGCGCACGTGCGGCAATGTGCCAAGGAATGCGACGAAGGTATTGACGTCATGGACGTTGAACGTACCACTGATGGGAAGCTCACCAACTGAACCATCTTCCATGCTGATCCGCACGTTGTTGTAGCGATTGAATTCGGCGGCCACCTGGGCCACGGCTTCGTTGTCGAACGCGATGCGACCATGTGTCCAGGCAAGTGCCTCTTGCATGTCCGCTTCACCCTGCGAAATGATCTTTCCGGTGCTTGCAATCCGCACCCGTTCACCGGCGCGAAGATCGGCGACCGGTGCACCGGATGGGTCGCCGGCTGGCCGCAGCCATGACCACCAACGCTTGGGTGTTCGGGTGGCTGGTCCATTCCAGACTTGGACCCGGCCTTCCGCCACCGTGATTGTGGTGTCAGCCTTGCGTCGATAGACATCGAACGCCGTCCCTATATCCTTGATGAGGGACTTGCCTACCTGCACGCTGAAGGGTCGCTCGGGATCCTTGAACACCTTGAAGAACGCCTGACCCTGCTCGACAGCCACGCGACGTCGGCTTCCGTCGAACCGAACCGTGATGGCTGAATCCGAATCAAGCTGGACGAGCGTGTTGTCGGAGAGCTGCAGGCTGCGCTCCTCGCCGCGTCCGGTGGCAAATGTTTGTACGTCGGGATTCAGTCCAAACCAATGAACCCCCGCCAACGCTGCAAGCGATGCAACCAGCAGGCTGGCAGCCACCGCTAACCACGGCACACGCGGCCGTTGCGAAATATGACGAGATCGGCGCGGGAAAAGCGCCCGATGCATCTGTGGCGACGAAATTCCACCCGTTGATAGGACGCTCTCATTTCGAAGCGATTGAACGGATTCCCCTTCTTCTTCAGCCAGATCCAGCACCGAAGACGTGCTATGACGCGCGGCATCGGACACATCCCGCGCCAGTGCAGCACTTGTCAGGTACTCGGCCACATGCGTC
>DASTWM010000200.1:0-3337 GCA_035765855.1 Roseiflexaceae bacterium
TACGGCGACACACGGCACGCGCGCTGCGAGCCGATCAAGCGCAGCATTGCGGTCGCTCGTTCCGGCGATGGCGCAGAGTTCGGTTTCATTCGGCAGGAACATGTCGGTGTGGCGCAGCACGTCCGTCAGCCCGCCATCCCACTCTTCAGCCGGATCGTAGTTCGTGTCGAGCGAGGTGGAAAGGCCGTGCGCCCGCGCCGTCTCGAACAAGCGCGGCACATCCGCTCGTAGCGCGTCGAGCAAAAAGTAGCTGCCGAGGTGCAGATGGCGCGCTTGCCGGAGCAGCGCCATGTCAATTTCGTCGAACCTGAGCGCGGCAATCGAGCCGGAAAAGGTCAGGATGGCGCGATCTTCCGGGCGCGACAAAATCACGCTCAGGCCGGTCTTGATGGCCGGGTCGATCACGACGCCGCTGGTGTCCACGCCGCGCTTCCCCAATTCGCTCATGACAAAGCGCCCGAACTCGTCGTCGCCGACTTTGCCGACAAAGGCGACCCGCATGCCGAGCCGCGCCGCTCCGCATGCGAAGATCGCCGACGAACTGCCGAGCGTCAGCGTCGCATCGCCAATCAGCTTTTCCACCTGCCCGAACGCTGGCGTCACATCGCCGCGCAAAATCAGGTCGGCGTTCAATTCGCCGACGACCAGAATATCAAACATGCTCATTGATGAACCGGCTGCAATTCAACACCCGTCGCCGCCTTCACCCATGGCAGATACTGCGCATGCGCGCTGAGCAAATCATCCGCCAGCGCCGCCGCCTGCTCCAGCGCGTTCACCGCGCCGTCAAGCACCAGCGCCTGGATGAACTTTTCGCGGCTGCCCTCCAGCGCGGCCTCGACAATCGTTTCGGCCCACATGTAGCGCGTCGCCAGCGTGCCGACCAACGCGGATGGCAGCGGCGGCTGGACAATCGCCCGCAGCCCTTCGCCGTCGGCAATCGCTGGGCTTTCGACAATCACATCCGGCGGCAAATTCGGCACCTGCCCGGTGTTCGGCAGATTGGCCGAAAAGACGCGGCCCTGGTTGTGGCGAATCGAGGCGATAATGTCGATCACCTGCTCATGCTCGCCGCTCAAACGGTCGAGGTAATCGTCGGGCAGCGGGCCGGGAGCGAACGCCTCGGCGCGCATGTCAGCATAAATGCTATCGCCGGACGCGATCGTATCCTCGAAGCTGAAGGCCCCCGCGTCAACGCCCAGCGTCGTGCCGTAGTAGTGGCCTTCGCGGAAGAACTGCGGGAAGAACTCGGTCACATGCCGATCCAGCACAGCCGGGAATGCGCCAAACAATTGAAAGAGCCGCCAGCTAAACGGATTAGCGCCCAGCCGCGCATGATCGTCGGGTGTCTCCTCGCGCCCAAACTTCCATGCCGGGTCGGGTGTGCGCTGCGCCTCGCGCGCCGCCACTTCATGCAGCCGTGGAAGCATGTCCTGTCCATTAGCGCGAATGTTCAGGAACCACGTCAGGTGATTGATGCCGACGGCGTTGTAACTGAGATCGCTGGTCGCCACGCCCAACGCCCGCGCCAGGAAGTCGGCGACGTGAAAAACGCCATGACACAACCCGATCACGTTCGCGCCGGTCGCTTTCCGCACCGCCCGGCAGACCGGTGCCATGGGATTGCCGTAGTTGAAGAACAGCGCATCGGGCGCGAGGTCGAGCACGTCCTGAGCGATTGCGACCATTGCTGGAATCATCCGCAGCGCGCGCGAACTGCCGCCCGGCCCGACCGTATCGCCGACCGGCACGAAAATGCCATGCTTGCGCGGAATGAACACATCCTTTTCCCATGCGCGACGCCCGCCGACGCCAACCGTGCAAATCACGACCGTCGCGCCCGGCAGCACCGCCCGCCGATCCACGTCGGCTGAGAGCGTGATCGGCGCGCGCCGGGCGTCGATCATTTTCTGCGCCAGCCGCCTGCCAACTTCAAGCGCTTCCGGGTCGATATCCACCAGCGCGAGATCGGTTTCCTGCCCCGAACGCATGAGGTCGGCCACCAGCCCGCGCGTGAACATCGCGCTGCCCGCGCCGATCAGCACAATTTTTTCCTTCATGAATACATTACCCCTTTACGCCGCTCAGCACCATCGCATTGATGAAGTGCCGCTGGAAAAAGATAAACACGACGATAATCGGCAGGATGACCATGACCGAGGCGGCCATCACAAGATCGTAGCGCGTGGAGTGGGCGGTATTGAAAAATGACAATGCCAGTGGCAGCGTCATCTTGTCCTGATCATTGATCGCGACCAGCGGCCACAGATAGTCGTTCCAACTGGACATGAACGTAAAAATGCCGAGCGTCGCCATCGCTGGGCCAAGTTGCGGGCGGATCAACTGCCAGTAAATCGTCCATTCAGACGCGCCGTCGAGCCGGGCCGCATCGATCAAATCATCGGGAATCGCGGCGACGAACTGGCGCATGAGAAAGATGCCGAACGCGCTCACCATGCTCGGCACAATCAGCGCGAGCAGCGAGTTCAGCAGGTGCAGTTTGCTCACGATCAGGTAAATCGGCACCAGGACGACCGGAAACGGCACCATGAGCGTCGTCAGCAGCAGGATGAACAGCACGTTCCGACCAGGAAAAGAGAATTTAGCAAAAACATAGCCAGCAATCGACGATGTAAACAGGATCAGCGCCGTGACACTTACCGAGACGATGACGCTATTGCGAAACCATGTAAAGAATGGAGCCTGCGTCAGGACCGTGCTGTAAGCGGCCAGTGACGGGTGCGCGGGAATAATGACGGGCGGAATGCGCATGGCCTCAGCCGGTGTCTTGAACGATGTCAGGAGCATCATCAGCAGCGGCAGCGCCATGAGAAAAGCGCCAAGCGACAGCGCAATGTACAGGAGCGGAATCCCGACATGGACCTGCCGCGAACCAGATTCTTTAACTGCAACGGCCATAGCAATCTCCCGATCTGCATTCAGTTCGGCGTTTTCGATGCGCAATGCACTTTAATATTCCCAATTCGTACGCAGAAAACGGAGCTGAATCAGTGTAATCACCAGCAGCATCAGCAGCAGCACCACCGACATCGAGCTGGCGTAGCCCATTTTAAGATATTGAAATGCTTGATTCCAGATATTTAACACCATGGTGCGCGTCGAGTTCAGGGGGCCGCCGCCGGTCATCACCTGCATGGGAATGAACACCTGCATGTACGAGATGGTTGTCAGCACGATGACAAACAGCGTCGTCCGGCTGAGCAGCGGCAGAGTAATGTGCAGGAAACGCTGCCAGGTGTTCGCGCCATCGACCATGGCGGCCTCGTAGAAGGTGTCGGGGATGGTCTGGAGACCCGCCAGAAAGACGATCACGTTG
>DASTWM010000201.1:0-3011 GCA_035765855.1 Roseiflexaceae bacterium
ATTACTGATTGACACATACACGGTTCGCAACGAAGGTAAGCGCGCCATCGACGTATATTATCGCTTGATTGAGCTTTCACCCGACACCACGAACGCGCGCGCCAAACTGGCCGACCTGCTCAAGCAAGCTGGCCGCACGGACGAAGCGCTGGAGCAGAGCCTGCTGGTTGCTGGTGCCTACTTCCGCATAGGCCAGACCAACAAGGCGCTGGAGGAATATCGCCAGATCTTGCAATGGGCGCCCAAATCGGCGAAGCTCCGCGCGCAATACGGCCAGGCACTGCTTAAGCTTGAACGGTATGAGGCTGCGCTTGGGGAGTTTCGGCAGGCGCTCGAACTTGATAAGGAAGATGTTGCTGGCGTTGCCCGCATCAACATGACGCTTGCGCTCATGGGTGATCAGCCTGGAGCCGTATGGCAATCGTTGGACACACTGCTGAAACGGCTAAAGGCGCAGTCTTCCTTTCTCAATGAGGTGCTGGCTGAATACCGCGCTGCATTGATTGTGTCAGATGTCGGCATTTTGCACTACATTCTGGGCATTATTCTGCAGAACCACCAGCAGCATCAGTCGGCACTGCTGGAGCTTGAACAAGCGCGCGATTTGTTGGCAGTTGATGAAGATCCCATGTTACCTGCCGTGCTCGTTCACCAGGCGTTGGCCGATAGCTACATTGCGCTTGGGCAGGCCAACGAGGCGCTGGAGCAGCTTCGCGCAGGGCATACTGTGGCAAACCATGCGCCGCCGCTTGACGCGCAAAGCCGCTATCCATTTTCGACGCCACTTACACAGGGTGAGTTAGTGCGGCGCATGGCTGAGGCCTATGCTGCGTCCGACGATTTGGATGGGGCGGAGCAGGCGTTGCAGCAGGCCAAACAGCTTCTGCCATATGACCGGGCAATTTACACCAAGCTGGCGGATGTGTATTTCCGCCAGGGCAAGCTGAACGAGGCGCTGACGCAACTTGACGAACTTGCTACCTATTACGAAGAACGTCAGGATCTTGATAAGGCGATTGAGACGCTTGAATACGGTGCGCAACTCGCGCCAAATAACATTGCGAATGGCCGGCGGCTGGCACAACTTTGCATGCGGCGCGGCTACCTTGATCGCGGTCTGGATGGCTTGAGCCGTGTGGCCGAGTTGCAGCGCAAAGCCGGACAGATGAAAGACGCGGTGTCGAGCTTGCAGCAAGCCGCCGAGGTGTACTGGACGCTCGGCCAGCAAGAGCAAGCGCGCGCCATGTACGACCGAATTGTCAGGATTGCTCCGAACGATCTCGACGCGCGGAACTGGCTCTCGCTCATGTACACGCTGGCGGGGCGCACCAGGGACGCGATTAATGAAAAGAAGCAGATCGTTCGCATAGCGCTCCAACAGCGTGATCTTGATAATGCGATTGCCGAACTGCACCAGATTATTGCCCTGGATCAGACTGATTCTGAACCATATTATCAGCTTGCCGATGTGTTGATGCGCCGTGGCGAATACGAACAGGCGCTGCGCCTGTATGGTCGTCTTGCCAAGATGCCGAACATTGAAACCGAACGCGTGGAGGCATTACAGGCGGCGGCCAAGCGTATGCTGCAACAACAACAGCAAACGCCTGCATGAAGTTCTCATTGAAAGTTCAGAGTTAGAAGCGAGGAAGCTTGTTATAATGGGGGCTCTGGTCGTCATATCGGTCTTGTAACTCTGAACTTCATACTGTTATGTCAGATGTTCTGCGTCTTCTTGCGCGATTAAATCCTGTAACGAATCCACTCGGGCTGCTCGATATTCTGATCGTTTCGCTGATCTTCTATTGGTTGCTGGGTGTTATTCGAGGGACGCGTGCCGTGCAACTGCTGCGCGGCATTAGTATTCTGCTGACAATCTCCATTTTGCTCAGTTCGCTGCTTCAGGGGCTTGATACGCTGACGTGGCTGCTGCGCAATGCCATTCAGCCTGCGCTGTTTGTTGCGATTCCTATTTTGTTTCAGCCTGAACTCCGGCGCGCCCTGGAGAGCCTGGGCCGGACGGGGGATTTGTTCGGGCGTCCATTCAGCCGCGCCAATCAATCTGAGTTGCTCGACACGATTAACGGCGTGGCACGCGCGGCGCAACAGCTTTCGCAGCAGGGCATCGGCGCGCTCATGGTCATCGAGCGCGAAACCGGACTGCAGGAGTATGCCGACCGTGGCGTGCTGCTCGACTCCCGGCTGGCGGTGCCGTTGCTGCTGAATATCTTTTATCCGAATTCGCCACTGCATGACATGGCGGTCATCATTCGCGGCAAACGTATTCTGGCGGCAAATGTCGTGCTGCCGCTGAGCGAGGATGTCATTGGGCAACGGCGCTACGGCACGCGCCACCGCGCTGCCAAAGGCATCACCGAGCAATCCGATGCGATTGCGGTGGTCGTATCCGAAGAAACCGGTGCCATTTCGCTCATGAATGATGGCCGCATTGTGAGTTATCTGAATGAGTCACGATTGCGCTACTTGTTGGCGGGTTTGCTCAAGATACCGCTTGAGGAGACTGCCAAATGATTCGTTTGCGCACCACCGGACTTCGCATTGCGCTTTCTTTGGGGCTTGGGCTGGCGCTGTGGCTGTTTGTCTCGTACACCGAAAATCCTGACCGCACCACTGCGCTCGGCACGATTCCCGTCACCGCCGACAATCTTTCGCCCGGCCTGACGCTCATCAACAGCACAAATGGCGAGCAGGTGACCGATCTCCCATCGGTCAATCTTACCGTGGAAAGCGATCAGGAAACCACCTCAAGGCTCCTGTCGAGTGATTTTCGAGCGTATGTTGATCTGAGCGGGCTCGGTGCGGGCGAGCATAAAGTTCCTGTCAACGTCGTGCCAAATCGTCCTAATCTCAATCAGGTAACGACATTTACCACACCAGATGACTTGAGCATTCGCATTGACCAACTAATTACCAAAACGGTGCCACTGACCGTTGAGGTCACAGGACAGGTGCCGTTTAGCTTCGAACGGCTCGACCCACACATTACCAGC
>DASTWM010000202.1:0-9102 GCA_035765855.1 Roseiflexaceae bacterium
TGGTGTTCGACTTCTACGTGCTGCTTGCGATTCCGTTCCTGTGCCTCAATCTGGGCGTGCTGGTCGCCATGCTATTCGATCATGTATCCAACTGGATGGCTGGCACGCTCGCGGTCTTGATGGTCGCTGCGCTGAGCACCGGCTACCTGGCGTCCGGCACGCTCATGCCGCTTTATCAGGAACATCCCGACCAGGCGGCGCGCGATGCGCTTGTGTGGATCAAGCAGCACGTTCCCGCCCAAAGCAAGCTGATCATTCGCGACGACATGTGGACCGATCTGCACGAGCCTGGGCTTGGCGGCCCGGCGTTTCCCAACGCGCACAGCCATTGGAAGGTCGCGTCGGACCCGGCCATTCGCAGCGGCGTCTTTCATGATGACTGGCGAACGGTTGATTATCTGGTCATTATTCCCGATCTTGAGAAGGACTTCGTCGCAACCAATAATACGGTGGCACTCGATGCGCTGCACAACGCCCACTTAGTCAAGCGTTGGACAATCGCGCCCGTGGCAGGCAAGCTGCACCCGCAGCAGACAGTTGAGCTGTGGAAAGTTGACCATGCGGGGGCCACCGAAACGAGTCTGCTCAGTGCTGGCGCGGCCTACATGAGCAGCCGCTTCGAGCAGAACGGCGCATATGTCGATGCCAGCGGCACCGTCACCTCGGAAGCGCAGTCGTATGCGTTGCTGCGCGCGGCATGGACAGGCGACCGCGCCAGCTTCGACCGGGCGTGGAACTGGACGCAAGCCAACATCTTAGCCTCCGACGGCAGCCTGCACTGGCTCTGGCGCAACGGCGCTGTCGTTGACGCGCATGTTGCAACCGACGCGGACACCGACACGGCGCTGGCCCTGCTCATGGCAAGCAAGCGCTGGAACGACCCGGCGCTACGCGCGGCTGGCGTGCGCATGGTTCAGGCGATCTGGCAGCGCACGGTCGTGACAGTCAACGGCGTGCCGTACCTGACCGGCGGCGACTGGGCGACGCGAACGCAGATCATTGCCTTGAATCCAAGCTACTTCTCGCCCTATGCCTACCGGATTTTCCAGGAAGTTGACAAAGATCACGATTGGAATGAGGTGATTAACTCAAGCTACCAGGTGCTCTTCGATGCGTCGGCAGCGCCGCTTGGCATGGCGAAGTCGGCAGGTCTCCCGCCCGATTGGGTCGGCCTTGATCAGGCGACCGGCCAGCTGGTGCCGCTGCACCTGGACAACAAGGACAGCACGCAGTACAGCTACGACGCGACGCGCACCTACTGGCGGGTTGCGCTCGACCTGCGCTGGTCGGGCGATGGCCGCGCGAATGCCTATTTGCGCCAGGCTGGTTTCCTGCGCGACGAAGTTGCTCGTAAAGGCGAGGTAGGGGCAGTGTATGGACATGACGGCACGCTGATCGAGAAAAAGTCGAGCATGGTCGGCACAGCGGGAGCCATGGCCGCGCTGCTCACGCTCGATCCGGCGGCGGCCAACACGCTGTATGTGAATGAGATTGTGAGCAGCTCGAATTACGGCACTACGGGAATCTACTGGGGCGCTCCGACCGATTTATACGCTCAGGAATGGACGTGGTTCGCCACAGCGCTGTACGCCGACGCGCTGCCCGATGTTTGGCATAACGCAGTACCCACGCCCTGAGCGTGCGCAAGAGGTGAATATATGAACCGATCACCAATGTATCAAGCAAGCCACGCCCGCGCCGCGCGCCGCTGGCCGCGCTGGAAGCGGCTGTCGCTCTTTCTGGCGGGCGGCCTGCTGCTGGCCCTGATCGGCGCGGATCTTGGCCGTGGCCTGGTGATATCGTTGCAGGGTACGAATGCCGGAGCCGTGGGCGCGAGCGGATCCGGCGCGAGCCGCAGCCTGACGATTGATCTGATCAATATGTTCGGTGCCATGGTCGGCATGAGCAAGCCAGCGCCTACTGCTGCGCCTACCGCCACTCCATCGGCGGTTCCCACAGTGACGCCGAAGCCGCTTGCGCCCGTTGCTGCCGTCGCGGAAGTTAATGTTTTGCCGACGGCGGTTGTGGTGCCGACAATCACGGAGGTGCCGATGGCGATTGTGACGCCTACCGTCACCATGACACCGACAGCGATGGTCACGCCGACCGCTACCATTACACCAACGGCCACGGCAACATCGACGGCGGTTGTCACGCCGTCGGCCATAATTACACCCACAACAATCGTCACACCGACGGTCATGATCACGCCGACGGACACCATGACACCGACAGACGTGGCGACACCTACAGCCAGCAGCACGCCGACCGCTAGCGCCACATCGACGGCGACTGCCACGCCGACAAACATTGCGACAGCTACCAGCACGATCACGGCGACATCAGTTCTGACCGTGACCTCGGTGGAGGAAGCACCCGCGCAGGAAGGAACGCCGGTTCAGGAGGTGACAGCCACCACAACTGTTACCCCGACCACTACCGCAACGCCGACGGAGCTAGCTCCGTCGGCAACCACGCAGGCTGTGAAGTTTCACTCCGCATATCCGTAGCACATGGGAGTTGAAATACCTTCAATACAACCGCGCCACATCCAGCACATTGCGTAGCGGCTCGCCCGCCAGCCAGCGCTGGAGATTGTCGCAGAACAGATCGGTCAAACGCGCGTTTTCGCGGTCGCTGGTGCTGGCCGAGTGCGGGCTGATCAGCACATTCGGCATGCTCCACAGCGGGCTTTCGGCGGGCAGCGGCTCGGCGGCGAACACATCGAGTGCCGCGCCGCCCAGGTGACCGCTTTCGAGCGCCGCGATCAGCGCTGGCTCGTCGATGATCGTGCCGCGCCCGATATTGATTAACAACGCGCCCTTGGGCAGCAGCGCCAGCTCTGCCGCGCCGATGAGGTTCTGGGTTTCGTCGGTGTGCGGCGCAATCAGCACCAGATATTCGGATTGGCGCAATAGTTCCGGCAATTCATCTGGCCCATACAGCGCATCAAGATGCAGCGCAGCCGGATCGACGCCCGCAACCGTGCGCTTGTTGCCAAGTACGCGCATGCCTAGCGCCTGCGCCATGCGCGCCACCTCGCGGCCCACATTCCCCACGCCGACAACGCCCAGCGTGCGCCCCTGAAGGTCGGTCGCGCCAAAGCGTTCCCAGCGCCGCGCCTGCTGATCGCGCTGCATCTGCCAGTAGTTGCGGCTCCACATCAGCATCGCCATGATGCAGAACTCGGCCAGCGGCTGGGCATGGACGCCGCTCGCGGTAGTAAATATGGTACTCGGCATGCGCTCGGCGTAACGCAGCCGCCGCACGAACTGGCCGATACCGGCGCTGGTCGCCTGCACCCAGCGCAGTTGTGGCGCAAGCTCCGGCAAGTCGTCGTGGTGCGTGTGGTCGAAGTCGAACAGCACATCGGCCTGCCGCAGCAGTTCGCGCCAGCGCGCCTCGTCTTCAGCGGAACGGACGATTTTGTTGGTGTGATCAGCCGGGTAGCGCGGCGGCGCAATCAGCTCCGGCGCGTAAACGACGTTGACCTGCGGGCTGATC
Organism: Roseiflexaceae bacterium; assembly: GCA_035765855.1. Classification (GTDB taxonomy): domain Bacteria; phylum Chloroflexota; class Chloroflexia; order Chloroflexales; family Roseiflexaceae; genus DASTWM01. The sequence goes on from DASTWM010000202.1 coordinate 3,505, forward strand.
TGCCGGATACGCTCGACATGCTCCGGCTCAAGGTAGCTGGCGATCAGAATAGTTGTTGTAGCTGCCATAACGTTCTTTCTGTATTAGCACATGACCAAGGACGAAGGCCGAACGCACAGTTTGTCATTTTGTCAGTCTTCGTAATTCTCGTACCAGGTTTGCCGAGCGCGGAAATCGTCGGGATACAGCGTGACCTTTTCTGGCGCAAAGGCGAAATCAAACCCTTCGGCAGCGATCGTGTCGGCGATCGTTCCGGCGTCCATGCGCATGCCGCTGAAGCGCTCCGGCGGCTGCGCTATCAGCCAAGCAAAGGCGCGGCCAAGCTCCACCGGATCAGCCCATTGCGCTTTTTCTTCGTCAGAAAGCTGTGCATATTCGGCGCGCGTAATACGGGTAGTCTTGATCGGCTTTCCCGGCCCCATCGAATTAAGGGCAATCTTGTACGGCGCGGACTCAAGTGACAGCGCTTTGAGAAAGCCTTCCTGGCCGTGCTTCACAGTGCAATAGGCTACCTCATCGCGGAAGCCACGCACACTGGAGCCGCTGGCGATACCGATGATGTGGCCGCCGCCCTGCCGCTTCATGACATCCCACGCGGCGCGCGTGCCGTTGTACAGCCCGCCCAGACCAACGTAAATCTGCTGCCACCACAACTCGTGCGGCGTGTCCTCGAAGCGAATCAGCGGCATCAGGATGCCGCAATGCACGATTGCGTCAATCCGGCCCCAGCGCGCCACGACGTCATTCACCACGCTCTGGAATGCCTGGAAATCGGCGGCGTCCAGCAGCGCGGTCATGCCGTCGCTGCCGTCGGCACGCAGGTCGTCGCCCGCCTGCGCCAGTTCGTCGGCGTTGATGTCGGTGGCGCACACCCGCGCGCCCGCCATGCCGAGCGCCCGCGCCACGCCCCAACCAAGGCCACGCCCCGCGCCCGTCACCAGGGTCACTTTGCCATCTAACGGAGCCATTTCAACACCCTTATTCATCAATTCTCGACCTGCTCTGGTCGCCCGTTGTTGCGCGCCGAGCGCTGCAATGCTTCAATAGCGCGCATGTTGGCGGCGGCTTCGCTAGCCGTGTAGCGCGGCGCGTGATTATGCAGTATGCAATCAGCAAAATGCTCAACCATCAATTGATATTCGTCAACGCCGGAGATCTGCTCCACATCGGTGCCATGCCGCCCGCGATTAATGGTGATCGTCATATCGCCTGTGCCGGGCAGAAACGCCGCCGGAACTTCGAGCACGCCGTCCGTGCCGACCACTTCGTACGTTTCGCGCCGCGCCAGCGTCAGCGCGCAATCGAATTGCAGCGCCATGCCATTTGGGAAACGCAACATGCCGAGCAATTGCTCGTCAACGCCGCTGGCGCTCCATGTGGCAAAGGCCTGCGCCTCGACTGGTTCGGCGTCGGCCAGCGTGCGCCCGATGTTCACGCAATAGCAGCCAACGTCCATGAGCGCGCCACCGCCCAGATCGGCCTGAAAGCGGATGTTGTGGGGATTGGTCACGCGAAAGGTAAATGCCGCCCGCACCAGTTTCACGTCGCCCAGCAGCCCGCTGCGCACAATCGCCTGCACGCGCTCGGTGCGCGGGTGGAAGCGGTACATGAACGCTTCCATGAGCAGCACGCCTGCCTTGTTCGCGGCGGCTTCCATCGCCATGCACTCGTCGGCGTCCAGCGCCAGCGGCTTTTCGCACAGCACATGCTTGCCAGCCTGCGCGGCCTTGATGACCCATTCCTTGTGCATGCTGTTCGGCAGTGGAATGTACACGGCGTCAATGTCGTCCGCCGCCAGCAGCGCCTCGTAGCTGCCGTATGCCTGCGGAATGGTGTTGGCATCCGCGAAGGCACGGGCACGCTCGCCGTCGCGGCTGGCAACCGCGACCAGCGTGCTGTTGCGTGCGCCGTGAATCGCCGGAATGACCGCCGCGCGGCCAATATTTGCCGTGCTGAGCACGCCCCAGCGCACAGGTGATTCCGTCACAGCACACCTCCTGTTTCGTGTTCGCTCGTGCCCATGCCGGTGCCATGGAGCATGGTAAAATCGTGAACTCCCTGAAACGACAGATGCCCGGCCATGAGGCCGCCATCAACAACGTGAAGCTGCCCGCTGATCCATGCCGCGTCGGGCGAGGCGAGGAACAGCACCATCTGCGCGATGTCGCCCGGCTGGCCGAGCCGTCCGAGCGGCAATTCCTGCAAATAGCTTTGTTTGTAGTCGTCTGACAGATTCATTTCTTCGCGTTGCGCTTCTGTCTCAACCAGACCGGGAGCGACGGCATTGACTGTGATACCATGCGCGCCGAGTTCCATCGCCAGCACCTTGGTCAGCATGGTCAGGCCGCCTTTGGATGCGCAGTGCGCGCCGCCTTTGACACGGCCCATCAGCGCGGCGACCGACGAAATATTGACGATCCGGCCGTAGATCGCGCGGTCGATCATGTGGCGCGCGACATGTTTGGACATAAGAAACGGGCCGGTGAGTTGCACGGCAATCTGTCGATCCCATGCTGCACGGTCCATCTCGATCAGCAGTTTGTGCGCGACCACGCCAGCATTGTTGACCAAAATGTCGATCTGGCCGCAGCGTTCAATCGCCTGCGCGACCAGTGCCGCAACCTGCTGCTCGTCGGCGACATCTGTTTGAATGGCTACGGCCTGCCCGCCATGCGAGGAAATCTCGGCGGCGGTTTGCTCGCCCGCCTCGGCGTTGATGTCGGCAATCACAACCGTCGCGCTCTCGGCAGCGAAGCGGCGTGCAATTTCCTGTCCGATGCCGTTACCTGCGCCGGTGATCAGCGCGACCTTTCCCGCAAATCGCATAGCGGTTACTCCCTGTCTCCTTGTGAAAAGCGATAAGCGCTTACGCTACACTTTCGTGCGCGGGTCGAGCGCGTCGCGCAGGCCATCGCCCAGGAAATTTACGCACAGTACCGTGATCAGAATCGCCAGGCCAGGAAAAATCGTCAGCCACGGTTTGGTCGCCATGGTGCTCTGCGCGTCTTGCAGCATGTTGCCCCAACTCGGCGTCGGTGGTGCCACGCCCAGCCCCAGGAAACTCAACGATGATTCGGTGATAATCGCATTGCCGACGCCGAGCGTCGCGCCGACGATGATCGGCGTGATTGCGTTCGGCAGAATGTGACGGAAAATCATCGCCCTGTCGCTCACGCCAATCGCGCGCGCGGCGGTCAGAAATTCCTGTTCCTTGATTGACAACACCACGCCGCGTATCGCGCGAGCCGTGCCCATCCAGCTCAAGGCACCAATAATCAAAATCATGATTGGAATGGATGAGTTTGCGTATGAGCTCAGGATGATCAGCAGCGGCAATGCCGGTATTGCGAACGCAACATCGGTCAATCGCATAATGATGTTGTCGAGCCAGCCGCCGTAGAACGCAGCGACCGCGCCAAGCACCGCGCCGACCACCGTCGCCACCAGGGCGCTAAAGATGCCAATGGTGAGCGAAATGCGCCCGCCATACAGAATGCGCGTGAACAGATCGCGGCCCAGATCATCGCTGCCCATGATGTGCGCGAGTGAGGGCGGCTTGCGAATGTTTTTGGTATCAATCGAGTCGAATGTGTAGGGCGCGATCCATGGTGCAAGCGCGACCAGCACAATGAAGAATATGAGCACAGCGCCTGATAGCACCGCCAGCTTGTGGCGACGAAATTTGTGCCAGAACAGGCTCCGCTGTGACCGCGCCGGCCGACTAGTCATGTCCTGGCTCGGCGTAATCGTCTGACCTTGTACTGCCATGTCATTCCCTTATATAGTGCTATCACCCATGCGACGGTTGCACGCTCGAACTGCTCCACCAAAAGGCTGGACAAACAATCGCATGGCTCTTATTGATAACTGATGCGCGGATCCAGCCAGCCGTACAGCAGGTCGGCCATAAGGTTGAAGAACACCACCATGAACGAACCGATCATTAAAATGCCCATCAATACTGGATAATCGCGAGCAAACATGGACTGCACGAACAGCCGCCCAATGCCGGGCCAACCAAAAATGGTTTCTGTGATCACTGCGCCGGAAAATAGGCCCGCCAGATCAAGCGCCATAATTGACACGACTGGAATAAGGGCATTTTTGACCGCATGGCCCAGAATAACTGTGCGCTCTGACAAGCCTTTGGCGCGCGCCGTGCGTACATAGTCGGCGTGAATAATGTCGAGCAGCGACGCCCGCATGTAGCGCGACCAGCCAGCGATCTGCCGGATGGAAAGCACCACAGCGGGCAAAATAAGGTGCTGCACCTGGTTCCACAGCGACTCATTACCAACGGTGGTACGCCCAGACGTTGGCAGCCAGCCGAGCCTCACCGCAAACACCAGTTGCAAAATCAGCCCGAACCAGAACACCGGCATGGCCATGCCCAGAAAGGAAAAGGTCGTCGCGCTCAGATCGAGCAGGCTGTACTGGCGATACGCGCTGTAGATTCCCAGCGGCAGGGCGGCGATGGCGGCAAATACGAATGACAATGCCATAAGCTCGACAGTTGCCGGCAGGCGCTCCAGAATCACCTGCGCAACCGGACGCCCGGTGCTGAAACTCACGCCAAAATCGCCGCTCAGCATGGCACCGAACCAGCGAATATACTGAATGTAAATTGGCTGATCAAGGCCCAGGCGGCGGCGAAAGCTCTCGATCACCTGCGGATCGACGAACGTGCCGCGCTCAAGAAAGATGGCTTCGGGACCACCTGGAGCGGCCTGAATGATCAGGAAAATAATCATCGAAATGCCGAGCAGCAGCGGAATCATCTGCAGCAATCGGCGCTGCGTATACCTGGCCATCGCGTCCTCCGCAGTTGTGGCGACGGACGAAAGCTTTGACGAGCGGTGAAGCAGTGGACAATCGTCCATGTCCCTTGCCGCTCGTCATTGTTATTCCGTTCATGTAACGTCACATCACCTGGTCAAGGCACCAAATCAAATCAAAGTACATAACCTGTCATTCCGAGCGAAGCGAGGAATCGCTCCAGATTGGTTGCTCGCTCCGCTCGAAATAACATATTTTCAATGCTTATTTCATTTTTCTCTGGCCGTTTTTAGATACGGAGCGCATGCTCATGACCGCACGAGCGCAGCATGCTGGTTGCCCGACGATCAATTGCACTGCGCTCCGTGCTGAAAGACCTACGACAATGTCCACTCGTACACGTTCCAGAAGCTGCCCAGGTTCGTGCCGCTTGGCTTGAAGTTGCCCAGCCGATCCGACACAACGGTTGGTGTAACATTGTAATACAGCGGCAGCGAGAAGGCTTCTTCGGCCAGCAGCACCTGCGCCTTGTCGAGCAGCGGCTTGCGCTCGCTCAGCTCGAACTTGGTGTCCGACTCGTTCATGTACTTGTCGAGTTCTTCGCTGCAATAGCCGGTCATGTTGTTCCCGCCGTCGCATGCGAACAGGCTGGTGAAGCTCGGATCGGCGGGCAGCACCCAGCCGCTGACGACTGCTTCCCATTCGCCGTTGCGCCACTTACCCGACCAGGCCGCCGACTCTTGTGTTTCAAAGCCTACTTCGATGCCGACGTCCTTCAACTGCGCCTGGATGACCTGCGCGATAGCGATGCGGTCGGTGCGT
>DASTWM010000203.1:0-14630 GCA_035765855.1 Roseiflexaceae bacterium
CTGCAGTGCTAAGGCAATATCTTATATGCAGCCCACCTCTTACAGACCTGCAATCATTTCGTTCTACAAACAAAAAAGAGCACAGCGATTGCGGTCGCTGTGCCCTCTGTGCATCACGGCTCGCCTAGCCCGCCGTGACACCCGCCACGTCGCTCTCGGCGCGGTCGCGGGCCGAGCCAATCGAGAAGTATTTGGCGTCCGGGTGGTGGATGACGATTGCCGCCGTGCTCTGCTCCGGCACAAGCTGAAACGACTCGGTCAGTTCCACGTCAATCTTTTCAGCCGGAAGAATCTGGAACAGCTTGGCATGCTCGTCCAGTTCCGGGCAGGCCGGGTAGCCCCACGAATAACGCTTGCCCTGCTCGCCCTTCAGCCCCAACCCCTGCCGCACGATCCGATTGGAATATTCGGCCAGCGCTTCGGCCAGCGACACGCTCAGGCCATGAATGAAGTACGAGCGGCTGTAATCGCCCTGTTTCTGTAACTTGTCGGTCAACTCGGCGGCGGCGCGGCCCATGGTGACAATCTGGAACGCTGCCACGTCGAATTCGCCGCTGTCCACCGGACGAAAGTAATCCGCCAAACACAGCCGCTCGCGCTCGGGCTGGCGCGGGAACACAAAGCGCGTCAGCTCACGCAGTTCCGATCCGCGAAGTAGCGCGAAGGCGCGCGAACCATCTTCTTTATTTCGCGTCTCTTCGCGTGTCTTCGCGGATGCAATCGACGATGGATCGTACACGATCAGCTCGTTGCCAGCGCTCTGCACCGGGAAGTAGCCATACACGACCCTCGGCTGGAGCCAGCCTTCATGTTCGGCCTCGCGCACCAGGTCGCGCACCTTCACGTCGAACTCGGCCTTGAGCTTTTCCCATGCCTCACCCTTGGCGTTCTTCGCGCCCCACTGCAAGCGATACAGCGCATTGCGATCCAGGCAGTCAACGACATCCTGCAGCTTGATGCGCGTGGCGACCTGCGCGCCCCAGAACGGCGGCGTCGGCACCGGCACATCCCGCACGTTCGAGCGGGTGGTGTCGTTCACGGTCGCCTTGCCAAGCTCGGCCAGCGCCACCCGGCCACGCGCCTTCTGATAGAGCACATTCGCCGCATCATGCTTGGTTTGCTCCACAAACGCAGTACGAACCTCCGGATCGGAAAGCTTATCCATGGTTTCCAGACCCTCAAAGGCGTCCTTGCAATAGAACACGCCCGGCTCGTATGGTTCCTCGTCGGCGACGAATGAGATACGCTGGCCGTACTGCTTGTTGATCGCCGCGCCGCCGACCAGCACCGGGAAGCTCAGGCCGCGCTTGTACAGCTCCTGCACACACAGCGGCATCTGCTTCGATGTGGAGACCAGCAGCGCTGACAAACCGATCGCGTTCGCGCCGACCTCGACCGCCTTTTCGATGATCGTGTTGATCGGCACCTGCTTGCCGAGGTCGTACACGGTGTAGCCGTTGTTCGACAGAATCGTGTTGACCAGATTCTTGCCGATGTCATGCACGTCGCCGTAGACCGTCGCCAGCACAACTTTGCCCTTGGTCGTGCCTTCCAGCTTGTCGAGGTACTGCTCAAGATGCGCCACGGCCTTCTTCATGACCTCGGCGCTTTGCAGCACGAATGGCAGAATAAGCTGGCCGGAGCCAAACAGGTCGCCGACCTCCTTCATGGCCGGCAGCAGCACGCCGTTAAGCACGTCCACCGCCGCATCACCCTGCGGCGTAGCCTCTGTTTCGGCATTGACTTCCTTTGATGCCGCATCGCCAATCGCCATGCCCCGCGCCGCGAGCCGCTTGTTCACCGCTTCGTCAATGTCGGCCTCAATTGCCTCTTTCATGCGGTGAACGATCTTCCAGTGGATGCGCTGCTCGACGGTCATGCCCTCGGTCGGATCAGCTTTTGTCTCAGCCTCAGCCGCCTCGGTTTCCTCATAAAATTGAATAAAGCGCGCCAGCGCATCCTCGCGGCGGTTGAAGATCAAATCTTCACAGATTTCGATCTGCTCCGCCGGAATCTCGGCATATGGCATGACATGCGCCGGGTTGATGATCGCGCTGTCCAGCCCGGCCTCGGCGGCATGTTTGAGGAACACCGAGTTGAGCGCGGCGCGGGCGTGCGGCTTGACGCCGAAGCTCAGGTTCGACACGCCCAGCGTCGTGAAGCAGCCCGTCACGTCCTGCTTGACCAGCCGGATGCCGTCGAGCGTTTCGATTGCCGCGCGGCGCAGTTCTTCCTGCCCGGTTGTGATCGGGAAGGTCAGCACGTCATAGATCAGCGCCTCGTTTGGCACGCCGTATTCATCCCTGGCGATCTGCGCGATGCGCTTGGCGACTTCCAGCTTGCGCTCGGCGGTGTGCGCCATGCCTTCTTCATCAATCGTCATGGCGACCGTGGCCGCGCCGTAGCGCGCCACCAGCGGCATGGTGCGGTCAATCTTTTCGCCGCGCCCGCCCTCAAGCGAGAGCGAATTGACGATCGCGCGGCCCGGATAGGTCTCCAGCGCGGCCTTCAGCACGTCGGCCTCGGTCGTGTCAATCATCAGCGGCAGCTCGACGTTCATGGTCAGCTTCTTGAGCAGCGTGACCATCTGCTCCTTCTCGTCGGAGCGCTCGGTCATCGCCACGCACACGTCGAGCGCATGCGCGCCGCTGTCCACCTGGTCGCGTGCCACTTCCAGCACACGGTCGTAATCGTCGTTGAGCAGCAGCCGCTTGACCTTGCGCGAACCAAGCGTGTTGACGCGCTCGCCGATCAGCATGAGCGTCACGTCCTGGTGCAGCGCGCTGGCCTTGATGCCGGACGACACGCTCGGAATGTATTCCACGCCGCGCTCGGCCGGCGCGGTATCGTAGCCTACCACTTCGCGCAGCCGGGCGATGTGAGCTGGCTGAGTGCCACAGCACCCGCCGACCACGTTGACGCCGTAGTCATGCACGAACTCGCCCAGGATGCGGGCGAACGGCTCTGGCTCCATTGGGTAGACGGTCGCGCCGTCCACCTCCAGCGGCAGGCCAGCGTTGGGAACACACGAGATTAGCTTGCGGGAATGCTTGCACAGGTACTGAATCGCCTCGCGCATGTGCTCCGGCCCGGTCGAGCAGTTCAGGCCGATCACGTCCACCGGCATGGCCTCCAGCGTGGCGATCACGGCTGGTATCTCGGTGCCGAGCAGCATCTTGCCCGACAGGTCGAGGAAGATCTGGGCCTGCACGGCTACGTTGCTGCCGGTCTCCTGCTTCGCGCGGCGGATGCCATCGAGCGCGGCCTTGACCTCCAGGATGTCCACGCTGGTCTCGACCAGCAGCACATCCACGCCGCCCTCGATCAGCGCGACCGCCTGCTCGCGGAAAATCTCCGAAAGCTCATCGAAGGTAATGTCCGACAGCGCCGGGTCGTTCGACGAGGGCAACTTGCCGGTCGGCCCCATGGAGCCAGCGACGTAGCGCGGGCGGCCATCCTGCGCCTCATAGCGGTCGGCCACGCGGCGGGCGAGCTGGGCGGCGCTGCGGTTGAGTTCGGCGGTGCGATCCGCTAATCCCCACTCCTCCAGACGCAGACGGGTGGCCTGGAACGTGTTGGTTTCCAGCACGTCGCAGCCGGCTTCCATGAATGAGGTGTGAATCTGCCCGATCACATCCGGGCGGGTGAGCGTCAGGTAGTCACGCGCGCCGAACGTGCGCTCGCCGCCGTAATCCTCGGCAGTCAGATCGAATGTATCAATGCTGGTGCCCATGGCACCGTCGTAAATGAGCACGCGCCGCGCGAGTGATTCGAGATAGGTTGGTTTATTATTGCTTGACATGATCACCTCTAATTATGCAGTGTTTCGTTGTTCCATAAGCAACGCAATTTCACGAATAAGTGCAGGCAGATTTGGTTGAGTAAAGCTCATATGGGGAGCAGGAATGCGATGATGCTTGATATCAGGCGGAACGTGTTTGTGGTGGGGATGCGTACTTTGCAATCCAGGATCATTCGGGTGTGGCTGAGAATCATACCAAAAAAGCTTCTCATCACCCTGCTATACTTCATAGCCATACTCGTCAATAACGGCTGGAAGACGATCATACAGAACACGTTCACGAACAACAAGACGAAAGTCGGCGTCAAATGTGAATTCACCTGCCACTCGCGCAAGAGATGCGCCGCGACGGATGAACGTTACAGTGGAACGACGCACCGACTCGAACTGCTCAGATAGCGTGTAGAGAAACAGTTCATAATCTTCTGGAGTTCGTAGCGGATTATTCATGCAACGACTCGAATGAGACCTTCTAAGCTCGGTGCTTGATGCTGGATTCTCTGAACTTCAGTACGGTACTCAGCTTGACGGGTAAGCCATGTACGATAGATACTTGCCCATTCGCCAAAGTCCAAGACCCAGGCATCATCTTCAGGCTCTTCGCCGCTGGTGTAGGCTGCAAAAAATGTCTCTGAGCGAATACCATACTTTTGCTCAAAGTCTAAAAGCTCTTTCTCAAGAGCATGAATATCAGCCAGTATTTCTCGCAGGTTCATGGCTTGTCTCCATACTCATTTTCCCCTATCATTATATGATACGCTCTAGTGATCAAACACCGCCTCCCAGCACGTGCTCTGCCAGCAGCGAAACGCATCGGGAATCCAGCGTTCATGATGCGGCGACAACGGCGGCAGTGCATCCTCGGCACACCAGCCGACAGCCAGCGTTTCGTTGGAAACCACCGGCTGCTGTTCTGCATCGCGCGGGCGGCACAGGAACACGAAATGATACATATGGCCGTTGGTAGGCGTACCAGCCCGCCGCGAGTCGTACACGCCAACCAGTTTGAGCGCCTCGACCGCCATGCCGGTCTCCTCCCATGCCTCCCGACACGAGCCTTCCGCCGCTGACTCGCTCACTTCGAAGATGCCCCCAGGAATGGCCCATAGCTTGTTATCCATGCGTTGGATCAACAGGATTTCGCCGCGCTGATTGAACACCGCCGCGTTGCCGCCCACGTAGGGCGTAATATGCGTCAGTTCGCCGTGGTACAGTCGCTCGATTTCGGTGGCGTTGCGCGTGTCCTGCGCGGCAAATAATTCGGCGGCGATCCGGCGGATGCGCCCGTAACGATGCACCTGGTACGGATTATCGGCTTCCCAGCGCAGCCCTTCGTTGGCGATCGCGTGCAGTTCATCGGCCCACAGGCGGAGTTGTTGATTGAAATTGAGCTGGTCGTTCATAAAAAAGACCCCACGACGAGCGTGAGGTTCCCTTAACACATCGCGCCCCATCTGCCAGCTTACGCTGCCGGACTTGCCACCGGCCTCCAAAGATTTGAGTTATGCGTTTTGAATGTTGAGTTAAGGTCTCGTGTACCACAACTCATAACTCAAAACTGAGAACTCAGAACTTCGCAGGTGGTTGGCGGGGCTTCAACGGGCCGGTCCCTCTGCCCCTCTGGATGAGCATATATTACTTTACAATCAAGTATACCATGCTGACAATAGCACGTCAATGTGTACGGAAAGACGTAGCAAATTTGTCCTTGACAGTGCCAATGTTTACAGGCTATACTCATGATATTCCCACACTAAGTGGTCGGCAACGCTTGTAAATAGCTGTTCCTTTGTTCTATATGTCGTCTCTAGCACAGCGGCAACGATGCTGGTCCACGCTTCTGCTCCGCTGCGCTTTCCTGCTTTTAAGATTATAGGAGAACATTATGGCGCGGCGGTGGTCTTTGGCACTGGTTCTACTGCTCTGCATGCTGTTTGCCAGCCCGGCATTTGCGGCTGACGCGGTGGAAAGCACACTCGTGGTGGTGGGTCCGGGCGAACAAATGCCCGCGGATGTCCTGAACCCATCGGAAGTGGATCGCATCGGCACCTTGCAGCAGCAGCCCACGGTTGCCGTGACAGCGAGCGAAGTCAGCCCGGACGACAGCGCGCTGGTCATCCAGACACCGGATGGTCCGGCGCTCATGAGCGTGGAAACCGGCGAGCAGGTGCCGCTGCCTGCTCCGTCGCGATCGCTGGGGATTGTGTCGCCGCAGCAGTTCGCATGGCGCGACAACAGCACGTTGGCGGGCATCTCAGCATTCCGGTCAACCGGCGGCGCGGCATTGGCATTGCTGTCGTTGGACACGGGCAAATGGTCGGTCGAACCATTGCCGTTTCCGGCTGAGTCGCTGGTGAGCCTGGCTCCCAACGCTTCGCGCGTGCTGATCGCGCTCATCGATGATCGCATTCGCTTTCAGGTCTACGACTTTCAGAGCGGCCAATTCCAGGATGTTGGCGACCTCGATCTGGCGTACCAGAACTTTACGCATGCTGCCTGGAGCCAGGATGGCAGCCGCCTGGCGTATGTGCTCGACGCCATGCCCGACCGTATGGCGAACCGGCAACGACTGAATGGCGTGCTGATCAATTCGTTTGTTGGGCGCGATGTGCTGGGTCGCCTGCCTCCGGCCCAAAACCCGGCCCTGCAGCGCAATGAATTGCGGGTATTCGATTTCGCCAACGCCACGCAGGATGTGCTGCCAGCGCGTGAAGGCGACGGCTCCATTTTTCGTGATGTATCATGGAGCACCGACGGCCAAACGCTGATGACGTTGGTCGAATATCCTGGCCGCACCAAAGGTCGCGTTTTCCCCAGTTATTACGCTGCGAGCCAGGCGGCATTCCGCTTCTACAGCAGCACGTTGCATCGATTGAATCAACTGCCCATCGCCGATCCGCTGGCGAAGGGCGCGTTTATATCGCCCGACGAAATCGTGTACCAGATGATTTCTGGTACGAATCTATGGATGTATTATTACAATCGCGTATCCGGTGAAGTACGGCGCATCACCAATCAGCCCGGCAGCTTTGGCCTGATCGGCGATGTGCGCTCGACGCGCCACAGCCAGCAGTTGATTTTTGATTACTCGTCCTTCACCACGCCCACCGACATGTACCGTCTGAAGTGGGACGGAACAGCACTGTACCGCCTGACATGGAACAACGAAGAATTGCATCAGGTCGCCAACCTGCGCATGGATGCCGTCAGTTTCCGTGGTAATGGCGGCGCAACCTACAGCGGCTGGCTGGTGCAGGCCGCCGATCAATCGTTCCCACCGAAGAATAAGCCTATCGTGGTGTGGCAGGAAGGCGGGCCGTTGTCGCCCATGTTCAATCGCTGGGATGCCAGCGTAGAGTCGCCCTTTGCGCTGCTGCCGAACTTCGGCTTTGCGGTACTAGTGGTGCCGCTGCAAGGACGTTACGGCTCGGGCGGCGCGAATTTGCTGGCGCTGGCCGATGGCGACAATTATGGTCAGATCGACATCGACGCGCAGGCCGATATCGTCCGGCAGATGATCGCGCGTGGATGGACCAGGCCGGGCAGCGTGGGCATCACTGGCTGCTCATACGGCGGCTATTTCACGCTGCAAAGCGTAGTGCGCTACCCGACGCTGTATTCCGCCGCCAATCCTCAGTGTGGTTTGTACGACATGATCGTGGAATGGAATCGCGGCTATCCTGATCTTTCGGCCTTCCTGGAAAATGGCACGCCACTCCAGCGCGTCGCGGAGTTCCAGCAAGATTCACCAGCCTACAACACCGACAAGATCAAGACGCCATTGCTGATCTTCCATGGTCAGAACGATTTTCTGCCGGTGAACATCGCTGAAAACTTCTTCCAAACGGTGAAGGACGACGGCGTACCGGCGCGCATGCTCAAGTTCATCGGCACCGGCCACGGCATCACGCCTGCCTCGCTTGACATCACTGAAGAAGATATTGTGGCATATGAGCGTTACGCTGCCCAGGAGCAGATTCGCTGGTTCCGCACTTATCTGAAGCAGTAAACGGCGGCGAGTCTCGTTTGTTCGGCATGCAAAACCCCGCGACGATTATCGTCGCGGGGTTTATCTGCGTTATCTGAAGCGATACGCCCGGCTGCTACCACCAGAACGCGCGCCCTTTCAGCATAGCGCGGATTTGGTCGGTGATCTGATCGGGCCGAATCGGCTTGCTGATAAAGCTATCGAAGCCAGCCTCCTTGGCGCGCAGCCGCATCTCGCCCATGAGGTTGGCGGTGATAGCCGCAACATGCGCCTTCGCCGCTTTGGGGTGCTGGCGAATGCGCCGGAGCAGCGCAAAGCCATCTTCGCCCGGCAGCCCGATATCAATCAGAATCAGATGCACTTCAGGCAGCACATCAAGGAGTGGAATGATTTTGGCACCGCTGCTGCGATGATACACGTTTTTGAACCCGGCATGCTTCAGCAATTCTTCGATGACGAGATACGAATTGGGGTCATCCTCGACAAGAATAATGTACGCATGCTCGGTTTGCACAATCTCTCGTTCCACGACGGTCACGTGTGCTCCTTTTCGCTACGATGCAACTGCTTCAATCGCAATCTGTGACTCACGAACCGGCGAAATGCGATGTGCGGAAGGCGTGCTGACGATCATGTTGGACGCTACTGGCAGCGTAAAGCGGAATGTCGACCCCTGGCCGATCACACTCGCTACCGTCAACGTGCCGTGATGTAACTCGACCAGCCGCCTGCTAATGGATAAACCGAGACCCGTGCCGCCATGTTGCCGCGACAATGTCTCATCTGCCTGCCGATATTCTTCAAAGATCAGCGATAAATGCTCTGGCGCAATGCCGATTCCGGTGTCCTGTACCTCGATGACGATGTGCATGGGATGGGTGCCGTTGTCAGCACGCACGCCGGTGCGCGCCTCGGGATACGCCCGCAGCGTAATGCTGCCCTGCCCGGTAAATTTGACGGCATTAGAAAGCAAATTCAGCAATATCTGCGCAACCCGCAGCCGATCGCACAGCACCAATGGCAGATCCGCTGCGAGCGCCTGTCGCAGTTCCACAGGCTTAGTGCCGATGAGGCTTGTGGTTGTCAGCAGCACGTCGTGGATGAGCGGCTCCAGCGGCGTCGGCTCCCAGTTCAATTCCAGGCGTCCCGCTTCCAGCTTGGCATTGTCCAGAATGTCGTTCAGCAGCTTCAGCAGATGCTCGCCAGAATCGTAGATGCGCTGCACATAATCATGCTGTTCCTCGTTCAGCGGGCCTTTCAACTGCTGCTTGAGAATGTACGAAAAGCCGATAATCGCGTTCAACGGCGTGCGCAATTCGTGGCTCATGTTGGCAACGAACTGCGATTTCAGGCGGTTCGCTTCTTCTGCCGCCGCCCACGCATGCTGCAATTCGTCGTTGGACGCTTGCAGTTTATTGTTCAGAAACTCGGTTTCGTTGAAGGCGCGTTGCAGCCGGTGCTCGCTTTCAAAAAGCTGTAACTCGCGCCGCTCGACCTGGCGATAGCTGAACATGGCCCATTCGGCGGCAGTGTAGAAGCTGCGCGCGGAGATGAGCGTGATCGCGGCGGTGCTGTAGCCCAGCAGCACCATGAAAACGAAAGGCGCTCCCAGAACGTGTGCGCCCATGCCAAACAGATACGCGGGAATGGCGAGCAGCAGCGCCGCAATGGTCGCCACAAGAAAGCCCGACGCCGGGCGCAGCAGCGTGCTTGCAATGCCCACGACAAGCGGAGTGCAGAACAGATACAGGTTGTTGCGCACGCCATACACGCTAATCGTCAGGGCGATTGCGGCGAGCATGCCACCCATGAAGGTAGCAACTGCCCAATGATAGGCTCCGCGCGCGTGCAATCGGCGCGTCAGCCAGAAGGTTCCAAACAGCGTACACCCGACAGTAAACAATAGCACATACACAGGCTGCGCCATCAGCAGAAACGCTATCGCCCCGGCGAAGATGCTGACACCCCCAACAGCCAGCATGCCGTAGAGCAGCGCCTGCAACGCATCGTCGCGCAGCGATTGTGTAAAATTTTGTTCTTCCAGGTGTGATGTTTGTTGCTGGTTCATGGACCCCACGCATTGAGCCAATATCATCATTATATGAATTTGCCTGCTCCAATCAAGAGATTGAAGGTGACAATCATGTTACGTTTGTTTCATTTTGCATAGGCACGCATCCTGCTGCATGCATGCGGCAGTTGTTTTTGTGAAAGGAGTGTTCTCATGAGCGACCAGGGCTTTACACCCGGCGATCAATTCCCTGAGGAATATCGCGCTGATATGAACCCGCATCCTCTGGCGGGGCAGAATAACATGGCGGCTGATCAGCAGGAGAAGAACGCTCCTACTGCCTATGATGTGAAGGATGTTCACCGCCAGTTCAGCGGTTTCACCGATGATGAATTGAAGCAGATTCCTGTGTTGCCAGCGGGCATGCGGCTGGAGCAGGGCGCGACCTATGTCGATCTGCAGGATGAGCAATTGCAGGAGTTTACGGCGCGCGGCGACATGTCGGCTGAGGCGGGACATTATTACGTGCCGAAGAGCGAGGTCAGTTATCCTTTGTGGAACCGTTTGATCGGCATTACCAATCCAGAACGGCTTGACGAAGCGGATGAAGGGTAGAAATAAAAAGGCAGAAGTATGAATGCAACAAAGCGTTCGTACTTCTGCCTTTTTACGCCATTTTTTAGGAGTGTCCCTCCGACGGCTGCGCGTGGCCCGGCACTTCCTCGCCGCCACCGCTTGCTTCGTCGCCACGGCCCAGCAGCGCCATTGCGCGCTTCACCGCATCCTCCACCGTCAGGCCGAAATGCTTGTACACTTCCTTGTACGGTGCCGATGCGCCAAACGTATCGACGCTCATGATGTCGCCCTCATCGCCGACCCAGCGCCGCCAGCCCTGCGCCACGCCCGCCTCGATCGAGAGCCGTTTGCGCACGTTCGGCGGCAGCACCTGCTCGCGGTACTCGCGCGGCTGCTCCTCGAACAGTTTCCAGCTTGGGAAGCTGACCACCCGCGCCTTGACGCCCTGCCTGGTAAGCTCGCCATGCGCTTCCACCGCCAGCGACACTTCCGAGCCAGTCGCGATCAAGATAACCTCTGGCTGGCCGCCCTCGGCATCAATGAGCGTATAGGCACCCTTGCGCGCGTTGTCGGCTGAATTCACTTTGCTTTGGTCGAGCACCGGCAGCTTCTGGCGGCTGAAGATCAGCGCGGTCGGGCTGTGGCTGCGCTCCATGGCAACTTTCCATGCGGTGATGCTTTCATTCGCATCGGCCGGGCGGATGACGACTAGATTGGGAATGGCGCGCAAGGCAGCAAGATGTTCCACCGGCTGGTGGGTCGGGCCGTCCTCACCCAGGCCAATGCTGTCATGCGTGAACACGTAGATGACCGGCGCTTCTGAGAGCGCCGCCAGCCGAATCGCGCCGCGCATGTAGTCGGAAAAGGTCAGGAACGTGCCGCCGTATGGGCGAATGATGCCATGCTTAGCCATGCCGTTCATCGCCGCGCCCATGGCGTGCTCGCGCACGCCGAACCAGATGTTGCGCTGCTCGTAGTGGCCGGGCTGGAAGGCAACCTCGGGCTTCACTGGCATCTCATTCGAGCTTGCCAGGTCCGCCGAGCCGCCGAACAGCCACGGCACTTTCTCGGAAATAGCGGCCAGCGCCTTGCCGGACGCCTGCCGGGTCGCCAGTTCGCCGTCGTCGGGCGTGAAGCTGGGCAGGCCGGCGTCCCAACCATCCGGCAACTGGTGCGCGTGGGCCTGCTGCAGCTGCCTGGCCTGCGCGGGGTACGCTTTGGCGTAGGCATCGAAGCGCTGCTGCCATTCGGCCTGCGTTTCTGCGCCACGCGCGCCCATGGCGCGCATGTGCTCCTCTACCTCGCCCGGCACCAGGAACGGCTGATCGGTCGGCCAGCCCAGAAATTCCTTGGTCTTGCGGACATTTTCCTCGCCCAGCGGGTTGCCATGCACTTTGTTGGTGCCTTCCTGCGGGCTGCCGTAGCCGATGATCGTGCGAACGCTGATCAGCGAGGGGCGCATGGTTTCGGCCTGCGCGGCGCGGATGGCCTGCTCGATTCCGTCCAGATCGTTGCCGTCCTCGACGCGCTGCGTGTGCCAGCCGTAGGCATCGAAACGCTCCAGCACATTCTCGGTGAACGCGAGGTCGGTGCGGCCATCGAGCGAGATATTGTTGTCGTCGTACAGGTAAATCAGTTTGCCGAGCCCGAGATGGCCCGCCAGCGAAGCCGCCTCGGATGCCACGCCCTCCATAAGGTCGCCGTCGCTGACAATCGCGTAGGTGTAATGGTCAATGACGGCATGATCCGGCTGATTGTATACCGCGGCCAGGTGCGCCTCGGCCATCGCCATGCCCACGCCGTTGCCGAAGCCCTGCCCCAGCGGGCCGGTCGTCACTTCGACGCCGGGCGTCATGCCGGCCTCGGGATGGCCGGGCGTTTTGGATCCCCACTGGCGGAAATGCCTGACATCATCCAGCGTCAGCCCGTAGCCGGTGAGATACAGCAGGCTGTACAGCAGCATCGAGCCATGCCCGGCTGACAGAATGAAGCGATCGCGGTTCAGCCAGTTCGGATCCTGCGCGTTGAAGCGCAAAAAGCGCGTCCACAGCACATACGCCATGGGCGCGGCACCGAGCGGCAAGCCGGGGTGGCCCGAGTTCGCCTTCTGAACCGCGTCAATCGACAACGTGCGGATGGTGTTGATCGATAACTGATCAAGATCGGTGTAGGTCATGGTACATACCAGGGCGGTGTGTTCGACACCCGGCCCTGTGCTCCTTTCTGCTATGATCTGTCGACGAAATATCCATGCGCGGCAGCCACCGCAAGGGCGCAAACTGGAATATATTCGTAATCGCTGTAGTTACACAATAATTGCCACGAGTATAGCACGAATGATAGAATGCTGATGCAACACTGATGTGTAGAGCGCTCGATCGTGTTCGTAACACAAAACTTACTTTTTCTTAACCAAAATGCTTCTTGTCACAATCCATGATGTGTGCTATAGTAACTTTGCATAATGCCACGGACAGTGTTAAAAGAAAGCCGGTAGGAAGTGAAAGAACCTGTGAACCTACTGACGCCCGTTATGCGCCAACAGCGGGCAATTGCTTACGGTCAGTCGCCACGATCCTCTGCAACTGAGCGGATCCCCAACACCGCCACCCTTCCTAACGAAACCACCCAACCCGAATATGTCACCACTAGCGCGCTGTCCCCCGGCGCTACTTCAGAAGCTGAGCACGAAGCCGATGACGCCGATATTGATGCACAACTCGATCATGACGGCGTTGCCGTTGATGATCCGGTACGCATGTATTTGCGCGACATCGGGCGCGTGCGGCTTCTTACCCAGCAGGAAGAGTTGCGGCTGGCACAGCAGATCGATCGCGGGCAGCGCGCCGCTGATAGCTTGGGCCATGGCGATTACGCGCTTATGGAGCGGCGGATGCTGCAACAGTGGGAGTACGATGGTGAGTTGGCGCGCAGCCATCTCATTCAGGCCAATCTGCGGCTCGTCGTCAGCATTGCGAAAAAGTATCTTGGCCATGGCATGTCGTTTCTGGACCTGATTCAGGAAGGCAACATCGGCCTGATGCGGGCGACGCAGAAGTTCGATCATCGCAAGGGGTTCAAGTTTTCCACCTACGCGACATGGTGGATTCGGCAGGCGATCACCCGTTCGATTGCCGACCAAAGTCGGACCATCCGCTTGCCCGTCCATGTGGGCGACACGATTAATCGCATCAAGCGCACCGCGAACGAACTCCAGCAGCAGTACGGACGCGATCCGTCGCCCGACGAGATTGCGACAGTCCTCGACATTCCAGTGGAAAAAGTGCGCCGCGCCCTCGACGCATCGCGCCAGACGGTTTCGCTTGAGTCGCCGGTCGGCACCGAAGGCGATGCGGTACTTGGCGATTTCATCGAGGATACCCACAGCGCCGCGCCAGTAGAGAACGCGGCGCAACAGTTGCTGCGCGAGCAACTCGACTCCGCGCTTGCCAAGCTCCCGGAGCGCGAGCGTGTGATCATTCAGCTTCGCTACGGCCTGAAAGATGGTCGTTATCGCACGTTGGAAGAAGTTGGGCGCGAATTCGGCATTACGCGCGAGCGTATTCGCCAGATCGAGGCCAAGGCGCTTCGCAAGCTGCGCCACCCGCATTACGCGCGGGCGCTGCGGCGGTATTTAGAGTAAATCATTCGGCCCGTTTTGTTTCTCCTATCTTTTATGTCTGTGCGGCAGCAATCGCTGCCGCACTTTTGTGTGCCATGCGGCCTTGGTCTTCAACAAATTGCTGCTGAAGCGCATTCAAAAAGCTGACGATCGCCACGTAATCCATGCTACTCTTTTTGTGGTACTATCAACATCATTGGGAGCACATGCATGCAGCACATTCCACCTTCCCTCCGTCGCTGGTCGATCCTGGTTTCATTTTTAGCTGCTTTGATCGCCATTGGCATTTTGTTTTCGCACTTTGTCTGGCAACCGGGCGCGCCCGCAACTGACGCAGAGGTGCTTCAGCCGATCAACGCGCCCGGCGAGGCGCTGGATGGCAGCGACCCTGCCGCGCAGCTTGAGGCGCAAGACCTTGCCGCCGAGGAGCAGCCGCCAGCACCGTCTGTAACAACGCCGGTTTCCGCGACAATTGTGGTGTACGTCACCGGGGCGGTGCGCGCGCCAGATGTTTATTCGCTGCCATCCGTCGCCCGCGTAAAGGATGTGGTCATGGCTGCGGGCGGCTTCGCTGCCGACGCTGATACTGAGCACATTAACCTCGCGGATCATCTCAAAGACGCCGAGCATA
>DASTWM010000204.1:0-10287 GCA_035765855.1 Roseiflexaceae bacterium
GGATGGCGCGGTTTCGCCGTTTGGCCCGCGACTATGAACGGTTGCCCGAAACACTCGCTGGCTTGCATTTTCTTGCCTGTGCCATGCTGATGCTCAAGCGCTTTATCACTGTTATGCTCGAAAGTGCATAACAGGCTCTAGTGCATAATCAAGCAGCCTTTTTGGGCTGCACGAGGTGGGGTTCATGAGCACAGCCGTAATAGGCACAGGCACGGTCCGCCAGCTCCTTGGCGGTCAGCAAGCGATCTGCCTCACTCACCGCCCGTTTGCCATGCACCCATTTCGGCTCAATCGCATTCAGCCAAGGGCTCTTGCTTGGCAACAGGCACAGCACGATGCGCACACCAGTGCGCTTTCCCGCCTTTACGGCACGGTTGTGTTCCCGCAGCCAGGTACGTACCACCTTGCTGATATGCCACGAGGCGTTATCCCAGATCAGCAACAGTGCCGTTTTGCCAGCGGCGTGCAGCCGCTCGCTACACCACTGGAGAAAATCGATGCTGACCGCGCTCACCGGTCGACCATCCACAAAGCGCAGCAGCATCTGATCGACTGCTGGCTTGGTCGGGCACGCGTGCATCCGCATCAGCAAACCATAACAGGCCAGTGCTTTGGGGTCAGGGTCGTCCTTGGGCGCGTCCTGTTCCACCAGCCGCAGGGGCACATCGGATGACTGCCAGCCGTGCCGGGCGGGAGCAGCAAAACGGCTCCACCAGACTTCATCGCCGAAGCCCAGCCCCCAGTCAGCATGCTGCTCAGCGAGCCGAATCAGCCGGTCGCGTCGCTTTTTTTGGGGGTGTAGGCCGGGTCGGGGCTCCTGATCCACTGCTTGGCGCGCTTCCAGACAATGCCCATACGCGCCAAGGTCGCACGAACCGCTTCGCCACTGACCTGCCGGGTGGTGATGCCCTGGGTAAAGCAAACCTCGGCCAGCAGATCGAGCGACCACTGCGACTGCTGCTTGCCGAAGACGCGCGGGCTACGCCGGATCAGCACCCGCAACTGCTCCTGAGCCGCAGGCGGGAACGCCGTATGTGGGAGGCGCTTGGGAATCGACGAACCTGCCTGCAAGACAGCCAGGCCCTCGCGATTGAAGGTATGGATGACGTTGCGCACCGCCTGGTCGCTGCACTGCAGCTGTTTGGCGATGGCGCCAGCGGTCTGGTGGCATGCACTGGCCAGCAAGATCTGACACCGGCGGAGGGTAAAGGCATCTGTGGCCCGCCGACCAGCGTTGATCACTGCACGCTCCTCCTTGCTGAAGGCACGCACGAAAAGCGGTCTCGACATGCGGGCAGTATACCATCTCTCAAACTGCCTTGCTTGAAACAGCACTAGGTAGTTTGACGCAGTTTATACATGACTGTACAGTACGATTGTGCGTAAGTCGAAGCGATCACGCACAAGCAGTTCAAGGGCATGGGCAAATCCGATTCGCTCACGTATCTTGGCGCAGGCGTGTGCTCGCGCCGCATCACGCAGGAGCATCGTTTGGTCTATGTTGTGAGCGATGATCGCGTTGATTTTATTCAGGCGCGGTATTGGTATTGAGCATGTTGGAATATATGCCACTATGACACGGCTAATCTACTGCTCCGTTGTCATGTTGAGCAGAGCGAAACATCTCATTGCAGAGCCATGAGCCACGACGAGATGCTTCACTTCGTTCAGCATGACAAAGTCTTGTCATTATCATGTTAAGCCGCAGCATGAAAGCTGTACTCAAGTCTGAGAGATAATTATGAGACAACAACCCCGCCCTTTTTGGATCCTTCCGATTTTGGTAATGATTGGACTGTTGCTCATGTGTATTGCCGGTATGTACCTTAGCACCTCCCTGGACGCAACTGGATGCGATGCACCTCCCTCCAGCCAAGCTACACCGTGTCCGCCGATAAATATGGGCGATGGGGATGGACATTAATTAGCTGAGGTGTAAAGTGGTGGAGATGGCTCTCTAGCAATTTGGCTTTAGGACGCGCTAATGCCACGCTTTGTATCGTGATTCAGCTTGTAATTTCATGGATAAACAACTATGCCCCTCTCCATCGGTCTTGACATTGGCGGCACGAAGCTGATCGTCGCGGCGGCGGATGACAGCGGCCGCATCGCGCGCCAGGTGCGCCACGCTACGCCGCGCGGCCTCGACGAAGGCTTGGAACTGCTGCATGCTATGATCCGTGAGGTGGCGGGCGATGCGCCGATCGGCGGCATGGGCGCGGCAATCGGCGGCCCGCTCGATTGGGAGCAGGGCGTCGTTTCGCCGCTGCACCAGCCAGAATGGCGCGCTGTGCCGCTCAAGGCGATCATGGAGCAGCGTTACGGCTGCCCGTTCTATGTGGATGTGGACACCAATGTGGCCGCGCTGGGCGAATACTACGCCAGCGCTGACCGACCTCGCCACATGCTGTACATCACGGTCAGCACCGGCATGGGCGGCGGCTTCATTGTGGATGGCTGCCTGTATCGCAGCGCGAACGGCGCGCACCCCGAAGTCGGCCACCAGTCGATTACCTACCGCTGCGCCAATCCGGCGGGCGTCATGTGTGAGTGCGGCGCGCCCGACTGCCTGGAGGCGCTGGTGTCGGGCAACGGCATCCGGCGCGTGTACGGCAAGCCCGCCGAACAACTCAGCCCTGCCGAATGGGACGAAGTTGGCTTCAACCTGGGGCAAGGTTTGCGCAACGCGGCAACATTCTATGCGCCTGATGTGATCGTGCTGGGCGGCGGCGTGGCGGTCGGTGGCGGCGAGCGGCTGATTGGCGCGGCCCGTCAGGTGCTGCATGATCGGCTCAAGCTCGTGCCAGTGCCAGCAGTCCGGATGAGTCACCTCGGCTATGAGACGGCGCTGCGCGGCGCGCTGGAAATTGCCCGGCGCGGGCTGCGGTGATCCGTGACCGGGTGACAAGATGACAAGGTGACAAGATTAATACATGAACGAGGATTGATCGCATCAGGCATAATGCAGCGCGCTATCACACAAAGCGCATGCCTTCGCGCGTTTAATAATTGAAAACGTGTATGAAGGAGAACATCATGCGGAAATGGTATCACCTCTGGATTTCTGGCGCGCTGCTGCTGGCATGCCTGACTGGATGCGAAACGGCGCAACCATCTGCGCCGGATACTTCAGCGCCAACATCGGTGGCAGCGTCAACTGAGCCGGCGCTGCCACCCAAGCCAACCGTCGAAATGGCAACGCAGCCAGCGGCCACCAGCATGCCAACCGCTGCACCGACCGTTCCTCCGACTGTTCCTCCGACTGCGGCTCCCACCGAAGTACCAACGTCGACGGCGTTGTTGCCAGCGGATGATATCTGGGTGCAGTCTGCCCATGTTGTGCTGCCGCTTGCCGACAGCAGCGCGCCGCTTGATTTCGCGCAGCGCGGCTATCCAGCGCCGGTGTACTGGCCGCGCGCCGCACCGAACGGCGCGTACATTGTGTACGGCACCGAGCAAGGCGGCCTCGCGCTCGTGGATGTGCGCGCCGGAGCCAGCCGCACGCTTGTCGAAGATGGCACCGGCGTTGCTGGCTATAGCTTCTCGCCCGACGCGCGCCAGTTAGCAATCACCACTATCACCGACACCAACTGGACGCTGCACGTGCGCGATCTTGAGAACAACGGCGCGCAGGTGCTGCGCAGCGGCTCAACCGTTCTCACCGATACAGCGCCTTTGCCGCTGGTACCCGGCCCGGTGGCATGGACGGCGAACGGCATTGTGGTACGCAATCTTTTGTATGCATCGGATGCGCCGCCGCGCGATCTGACAGTGATTAATCCGTCTCATCCATCGAACACAAACGATCGGCAGATATACGAAGGCGCATTTATTGACGCGTATGTGTCGCCCGATGGCAGCCGCTTTGCTGTCGTGACTGGCACGCGACCGATGGGCGGCGGCGTGCCGACCACGCAAATCAAGGTCGTTGATCAGCAGGGCAAGGAGTTTGCCACGATCCGCGACGAGCAGCCGGGCCTGCTGCGGGCGCTCGCGTGGTCGCCTGACGGAACCATGCTGCTGTACGCGCTTGCGCCCGATTATGAGACGCCGAATGTCACGCTACACCTTGTCCATGCTGATGCGTCGAACGCGCAGGAACTCGACCTGGTTGCGCAGGGCATCAGCGCCAGTTTTCGTGACATCGCATGGCGCGACAACGCGACAGTGTTGCTGCTGACTGAAGGCGAGCAATTACAGCTCGATGCCGTGCCGGTTGACAACTTCTCTGCCACGGCACGCCAGCCATTGCGCACGTTTCAGGATCAGCATCCCGGCAATGGCAACGCGCGCATTCTCTACGTGCCGCGCTGATGAGTGCTGTCGTTAGATGGCTCCTCGGCGTGGTGACACTGCCTGTCGGCTTACCAACCACGATCCTGATCAGCGCCTGGAAAGCCAACACGGCGTGCATAAGTTTGCTCCGCCGTGCTGTCGTGCGCAACCCGATGACGCTCGGCCTGCCATCCACTGTTGGTATAGGTCAAAATTGTGAAGCCGACATGCTCCGCCGCACCTAAGCCACAGTGCGCGACATTCACATACAAGGTCGCATCAATGCGGCGGATGGCGGGGGCGTGCACATGGCCAAACGCGATCACCGCGGCATCAGTTGGCCCCATAGTCGCTTGCCAGACGCTATCGGGCGCATCGGGAGGGCAGATGGGCCAGAGATCGCTTGGCGTGGCATGACAGATGAGCGCGGTGGCCTCTGGCTCTGGTGTGACATGATACGTCATGGGAAGGTGCTGGAGAAAGCGATGGGCGGCTGGTGACAGATGCTCGCTACACCAGACAATCTGGGCGTCAAGATAAGGGAGACGCCGCCGCGCGTCTGAGTCTGGCACGGGGTGACCGAGGAAGAAGGTATCGGTATTCCCCAAGATGCAGATGACGTCATGCGCAGCAAGGAATTCGACACATTCACTTGGATGCGGCCGTCCCCCTGCGAGATCGCCCGCACACACGATGGTGTCAAACGAGCCACAGTGCTGGATGGCGGCCCACACTTCTTGCAGTGCAGTCCAATTACCATGAACATCGGAAAAGAGTGCTAGTCGCATGTTGCCCTCGTTTGTTTCGGTACGACTGGAAAGTGCAGCGCATGACCATGACTGCATGCGCTTAATCCGAGCAGCAGCGTCAGGCTGCCTCTGACCGCTGGACGACTAACGTTCAGCTGCTCCGTCACTGGTAAATGGCAATGAGCTTATAGCAGAGAAAAGCTGGAAAATAGCTATGATATTGTGCGCTCGGAAGGCCGGTAGTGCTGCATGCGCGTGTTGGGCGGCAGCCATCAACGCACACGTCAGCATTGACTATACAGAAGATGATTCTGCATCGAAGTCGGAACGCAACTCAAGGTCAATCGCGAGTGCCGCAATACGTTGCAGTAATGGATGGGAAAGCTCAAAACTCCCATAAGTACCAGTTGTCCAAATCTCAAGAAAGCAGTCGTATCCCTCTTCACGGAGTTGAAGAAACACCGTACGATACGGTTCGAGGAGATCTAACCACGCGTGAAGGGTTGCGAGAAACGTTGATTGATCACATTCTTGAGGTAATCGATATTCACATAGTCCGTGTTTGTACCGTTCTCCGTGGAGTACGCGCTCATCGGAATTGTAGGAGTCGCTCGGGTATATAGGAAAAAGACGTGTAATGGTTGAGACAAGAAATGGTTTCCGCATAATGGTAAAAGCGCTCTGCCAAATCACATCGTGATTCACGATCAACCTTTTGATAGATATACGTGTCAATCAGCTTTCTTCTCGTGCATCAATGACAAATGCCATTGAATTATGGAACAAGCTTGCTGCCGCCCAACATGTCATTAGAGAGCACACCGCCGCATAACATCCTGTTCCTCATATCAGTATACATGATAGGCAAGCCAGTGTCTACGGTCTTTCGCTGGAACATTATCACGCACAATGTCGCATACTGTGCCAAAGTTAGCCTCTCTTTTACCGCATTGAAGCGCGCGCTCGATGTTCATGTCACGGGTTCTCGTCAACAATGGTATGATACGCGGTATTAACACGTTATCTTTGTCCATCGTCTTGTATCAACGAGGACCGCATGACTGACACATCTATTCCTTCGCGCATCTTTGACCAGCTCCGCAGCAATGTGCAGGCGGCGGGCATCGCCGCGACCGAGGATGACATCGCGGGCATGGCCGAGAAGGGCTTTCTGAACCGCCCGCTGGAGTTCGAGCGCGCCATGCACGGCCTGGCAAACGACCGCACGCCCGACTACCTCAAGCTGTGGGCCGACCCATCCGCCAGCCAGCCAGCGCAGGCTGCCGCGCTGGACGCCGTGCAGGCCGAGTCAGGCGCAGCGGCTGATGATCTGGCGTTCGCTTCGATTAGCACGGTAGCTGAACTGCTGCGTACTCGCCAGCTTTCGCCGGTCGAACTAACCGAGCAGGTACTTGGCCGTATCATGCAGCATGAGGATCATCTGAATGCGTTTCAGCTTGTGCTGGCCGACCAGGCGCGTGAGGCGGCGCGTCAGGCCGAGCGCGAGATTGCGTCGGGCGCGTACGCCGGGCCGCTCCATGGCGTGCCGCTGGTCGTCAAGGATCTTATGGCGCTGGCTGGCTCGCCGACGACGGCAGGCTCGCGCATTCTGGCCGACAACATTGCCGATCATGACTCTACAATTGTGAGCAAGCTGCGCGACGCGGGCGCGATCATCGTCGGCAAAACGCGCATGTCGGAGTTCGCCTATTCGCCCGGCTCGAACAACGCCCACTACGGCCCGACGCGCAATCCATGGAATGGCAAATACGACACCGGCGGCTCATCCAGCGGCTCGGGGGCGGCGGTGGCCGCCGGACTGGCCTACGCCGGCATCGGCTCCGACACCGGCGGCTCGATCCGCATTCCGGCCTCGTACTGCGGCATCGTCGGCCTCAAGCCGACCTTCGGGCGCATCAGCCTGTATGGCGTGGTGCCGCTGTCGTGGTCGCTCGACCATGCCGGTCCGCTGACCCGCACCGTGACCGACGCGGCGCTGCTGCTCGATGCGCTGCAAGGCGCAGACGGCCATGATATCCGCGCTCGTGACGCCGCGCCGCTCGATCTTTCCGCATTGGAGCAGGGCGTGGAAGGCATGCGGATCGGCGTGCTGCACGACGATGGTTCCGGCATGCCGTTCAGCACGGATGAGATGCTGGCGGCATGGCGCAAGAGTCTGTCTGTACTCGAAGCGGCCGGTGCCGAGCTTGTGCCGCTCGACATGCCGGAACTCGACGCGCTGCGAGCGGTGCAGGCGGTGATTCTTGGTCTGGAAGCGACCGCCTACCACCTGCCGTGGCTGCGCGCGCGCCTCGATGATTACGGTCCATTCATGCGCCAGCGCATTCTGTCGTCGTTCGTGTACGGCCCGACGGCGTACGTGGAGGCGCAGCAGGCGCGCGCGGCGCTGCGGGCGCGCTGTGATGCGATCTGGGAGCGCGTGGATGTATTAAGCACGCCCGCCCAGCCCGGCACGGCTCCCGCGCTCGACACGCCTGGTTCGACGTTTTTCACCGGGCCGTTCAACCAGCTTGGCTGGCCGGCGATCAGCATGCCGACTGGCCTGGCAAGCAACGGGCTGCCGCTGGCAATGCAACTGGTTGGTCGTCCCTGGGATGATATAACGGTGCTGCGCGTCGCCCGCGCTGTCGAAGCGGGCATGCCGGGCCTGGGCATGCCGCCACTTACGTGAGCGGGAAGTTGTAGGAACTGAGGAACTAACAGAGAGATCAAGTAGATCTCGGACACTCATGTCATTCCGAACGGCGTGAGGAATCTCTCCTGAGCGATTTCTCGTCGCGCACGAATTGACATAATATACAAAATCTGTTGAGTTTTCTCATATATAGCAGATCAGGATTCTGAGCTAAACGCCACTTTGGCCGCTTCGCGCCGTACCACCTCCGCGCGCTGGCGTTGTTCCACGGCGCGCTGCTTCAGGCGCTCGTAGTCCATTCCTTGAAGCTCAGGCACTTCCGCGGACGCGGCATGGAGAGCAATCCACAGCGCGCGCTTCCCTTCAATTCCGGCGACCAGGAAATCCAGGCCTTCGAGCAGGCGCAACGATCCGCCGGTCGAATCATCCAGCCGCAATTTGAGTTGCGTGGCCTGCTCGCCAAGCCATGCGACTACTTTGCGCGGGCGACTTTGGGAGATATGCAGCCGGTCCATGAGCGCCTCAAGCTCCTGGCGATCCGCATCCACATCAGCGCGCAGTTCTGCAAAGAAGCGCCCGACCGCCTGGCCGGCATACACCGCTTCGAAGGAATCCATAAGTTCAATGGCACTCACAGCGCCGGCCATATGATCGTTCAAATAGGTTGCGAGGTGTTCGTTCGCCATAATCCACCTGCCCTTCCCATACATTGCGAAAACAAACCAACGCCGCTGCTGTGAAGTATGTTCATTGGAGAGGCGCTATAATCATTAGATGACCATGCGCACGTAGCACATGACAGGCCATCGAAGGACAAAAGCGGAACATACGCGCCGTGCCGCACGTCCTGAGAGCACATCATTGCGGAAGGAGAACGTATGCGCGCCCGTTTCATGGTCCTGATCGTTGCGCTCCTGCTCGGCGGGTGCGGGCAACCGGATGTGGCGAGACAGGCATCCACCACGGCGTCGCCGCCAGCGTATCCCATGGCGACAGAACAGCCCTACCCGGGGGCAGCAAATCAAGAAGCTGCGGAAGCAACCCCAGACATGTACCCGGTGCCACTCTCTGCGGAGCAGATCGCGCGCTTGCGGGCCACGAATCTCCCGCCATGTCCCGCGCCCACAGCGACGCCTGTGGCAACAGCCACCTGGCTTCCGACATGGACGCCCGCGCCGCCCGGTTTCCCGACCCAGACGCCGGTTCCCACGCCGTCGCCCGCGCCGATACCTGGCGATTTCAAATTGACACTGAGCGCATGTGTGGTGCAAGACAGCGGGCCTCCGCAGGTGCTGTTCAGCGCAGTGCTGGCGGGCGGGCCGGATAATAGTTATGAGTTTTATTGCCCTAATCCCGATTGGCAGTTCGGCGACGGCTCGAGTGGATTGGCCTTCGTTGATTGCATCTCATGGTCGCCAGATATGAAAATCCAGCGCACATTCATGACCGACTACACGTACAAGCTCCCCGGTACTTATCAGGCACAGATCCGGTGGGATTCTCGTAGTGGCACGCTCGAGTCGAACGTCATTACGATTGAGGTGCAATGAGAGCCGAGAAATGGACGATAGACGATGGATGATGGACGATGGACGATGGCAAGCGTAAAACATAAAGCGTGAAACGTAAATTATCCCTCGGCTTCGCTCAGGACCAGCCATGTCATCTTGTCATCTTGTCATCTTGTCACCCACTCAGGATTCTCACCGCCTCCGCTAGGCTCTCCGGCCCGCCGACGTTGCCCGGAAACACGACGTACGGCACGTCCGGGAAGCGCAGGTTTGGCCCCTGCTCCAGACGCCAGACCGGCACGCCCGGCAGCAACTGGCCGAGCGCCCGCGCCTGCTGCGCGCCCAGCGCCCGCTGCGCGACATCATGGCTGGTGATGCCGCCTTTGGCAATGATGAAGCGCGGGCGCGTGCTGATTTGCCCCAGCGCCCCGATAAGCGACTGCGAGACGAGTCGGCCGATTTGAAGGCTTTCGGCAGCGGTCGCGCCGGTGGCGAGCGCGCGGCTGGTGTACAGCACCACCGTCTGTCCATGCTGGAGCGCCGCTTCGATCTCCTCACCAACCGTGCGGCTAATCATTTCCGCGTTGTCATGAAGCAAACGCGCGACCGGCAGTTCCACGGCGGCGATACCCGGCAGCGCCAGCAGCCGTTCGAGTTGCGCACTGCTGCCCGGCACATATGAGCCGACCACAACCAGCCCGCCGGTTGCGCTCGTATCGCCGATGATTTCGGCGGCTGTAAGCAGCGGCCGGCGCGGCAGCCCGCTCCGCAGCCGTACAAAATCGGCAGCCGTGCGGTAGATGAAACGCTTTCCGGCGGCCTCGGCCCACAAAACGCCCAGCGCGACCACCGCCAGATCGCCGTAACTGGCCGCGTTGACCACGATCGGCTGCCCGCCGCTGGCCTGCTGCAAGCGTTCCGCTACCGCGTCTGGCCCGCCAGCGCGAATGAGGCCCAGGTCGAGCGTCGCCACATCTGAGGCCCGCCAGCGCCCGCCGCTGCGCTCCTCGACCCACGCGGGCAGAAATGCCGTCGAGTAGCCAAACGCATGATCCTTGGCAAACGGCGTCTGGTCGGCAAGCATGAGCGTGTCAGA
>DASTWM010000205.1:0-17909 GCA_035765855.1 Roseiflexaceae bacterium
CCCGAAGCGCCGTCGGCGACGTAGAGTACGCTGCCATCTGGCGCGGCAACAATGGCGTCGGGGTTGGAAGGGGGCCCGGCGCTAATCATTTGCTCGGCCATCGGAACGGTGCCTTCAGCGAAGCGCCGCAGATTGGCTACCGGCTGTGGTGGCGCGCCGGGCTGCACGCGCAGCACCATGCGCGATAGCTGGTCGTCATACCCTTCGCCGATCAGCGCGTACAATGTGTTGCCAATGAACGCGACATCTGCCGCGCCGGTGTCGCCAGCTTCGACGTAGTTCGTATACGGCAAATTATCGAGGACGGTGGTCACGTGTCCATCCGGCGCAATGCGAACAACCCGGCTGCTATGATTGATCTGCGGCGATATGTTGCTCGTCGCGCCGGGAGCCAGCGCGCCTGCCTCGGCGACGAACAGATTGCCAGTCGCGTCGAACGCCATGCCACGCGGCTGGCTCAATCCGGTCGCGAACGGCTCGGCAACCGGGCGCGGCGCGCATGATGACAGTAGCGCCAGACTGAACAGCAGCACAAGAATAATGGGGGCGCATTGTTTGCGAAGGTGCATGGTGGACTGCTCGTACAACGTCATCCCGTACCATGTGTCACGTTCACCTGCTGCCGTGCCTCGATTGGCACGCCCTCCGGCGAGGTAACGCTGAGCCGCAGCGTGTACACGCCGGGCGGCAGGTCGGCGGTCGGCCAGATGCCCAGCAGTCCGTCGCTGTCGGTGCCCTGCGTAATCGGCTGCCATGTCGTTGGTTCAGCGCCCGCGCCGAACTCCAGCGTGTACGACCCGCGCGCCATGCCGCGTACCAGCGTCTGTGTCGTGGTAATCGTCGCGTTCGCCGTTGGCTCGGCAATCCGCGCCAGCGCCGTGTCGGCAGTGGGTGGCGGCGGCGGGCAGCGCTCGGTCGGCGGCTGGGGCTGGCCGGTGCTCGCGGCCCAGTTCTGGTACTCGGGCGGGTAAATCACGAAGCGCTTCTCGCGCACCTGATCTTTGGGCGTGTACGAAGCTGCCAAACATGCGCCATCGCCGCCAACCTTCAGGGTGACAACCTGCACGTCGCTGTTCTTCGGCTCGGTTCCGGCGATGAAATCCTCCTTCACCTGGTTGGGGCAGCCCGCGTCGGCAACCACGCCGGTATCTTTGCAGACCGACGCCTCCACAATGCCGTCCGGCGGCGTGAACTCGCGCACTGGCCGATCCTGATTGTACACGTTCATGATGTCGCGCCAGATCACGCCCGCGCCATTCACGCCCGCGATCTCTTGCATGGGCGAGTTGTCGCTGTTGCCGACCCACACGCCCACCGTGATGTCGGGCGTGTAGCCGAGCGCCCACGAGTCGCGCCAGTCGTTCGAGGTGCCGGTCTTGACTGCTGCGGGGCGATCAGGCAGTTCCATGACATTGCCGGGGCCGAACATGTACTGCCGGGCGATATTGTCGCTCAGAATACTGGTGATCAGGTACGCAAGCTGCTGCCCATGCGCGCCGAGCGCCTGCTTGCCGTCATTCGGCGTGGCCTGCTCCAGAATCTCGCCGCGCCCGTTGGTCACGCGCAAAATGCTGACAGGCGCGCGCGCGCGTCCGCCGTTCGCGAACGTGCTGTACACATTCGTCAGATCGAGCAGCTTGACCTCGCCCGCGCCGAGCGCCAGCGCCAGCCCGTACTGCGCCGGGTCGTTCAGCGTCGTGATGCCCATCGCGTGCGCCAGGTTGACGAAGTTATCCACGCCCGCGAACTGAATCGCCTTGACCGCCGGGATGTTGAGCGAATTCGACAGCGCCATGCGGACGCTCTGCGGGCCATGCCAGCTATCGTCGTAATTCTGTGGGCGATAAACCTGCCCATCGGCGAGCTTGAAGTCGGTCGGAACGTCCCAGATCACGGTCGCAGGCGTCCAGCCGCGCTGCATGGCCGCCGCGTACACAATTGGCTTGAGCGCCGAGCCGGGCTGGCGCGGGGCTATCGCGACATTGACCTGCCCGTCGATTGATGGGTCGTTGAAGTTGGCGCTGCCGACCATGGCCAGCACCTCGTTGTGCGGTGACAGCATGACCACCGCCGCGTTCGAGGCGTCGCGCGGGCGTAGCGCGGCGATGCGCTGCTGCACGACGCGCTGTGCTTCGGCCTGCCAGTATGGGTCGAGCGACGTGACCACCTTCAGGCCGCCTTTGTACAGCAGGTCCGGCCCGTAGCGCTGCTCCAGCAGGTCGCGCACGTAGTTGACGAAGTGTGGCGCGACGGCGCTGGCAGTCTGTGGCGCGAACTGGATCGGCGTTTCGTAAATCGCGCTGGCCTGCGCGGCGGACAGGTAGCCGAACTTGACCATGAGATCGAGCGTGACGCGCTGGCGGGCCTTTGCGCCTTCCAGGTTGGACAGCGGGTTCAGCACCGTCGGCGATTGCGGCAGCCCGGCCAGCAGCGTAGCCTCAGCATCATTCAACTCGATGGCCGACTTGCCGAAATACGCCTGCGCTGCCGCCTCGACGCCATATGCCTGATTGCCGTAATACACCTGATTGAGGTACATGCCCAGAATATCGTCTTTGGGAATCTCGTTCGAAACGCGGTAGGCCAGATACGCCTCGCGCAGCTTGCGCTCGAACGAGATGCTGGTGCGCTCCTCCGGCGACAGCAGCACGTTGCGGACCAGTTGCTGCGTAATGGTAGACGCGCCGCTGACGACCTCCTGCGCCTGATAATTCTGGAGCAGCGCCCGCACGATGCCGCGCAAATCGACGCCGGCATTCTGGTAAAAATTGGCGTCCTCCACCGCAATCGTCGCATTCTTGAGCGTCTGCGGAATCTGATTAAACGGCACGATAATGCGCCGCCCGCCCTGCGGGTCCACAAGCTCGAACAGCAGCGTCTGGCCGTCGCGGGCGTAAATGCGGGTGGTCTCGGCTGGCCGCCGGTCAATGGCGCTGGCGTCGGGCAAGCCAGCGAACACGTCTTGCAGGTAGAAGGTGTAGACCAGCAAGGCCGCCAGCATCACAAGTTCGGCGGCCAGCAGCGTCAGTTTCACGAACGCAAGAAATAGCCGCCAAAGAAAAGCCAGCATGGCCAGGCCGTAGCGCTGCGTATCGGAGAAGCGATCAATCGGCGTGCGTATCATGATGAAGGCGTAAAGCATAAAACGCCCGCGCCGCGCGCGATCTACTAAGAATGCACATAATAATGAACCATTTGCGGGCGAAAGCGTTTACAGAATATACGTAGTAAGTATAGCACGTTCCTGCTGCGGATGGCGCTGATTGTTACCGGGCGGTCGTCTGGCACACGGTGGTGTACAGTGCATGCCGTTCCGCCGCGACCCGCGCCCATGTAAATTGTTCGAGCGCCCGCATGCGCGCCTGTTCGCCAAGTTTGCGCGCCATATCTGGCTGCGCGATTAACAGACGGACGGCGTTGGTGAGCGCCGGGACGTTACCTTCGGGGAACACCAGGCCGGTCGGGCCGACCACTTCCGGAATTGCGCCGCTGCTGCTGCCGATCACTGGCAGGCCGCACATGGCCGCCTCGGCAATCACGCGCCCGAATTGCTCTTTCCAGCGCGGCGTGGTATGTGACGGAACAACGAGCATGTCGAGCGCATTGAGGAAGCGCGGTGTTTCCAGCCGGTTGACCGCGCCGGTGAACATGAGCCGATCCGCAACGCCGAGCGCATGCGCCTGGCGCTCCACCGCCGTTCGGTCGCCGCCGCCGACAATCAGCAGGCGCGTTGTGGATGGCAGCAGCGGCAGCGCTGCAACAATGTCCTGGATGCCTTTTTCGGGCGCAAGGCGGCCCAGGTAGCCGAGCAGCGTCGCGTCAGGCGCAACGCCCAGCGCGGCACGCGTCTCCATACGCGCGGCCGGCATGGGCATGAAGATGTGCTCATCCACGCCCGGCGGGTTGATCGCCAGCGGGCCACGGTAGCCTTTGCGCCGCAATACGTCGCCGACCTCGCTGACTGGCACGGTGGCGTAGCTGGCCTCACGGAAGGCCCATTGCTCGAACAGGCTGAACGGCGGCGGGTAACGCTTTACAATATTTTGCCAGGAGTAGAACATGAGCCTTGCCTGTGGCGCGAATGCGCGCCGGAGCAGCAGGATTTGTCCCATCGCCAGGCTGAACGGCTCCTCATGAACGTCCAGAATATCTGGTTGAAGTTCGCGTATTGCCTGCGCCAGGCCGGTGCGGAACAGGAACAGATTCGGCATTGGCTGGCGGAAGTAGGCCGTCTTGCCGAGCCGAATAGCGTAGCGCGGGTCGAACGTCTTTTCCTGCTGGACGCTGCGGCTTTCCTCGTTCCACCATTCGGGCGCGAACACATGGAGATCTATATCAGAAAAGCGCGCAAGCTCCTCCGGCAAGCGGTGATTCGAGCGGGTAACGAGCGCGTGGGAAATCAACAGAACACGCATGAACGTACACTCTTGCTACCTTATGCGACCAATTGTACGGCACAGTGCGGCATTGTACCACGCTCTTTACACGGCAATGCCCCCATGCAGCATGCATGAGGGCAGGAAAAGACCAGTCGTGGCGCGGAGCTACTATTTGGAGAAAGCGATTGTCTGAGCAACCTGCGAGAAAATAGGTTCGTAGGTCGCTGCCTGGTCATCGGTAGTTGTCAGCGTGACCACATACAGCGTTTTGTCTTTCACCGTAAAATATTGTGTTGTCGCGGTTTTCAGCGTCTGGCCCGCTTCATTGTTGATGTTGAAGCCGTACTTCACTTGCATGGCCTCTGTACCATCGCTGAGCGTGAGCTTCTGTGTTTCTGGTTTTGTCGCATTTGGCAGCTGCTCGAGTTGGCCCAGACTCGCGTCCGCAACCTGATCAACATTCACCTCCATGGGCAAATCCTGTGAAATAACATTGATGTTGGTGGCAAAGCCGCGCTTTGCGGCCTCGTCATTATTGTCGAAGCCAAAAAACTTAATACCCTGCTGCATCAAGGTGCGGGCCTGGTCGCCCATGATGTCGGCAAGCTGCGGATTTTTTTCTTTCATTGTGGCTATTGTTTTGTCCAGTTGCGCTTCATCCATGTCAAGTTGTTGCCAGCTTGGCGGAAGCGCCAGCCGAAGGCCAGTACCTGTGACTGTGTACGCCATCCAATCGGCAGGCATGGTGGCCGCAGCATCCGCTGTGGCTGCTGTGGGCTGCTCGGCGACATCGTCGGTTGCTTCCGGCTGTGTGGTGGCAGCAGGTGCCAGGGCGGTCGGCTGCTGCACGGCCTGCGTGCTGGCTTGCGCATTGGTGGTTGGTGCCGGTTCAGTGGCGGGTGTGCCACCGCACGCCGCCAGTGCGAGTGTGACAAGTGCGGCGGATGTGGCGAGCAGGCGAGCGTGTTTCATGTGTAACCCTTTCATAATGATGTTGTGACGGGATTTCCGTACATACTTCCGTACATATGCATGGGCAATTCCATTGCATACGTAGATATTAAACGTCATGTTCCCTGAAAAAGAAGGATCAACAGGATAACAAAATTGTAAAGAATGGCTCACGTTGCTGAAGGATGATCAAGCGGTTCTGCGGGGTTCATGCGCTCTGATTCTGGATTAGTGCGCGATCTAGCACAATCGTACATCTGCAATCGTCGGTCGAAAACGCGCTAATTGCTGTCGCGCATGCGCTGGGCCAGCGCCATGATCGCCTGCCCGTAATTCGTTCCCGGCCACGCCCAGCGCCCATTCAGACCGACAATGGTCGGCGCGATGCCGCGCAGGCTCGCGGGCATGGCGCGGTACGACAGCGCCATATCGCTGAGCGCCCGCTGCGCGTCGGTCATCTGCTCGTCGGGCAGCGCGTAGGCCAGCAGCCGCCCCAGTTGCGCGGGAATGCCGTCGTCGGCCCAGGTGGCGAAGCTGACGCCTTCTTCCCACTGGTTGTTGTGCCATGCCCAGTCGCGTCCCGGCGGCGCATCCAGCGTTCCCGCCAGCACGCGCCCGGTGACGCCGATGCCAGCCGGGTTGCGGCGCGGGCGCTGCGACCACCAGCTTGTCAGGCTGCCGGTTTCATGGGCCATTTGCGCCAGCGCCAGAAACCAGTCTACCCCGACTGGCTCGCCGTGCTGCTGGTATGCATTCACAATCGACGTGATATCAAACGATGTGTAGCCAACGGCGCGCTGGGCCAGGTACGCAATCGCTTGCGCGGCGGTGCCAGACGGCAGCCCGAGCAGCGGCGCGTCGGTGGAATGCGTGCCGACCGGCGCAGGGATGGCCGTCGACTGCATTATTGGCAGCCAAACCGGCTGAGGCGGTGCAGTGCGCGCCTGCATGTCTGTGGCGCGTGTGGTTGCGGCGAGCAGCGCGGCTGTGCCACAGCGAACAAACGAACGTCGCGAACGCATGGATGTGCTCTTTCAACTACAGTTTATTGGTCATCTCGCCAGAGTGTAGCAGAGTATAACAGAGCCGTCGTGTGTCAAATCAGCGTCGCAACGATACCTGTTCGTAAACAGCCAGCGTTTCACGCGCCACCCGTTCGTAGCTGAACTGTCGCGCTCGTTGCAATCCGCGCTGGCGCAGGTCCTCGCGCAACTGTGTATCGGCCAGCAGCCGCCACAGCGCCGTCGTCCAACCGGCTATGTCATCGGGCGGCACGCGCAACGCCGCGTCACCCACGACTTCCGGCAGGCTGCTGGCCTCCGCCACGACGACCGGCGTGCCACACGCCATGGCCTCCAGCGGCCCAAGCCCAAAGCCTTCATAGCGCGACGGAAAGGCAAACACCGTTGCCGCGCTGTACAGCAGCGGGTTGTCAGCGCGCGGCACGTCGATCCGCCGCACGCTGTCGCCAATGCCAAGCTCGGCAATCATCGCGTCAATGTCGGGAAAAAGCTGCGAGTCGCCGCCAAGCGCCCGTCCGGCGACGGCCAGAGTTGCCGCTGGCCCGCCCGCCGCCCGCAGCCGCGCCCATGCGCGCAGCAGCGTCGGCACATTCTTGCGCGCATCCAGCCCGCCAACGTAGTACACAAACGGCGCTGGAATGCCATAGCGCTCACTGACTTCCCGGCGCGCCGCGGCCTTGTCGCGCGCGTGGTACTGGCTTCCGGCTGCCAGCAGCACGGTCGTCAGGCGTTCGGGCGCGATGCCGAAGTGCTCGATAATATCCCGCCGGGAATGGTCGGAGTCAGCCAGGATGTGCGCTGCCCGGCGCGCGGCAGGCGGAATCAGCCGGAAGTAGGCGCGTGCGGCGCGACTGCCGCGATATTCCGTCAGCAACCACCAGATGATGTCATGAATCGTCGTGACGACCGGCACCGGCGAATAGCGCGGCGGCGCGGCATACGGCACATGCAGCAGGTCGGCATGCAGCCGCCGGGCTGCTTGTGGCACGCTCACCTGCTCGAACCACAGCTTGGCAAGGTTTTCGTTGCGCCGGTCGAAGGGCGTGTGCAGAACGACGGACGACGGACGACGGACGAACGATGAAGTATCTTCAGCTTGTCTTTGGTCGTTCGTCTTCGGTCGTTCGTCCTGAAACGCAGGTAGCAGCAGCACGTACTCATGCTCCGGCGCGACCTGCTGCAATCCTTCCAGCAGGCCATGCACATATTGCCCGCTGCCGACTGTTGGCTGCTGCCAGAACATGCCATTGATAACAATTCGCATACATTCTTTGTATTTCTAACGTCGGTTGGTTGCATGCCAGCCGCTGCAATGCTACCATGCGTCGGCTGTGCCTGCACGAAAAGCGTTGCTATATCATACTGCATGGAGTGAATGATGCTGAACATCGACGAAATCAAGAACATTATCCCGCACCGCTACCCGTTTCTGCTGATCGACCGCGTGCTTGAGTTGGAGCCGGGCGCGCGCGCCGTGGCCGAGAAGTTGGTGACGGTCAACGAGCCTTTTTTTCAAGGCCATTTCCCAGATTACCCGCTCATGCCGGGCGTGCTGATTGTAGAGGCGCTGGCCCAGACTGGCAGCGTGGCGGCGCTCAGTCTGGAAGAAAACCGCAGCAAACTCGGCGTCTTCGCGGGGATCGACAAGGTACGCTTCAAGCGGCAGGTGCGCCCGGGCGATACGCTGCGGCTGGAAGTGCAACTCACCAGAATGCGTCGCAGCATCGGCTTTGCCCATGGCACCGCAACGGTCGGCGGTGAGCTTGCCTGCGAAGGCGAGCTGATGTTCGGCATCATCGATCGGGCGATGTAGCGCACGTTGCGGTCGGAGCACTTGTTTGCTATAATTCGCCCATCCACGCGGGGAGGTCGCATAGTGGCCTAGTGCGCGGCACTGGAAATGCCGTAGGGCGGCAACGTCCTCGAGGGTTCAAATCCCTCCCTCCCCGCCACCTCTGTATTTGTAGCAGTTGTTCCCATGTTGCACATGATACGTGCGCCCACCGTTGGCAGGCTTTCTGGCCCATGTTAGCCTGCTTCAGCGATGCGGCGCGCCTTGAGGATAGCACCAATGGACGAGCATGCTTCTTTTGAACATGGCATGAACCAACTCCGCGCGCTGCTGAGCGACCGCGCGGAGATCAAGGACGAGATCGCGCATCTGCAAGCTGAACTGGCGCGCATCGACGCAGTCATCGGCGAAATCATCGCGCCCCTCGACGGCCCGGTGAAAGTCCCCGGCATCGGCTCGGTGGTGCTCAGCAAGCCCTCGGTCTCGAAATCGTTCGATCCCAACGCGCTGCGGGATCTCATCCAGAGCTTGCGCGAAACCGGCAACACCGACATGGCCGATGAGATCGCCGCGTGCACCAGGACGACCATGCGCGCAGGCAGCCTGCGCATCACGCCGGAGCGTACAAAAGAGTAAGAAACGTCTGATCTGTAGCCTGCACCGCCGGGGATTACCCGCCCACAGCTTTCTCACTATACAACGTAGCTTCAAGAATGGTCATCAGCATGCGGGTCGGAATTATCTCGGCGATCTTTAAGCCCGACTCGTGAATCAGGTGCTGGTATTCTGCGGCGGTCCGTTCGCGCCCGGCAAGCATGACCAGCATGTTCAGGTCAGACATGATGCCGTCGAACAGCCCGGTCGCGTCCGTTCCGTCCGGCAGCACCTGCTGAATGACCAGCAGCCGCCCATGTGCGGGCATGGCGCGCGCGATCGTGCGTAAAATCTGCACGCAGCGCGCATCGTCATGATCCATCAGCACGCGCGACAGAATGTAGACATCGCCATTTTCCGGCACCGCGTGGAAAAAGTTGCCGCCAATCAGCTCGCAGCGATCTGCTACGCCCGCCGCTTGCAGCCGAGCTTTCGCGCTTGCAACTACTTCGGGGCGATCAAAAAGGACGCCTTGCACGGTGGGATTCGCCCGCAGGATGGCGGTGAGCAAGATGCCGTAGCCGCCGCCGACATCAACGACCCGTGCCCCCGGCGCGATTGGATAGGCCGCCGCAATCGCGGCACCGGCAAGCTGTGATGCCTCGGCCATGGATTGCTGAAACAGCGCCGCCACGTCCGGGTGAATCGCCATGTAATCGTAAAATGGCATCTCCAGCGCATGTGTTGCGGCAGATGTGCCGGTCTCGATGGCTTTGCCGAGCGCGCCCCACGCGCGCTGGAAAAATGCGGCATGCTCCATGCGCGCCCAGGCATGCTGGCTGTCGGGGGCATCGCGGCGCAGGCACGCACCCATGGCGGTGAGCGAAAACCGATCATCCGCGTGCGCTTCCAGCACGCCGATGCTGGTGAGCGCGCGCATCAGCCGGTGCAGTTCCTCGGCCTGCACATGCAGCTTTGGCGCGAGATCAGCGGCGCGTAGCGCAGTCGCGCCCAGGTGGTCGGCAATTCCTAATTCGGCGGCAACAGCAATAATGTGGGTGATCCGCTGTCCGAATATCAGGCGGCGCAGAGCCAATGCTGGTGCAAGTTCTGTAGATGGCGGCGCGTCGTCGAACATAGCAAGTCGTCTCCTTCATCCCGAGCACGCGTGTGCTTCTGGCTACAATGTTGGCGATACCATGGCCGTAGGGTATGCGAGATCGCCCATCCGCGCAAGTCGCGTACGCCTGATGGTCGTATGTGTTCAATTTTGCTATATAGTTTTAACCATGTTGCAACCATGGAGTTGCCCGCTCGTGTGTAGCATGAACGAGGATTGTTCTGGAAGGAGTCACCATGCCCGCAGATTTGCGCCAAGTAGGTGATGTCTGGCGCGCTCAACGCACCGCATCTATTGACCAGATTACCGATGACATCCGCGCGCATGCCGGACCGTCATACGCGAATATCTCCCGCAATGACATGCTTGTTGCTTCCACACAGCTTGTTGATGTGTGGCAAACAGCATTTGATACCAACGACAGCACGCCGATCTGCACGTTTGCGCATGCAATGGGCCGCCGCCGTGCCGAAGCACACGTTGGGGCTGGCGAGATCATGACCGTGATCGATATCATTCGCACCAGATTGTGGCAGATTCTGGGTCAGATCTACGAGTCTGAAGCGAACGACCGCGCGGTGATAGCAGAAGTGGAGCTCTGGCTCCATGCTATGCGGAACAGCGCGGTTGAGAGTTACGGCGAAACGTTGCGCGTGGCCGAGCAGCGCCTGGACGAACGCGAGCAGGCCCTGAGCATGCAGCGCGAGCTGATTCAGGAGCTTTCAACGCCAATTGTTCCCATCCATGAAGGCGTGCTCGTGCTGCCGCTGGTCGGAACGATTGACACCCGCCGCGCCATGCAGATCGTCGAGTCGGTGCTGGAACAGATTGTGGAGCACCAGGCCGATATGTTTATTCTGGATATTACCGGCGTCTCGGTGGTCGACACCAGCGTGGCCAACCACATTCTTCAGATGACGCGCGCGGTGCGGCTGCTCGGCGCGACGACGGTGCTCGTCGGCATCAGCAATGAAGTTGCGCAAACGCTGGTGCAACTGGGTGTCGACCTGAGCAGCATCAGCATTCGGTCGAATTTGCAGGCGGGGATTGCCTACGCGCTGAGTCAATGTGGTCTGGCTATTCAGCCGCTTTCACCCAATTGACCATCATGGAAGTGCGACATGGCACACGTGCCGCACTTCCCTGCGCGATTCTTTATTCCAAATCCCCCCATGTTGTGGCTTGCGGCATGCCCTCGACCGGCAGGCGGACCCAAAACGTGCTGCCTTGGCCCGGCGTGCTTTCCAGCCCGACCGTCGCGCCGATGGCATGCGCCAGGCGCTGCACGATGTACAGGCCAAGCCCATGCCCGTTGGTGGCAGCGCTGTTGCGGGTGTAGCGGTGCCAGATGGCTTGCTGGACGGACGATGGAATGCCGGCCCCGCTGTCCTCCACACTGATCTGGACCAACTCGCCCGCCCATGCCAGCCGCAACATAATCTCCCCGTTGGATGTGTAGCGCAGCGCATTGCTCATAAAGTTGAGCACTATCTGTCGCAGCCGGTCGGGATCACTCACCATCGCTGGTATGGACTTGTCACAGCACAATTTCAGCGTAATATTCCGCGTGTTCGCCTGCGGGCGGCATGCCTCAAGGATCGACTGCATGAGTTGCTGCGGGACAAACTGCTGCGGGAGCACCGTCAACGCGCCGGATTCCGCCGCGCCTGCATCGCTCAGATCAACTGTCAGGCGATGGATGAACTGTGCGGATGCGCGAATCTGCGCTAACATATCGAGCTGATCCTCGGAAAGCGATCCGTAGAACTCACTTTGGAGCATTTCAACATAGCCCTGAATGCTGCTCAACGGCGAGCGTATGTCGTGCGCGGTGGTTTGCAGCACCAGCGCCTGTGCATCAAGCGCGCCCAGCGCCGTGCTAAGATCCTGGATGGCATCCCGGTCGGCTGCCATCACCTGCTCGTGTTCCATGAGGATGACGATATGGCGGGCGATAATTTGCGCGAAATGCATATGCGTCTGGCGAAACTGGCGTGGCTCGGGATCGAGCGCGCAGAGCGTGCCGTAGATCGTGCCATTGCTGCTCAGCAGTGGCACTCCGAGGTAGGAGCCAATGTTGAATTCCGTGCGGAAGGCGGCGTGCTGCACGCGTGTGTCGCGCGTGGCATCGCGAATAACGACAGGCATGCCTCGTGCGCGCACATACTGGCAAAACGATTCCTCCAAAGGCATAACACGGCCAGCGGGAATCTGGCATCCTTCGACATCGCGCACCCGCAGTATGCGCATAGCAAGCCCGTCGAAGTGGGAGATAAAGGCGCTGCGCACATCAAGCGCATGCATAAGCACGGCAAAATACGCAGTTGTAGCATCATTAAAGCTGGCAAAGTTGGTCTGGTCGATTGCGGCGAGGGCGGCAAGCATGGTTGCTGCATCACGGTCTGGTGAGTCGTTCTGAGGTGATGGCGCCACAGGACTTTCTCCTTCGTGCATGGTCGTTCACCACAGCAGGCAGCACTGCCAGTATAGCAATTGACCATGACCGTTAGATTGCCATGTGTAATCGGTATTCTACTGATGCTATTATGACATATACTCGTACAATGAACAATGGTTCGTGGCTATACCGTGGCTGGTTTTTTTGTGCTTCGTCATGGGCATGGTCGTGAGAATGGCTGATCACGTTTGTGCAGACCGTTCTTTTCGCGCGGCCTGCACCTTGCGCCAGAGCCACTGCATTTCCTGCCATGCCGCCCGCACGATCGCCGCGCCGACGAACAGCACCGGCGAGCGCCCGCTGAATGCTTCGGCAATCGCATACATAGTGCGGATCGACGTGAGCCGTTCGTTGCTGATGACGTAGATTGGCTCCCACGTTTCGGGCTGAAACTTGGCTTTGAACGTGTCCAGCCCATCGAAATTGTAGAAGCGCCGTCCATGGGCGCGCGTCCACACCAGCAGCAGGTGCATCCAGGGCGATTGGCGCGAGCTTGTGCCGCCATGCCGTGAAAGCGGCGACAGGCCCAGCGTGACATATTCCGCACCTTGCTCCGTCATGGCCTGCATGGCGGCATCCAACAGCAGTTCCACCGTGCCGTTGGGCGCGTCGTTGCCGCGAATGATCTGCTCGATCAGCCAGCCGTGTCGCTGTGGCACCGGCGACGCCACCAGAAAGCCGATCACCTGCCCTTCGCGCTCGGCCACAAACACGAGTCGATCTTCCAGGTGGTTGAGCGTGTCTGGTTCGACGAGGAAGTGCATGGGCGGCAGTCCGCGCGTTTTGAGCCATTCGTCCAGGCAGCGGCGCAATTCAGGGTTGTCGTTGGCGCGCGCGGCGGGCCATGCAACTACGCGAACATCTTTGTTGCGCGCGCGTGAGATTTGCGCCCGCAGCGAAGATTTGCCTTTCATGATCGCATCCCAGTGAGATGGCTCCCACACCGGCTGCGCGCCGATCACCAGCCGCGCCTCGGAACCGCGAATCGTCAGCATATCGGCCAGCCGCCCCTGCGCGCCGAAATAGCAGACGCGCTTGTGACAGCGCCGGGCGGCGGCCTCGAATGCCTGCGCCGCGCCGCTCAGATGCTCCGGTGCGCAGATCGGCGCGCCCGCCACCACCCAGTAGCCGCTCGTCGCAGCATAGCCGACCACCGCATGCCCATCTTCCGAAAACCACCATTCAATGCCGGGATTCAAAATCTGGTACGACATAGCATTCCAGCCATATTGCATCACCAGATCGCGGGCATGCCTGCGCTGATCGTGGGTGGGTTCGAGGGCCGCAGTCTGTTTGGCAGTGGTCATCATGGTTCAGTTGCTGTTGCTTCACTTCAGATTTGCAGCATCTACTCGCATACTCCGCGCCACAATGATATACTAGCGCCAGGAAGCTGGCAACAAGGAGGAGTCAATGGCGGGAGCATCAGGGAAAATTGGCCTGGTTGGCACCGGCATGGTTGGATCATCATTTGCCTACGCATTGATGCAGCGCGGCCTTGCCAACGAGTTGGTGCTGGTTGATCTCGATCATGCCCGTGCTGAGGGCGAAGCGATGGACCTGAACCACGGCATGCCCTTCGTTCGACCGAT
Organism: Roseiflexaceae bacterium; assembly: GCA_035765855.1. GTDB lineage: Bacteria > Chloroflexota > Chloroflexia > Chloroflexales > Roseiflexaceae > DASTWM01. The sequence goes on from DASTWM010000205.1 coordinate 13,909, forward strand.
GCGCATCATGGCAGGCGATTACGAGCAGCTTGCGGGCTGCGAGTTGGTCGTCATCACGGGGGGCGCGAACCAGCGCCCGGGCGAGACACGGCTGGATTTGTTGCAGCGTAATGCCGATGTGTTCCGCGACATTGTGCCGCAGGTCGTGCGCGCCAGCCCAGACACGCTGCTGGTGATCGCTACCAATCCGGTTGATATTCTGACCTCGATTACCGCTGAGATTGCCGGATTGCCGCCGGGCCGCGTGATTGGCTCCGGGACGATTCTGGACACCGCGCGCTTCCGGTACCTGCTCGGCGCGTATTATGATGTCGACCCGCGCTCGGTGCACGCGTTCATCGTGGGCGAGCATGGCGACACTGAACTGGCGCTGTGGAGCCTTGCGAATATCGCCGGCGTACGGCTGACCGAGTTCGTGTCGCCGGGCGGGCGCGGCTACGATCAGGAGGCTATGAATCGTATTTTCGAGCAGACGCGCACGGCGGCGTACGAGATCATCAAGCGCAAAAAGGCGACCTATTATGCCATTGGCCTGGGGCTGCTGACGATTGTGGAAGCCGTGCTGCGCGACCAGAATACCGTGCTGACGGTCAGCAGCCCCATGAGCGGCCAGTATGGCGTGGAAGGCATTTCTCTGAGCCTGCCCACGATTGTCGGGCGCGACGGCATCATGGAGGTGCTGCCGCTGCCGCTCAGCACGGCCGAACAGGAAGCGTTTCAGGCTTCGGCCCAGACATTGAAAGATCGGCTGGCGCAGATTCAGTAAGCCACGTTATTTGAGAGCAAACAATCTCTTCATATCGCTTGTGGCGCGGGTTGCCAACCCGCGCTGCACACGCAAAGTATTATCTGGTCTGTTTAGCGTGAATGTTACACCGCCTCGCCCGTTCGTCCGGCCTGCTCCAGCCGCCGCGCCCGCACGAGCGATGCCACCACCGCCACAGCGATAATCGACGCTACAACCACCAATGACAGGCCAGTTGGAATCTTGAACGCGGTGTCGGTCAGCAGCATCTTCGCCCCGACGAACGTCAGCACCACCGACAAGCCCAGTTTCAGATAATGGAACTTGTGCATGACGCCAGCCAGCACAAAGTACAGCGAGCGCAGCCCCAGAATCGCAAACACGTTCGATGTATACACGATAAACGGATCCTCGGTCACGGCGAAAATGGCCGGAATGGAGTCCACGGCGAAGATCAGGTCGGTGGTTTCGACCATGAGCAGCACCAGCAGCAGCGGCGTAGCTGTCAGCACACCTGCATTGCGCACAAAGAACTTTTGCCCTTCGTAGGTATCGGAAAAGGGCATGACGCGCCGGAACAGCCTGACTACCGGATTCTTCTCTGGGTGTACTTCCTCGGTGCGGTGAGTTGCCATGCGGATGCCAGTGAAGATCAGGAACGCGCCGAAGATGTAGATGATCCAGTGAAATTCGTGAATCAGCGTCGCGCCGAGCGCAATCATTATGCCGCGCATGACCAGCGCCCCAAACACGCCCCAGAACAGCACGCGATGCTGATATTGCGATGGAACGGCAAAGTAGCCGAAAATCAGCACGAAGACAAAAATGTTGTCAATACTCAGCGCTTTTTCAATTAAATAGCCGGTCAGAAATGCCAGTGACGCATCGGCATTCGAGTAGGTGCTTGCGGGCCAGAGTTGATCCCAGAAGAAGTATAACCCGAGGTTGAACAGCATCGCCAGCGCAATCCAGACCGCGCTCCAGGCCGCCGCTTCCTTGACCGACACGGCGTGGGCATGGCGATGAAACACGCCCAGATCGAGGGCCAGCATGGCGAGCACAAACACATTGAAGCCCACCCAGATCCACAACGAACCGTCCATACAGTCGCGCTCCTTGCATGAACCGTGGGCACAAAAAAAGACGAGCCTCACGGTCGATTGCCGTGATGGTCTCGCCATTCCTGAAATTCAGGGCTGGGCAGCCGGGCGAAGATACGCTTCGCCGTAGTGACGGCTGCCAATCCCGCGTGGCGCGGGCGGCTACTCCCCATCCATTTATGATCGTATCATAGCAGATTGGCGGTTATTTGTCAAATGCTGTGCCATACGGCAGCATGCGTGTGCTCGGGCATCGTTTTTGCTGTATGCTATAATGCGTTGAAAAGCAGTATATGAGCCTGGTGTATGACCAACACGTTAAGTAACAGCGAAGTCGCCGGCGTATTTCACGCCATTGCCGACTCCATGGAAATCATGGGCGAGAGCCGCTTTCGCATTCAGGCCTACCGGCGCGCGGGCGATGTCGTCAACGATTTGCCTGCGCCGCTGTCGTCCTACCGTGAGCGCGGCGAGCTTGAAGGCATTCCTGGGGTTGGCCCGGCAATCGCGGCCAAAATCGGCGAGTTGCTCGACACGGGCAAACTTACCTTTTACGAGAAATTAAAGGCGCAGGTGCCTGCCACCGCGCTCGAATTGTTGCGGGTGCCGAACGTCGGCCCGAAAACGGCCGCGCGTCTGCACCAGGAGCTTGGGATCAACAGCCTGGCCGATCTCAAGGCGGCGGCTGAGTCGGGCAAACTGAGCAAGATCAAGGGCTTTGGCACGAAAACCGTTGAAAGCATTCTCCAGGGCATCGAGGCTGCCGAGCGCCGCGACCAGCGCGTGCTGCTGGGCCGCGCGCTTGACATCGCCGAAGATGTGATCGCCGCGCTGCAAAAGGTCGTGCCAGTGCGGGAGATAACCTATGCAGGCAGCCTGCGGCGCGCGCGGCAAACGATTGGCGACCTTGACTTCCTTGTGGCTGCCGACGATCCAGCTGCGGTCGTGCATGCCTTCCGCGCATTGCCGAATGTGGCGCGTGTCGAGTCGTCGGGCGATGAAAAGGCGACCGTGTACCTGCACAGCGGCATGCAGGCTGACCTGATCGCGGTGCCGCCCGCTATGTGGGGTTCGGCGCTCCAGCATTTCACCGGCAGCCAGGCGCATAGCATTCACTTCCGCTCCATGGCGCTGGAGCGTGGCCTGAGTTTCAGCGAGCATGGCTTCAAGCGCGCGGATGGCACGACGATTCTGTGTGCGACCGAGGCAGAGGTCTACGCGGCGGTCGGTTTGCCGTGGATTCCGCCGGAGTTGCGCGAAGACACGGGCGAGTTCGAGGCGGCGCGTGAAGGACGGCTGCCGCAGCTTGTCGAATTCGGCGACCTCCGTGCCGATTTGCACACGCACAGCACATGGAGCGATGGAACGACCAGCATCCGCGACATGGCCGAGGCCGCCCGTGCGCGCGGCTACGCCTACATGGCCGTGACCGACCACAGCGCCTATCTTGGCATCACCAACGGGCTGGACGGCGCGCGGCTGCGCGAGCAAGCCAAAGAAATTCAAGCGCTCAACGACGAATATCAAACGCAAGGCATCCCTTTTTACATTCTGCGTGGCGTTGAGGTCGACATCACGCCCGATGGCAGCCTCGCGCTGCCGGATGATGTGCTTGCCGAACTTGACATCGTCGTCGCGTCGCCGCACGTCAAGCTGAGCCAGCCGCCGCCACAGGCGACTGAGCGCATCCTGCGCGCCATTCGTAACCCGCATGTCGATATTATCGGCCACCCGACCGGGCGGCTGATCGGCGGGCGTGAAGGCGCGGATTTGGACATCGACGCGATCGGGCGCGCGGCGGCGGAAACCGGCACGCTGCTGGAAGTCAACAGCGGCCCCGACCGGCTCGATCTCGAATCGGCGGCGGTGCGGCGCGTGCTCGATCTCGGCGCGCATCTCGTGATTGACAGCGATGCTCATCATCCAGATAATTTCGGCTGGATCCGGCTGGGCGTGTTGACGGCGCGGCGCGGCTGGGCCGAGGCGGAACGGGTGGCGAACACATGGCCGCTGGAGCAATTGCAAGATTGGATCGCAAAGCGCGGCTGATCCCGTGTGCTGCGAGCAGGGTACCTGGCGCGCGTGTTTAACGAGGCACATCATGGCATCACTGTTTTCTAAAATTGTGAGCGGGGAAATCCCTTCCACCAAAGTGT
>DASTWM010000206.1:0-11689 GCA_035765855.1 Roseiflexaceae bacterium
GCGGATCGGCACGCGAAGGAGAAGCCTTTGCGCGCTTCCAACATGCGACAAAAGAAGGCCTGCCCACGCACGCAATCATCATCGACGCCACGGCCCCCCTTTCACGCGTCGTTGACACCATTCTTGAACATGCCAACCTAGGTTGTGTACGGTAACCTGGAGACGGTGGCAAACAATCTGCTGCTAAACGCATCAGAACAGCTTGAATGGAGGCTTCTCTGATGCGACGGTACGAATTGAGCGATGCGCAGTATGCCCTGCTTGAACCATTGCTTCCACGTGACGGACCTGCCGGCGGACGTCCATTTGGCGACCATCGGTCTATCCTGAATGGTCTGTTCTGGAAATTGCGTTCTGGCGCTCCCTGGCGCGATATTCCCGAGCGGTATGGACCCTGGAGCACGATCTATGACCGCTATCGCCATTGGTGCCAGGAAGGCCGCTTTCATCAGATGCTCCTCACCTTGCGCGAGCGCCTTGACGAACGTGACCAACTCGATTGGGATCAGTGGTGGGTCGATAGCACCTCCATTCGTGCCAGTCGTTCTGCAGCCGGTGCGCCGAAAAAAGGGGGCCAATAACGGAACCTGCCGACCACGCGCTTGGTCGTTCGCGTGGTGGATATGGAACAAAAGTCCATATGCTGATTGACGGAAACGGTGTGCCGTTGGCGGCACTGGTGACGGCAGGACAGGTGCACGAATCGCCACAGTTTGAAGCATTGGCGTCGAGTGGTCGCGTTCATCGCACGCGTGGTCGACCGCGCCAGTGGCCGAAACGCATTGGCGGAGACCGAGCCTATCACGCACAACGGATCCGGCAGTGGCTGCGGGTTCATGGGATCGGAGCCGTGATCCCACCGCGGGGCAAAAGGAGTCAGCACCGTCGAGGACGTCCAGTCAGCTATGAGGCGGCTCGCTATCGCGGTCGCAACGTGGCCGAGCGCTGTATCGGTTGGTTGAAAGAATGTCGTTCGCTCGCCACGCGCTACGAAAAGTTGGCAGTACATTATCTTGGCCTTGTTGAACTCGCGATGATCGAACGCTATCTCAGACGTCTGGCACCTGCGTAAAGTTGAAATGGGTTACCGTACACAACCTAGTCCGTTGCTTTTGCACACCAGCATTGCAATTTGCTTATGCACAGAATGGCTCTATCATCAACTGCTCATGGGCGCGCATCCGCTCCGCTCGTAGTGCCATCGCTCCGGCTGAATCTGCTGGGAGCATGGCAGGCTCAACGGGATGGCGAGACCCTTCCGCCGCTGCCGACGCGCCACGCCCGCGTGCTGCTGGCGCGCATGGCGCTGGCGCACCCGCGTGCGCTCTCCCGTGCGGCGCTGCAAGCCGACGTATTCCCCGACATGCCACCTGAGCGGGCGGCGCGCTCATTTCGCACCACGCTGTACTACGTTCGTCGCGCGCTCGGCGACATGGTCCACAGCACAGGCGAGCAGGCTGGTCTCGATCCAGCGGCAATTGTGTGGACGGACGTGGCCCAGTTCGAAACGTTCAGCAGGCCCAACGCAACGCAGGCGCAACTTGAGCAGGCGGTCGCCTGCTACGGCGGGCCATTGCTTGCTGGCATGGCCGACGGCTGGATTGCTGACGAAGCGCAGCGCCTGCACGGGCAGTACATGAGTGTGCTGCAACGGCTCGTCACCATCGCGCAGGCCGCCGGAACGCCAGAAACAGCTATCGATGCCGCGCGCCGCTGGGTGGCCGAGGAGCCATGGCATGAAACGGCGCATGTCGCGCTGCTGGAGGCGCTGCTGTGCTGCGGCGACCGCGATGGGGCCGAGGCGCATGTGCGGCAGGCGCGGTCGCTGCTCCGCGCTGAAGGCAGCGACCTCTCGCCAGCGTTTGAGGATGTCGCGCGGCGCGTTGCCCGGCTGGCTCGCCATGCCGCGCCTGCGCCCCAGCCTGCGGTATCTGCTGCGACGGTGCCGCGCAGTATTGATGTGCATGCCTTTGACATGCTCCCGCTGATCGGGCGCGATGTGCTGCTTCAGCAGATCATGGGCGCGTGGCAGGAGGCGCGACGGGGCGCGGCGCGCTGCTGGATTGTGGAAGGCGTGGCAGGCGTTGGCAAGAGTCGCCTGGTGCAGGAAGTGGCCGCCCGCGCGCGCCTGCATGCGAACAGCGTGGCGCTGTGGGGTGTTGCCGACGCGTACACCGCGAATCGCTCGTTTGGGCTGCTGCGCGATGCGATCGCCCGCGCGCCTTCTTCGGCGCATCAGCGGCTGCGGCAGACCTGTGACATGCTTCCTGACTCGGCATGGGCCGTGCTGCAACAGCACCTTCCCGAAGTGCGGCAGTTTACGGATCGCGCGGCGAGCGAACTGCCATCTCTGGACACGCATGCAGAGCAGGCGCGCCAGCAGGCTGCGGCGCTCGCGTTTGTGAAAGCACTGACCGATGACGGCCCGCTGGTGCTGGTGCTTGACAACGCGCACCAGGCTGACGCGGAAACCATGGCGCTGATCAAGATGCTGCTCGACGAAGCGCGGCAACTTCTGGTGCTCATGATGCGCCGTCCCATGCCGGTTGCCGAAGAGCGGGCTATCTCACCCGCAACCACTGTGGCGCTTCAGCCGCTTGATCAGGCGGCGACAGAGCACATGCTGCGCGCACTGTTCGATGGCATGCTGGCACCCGCGTTTCAGCAGCAGATCCGCGAACAAAGTGGCGGCAATCCGCTTTTCGTGCGGGAAATGGTGTGGGCGCTCGTGAAACACGACGCGCTTGTGTACGATTCGGCGCATGGCTGGCGGCTGCGCGGTGGCGATCTGCGGCTGCCGCTTCACATGGCCGATCTGCTGCGCGAGCGGTTGCTTGCGCTCGCGCCCGAATCACGCGAACTGGCGCTGCTGCTCGCCACATACGGACAGCCTGCCGACGAGATGCTGCTCGAACGGCTCATGCCCGCCGAGGGGCAGCGGCTCCCCGCGCAGGCGGCGTTGCTGGAACAGAGCGTATGTGTGGAGCGTGCAGGTCGGCTTCGTTTTTATCATGATTGGCTGCGTGAAAGCCTGTTAGCCGATCTGGATGCGCCCACCCGGCGCGCGCTGCATGCCCGCGTGGCTGCGGCATTGCCTTCCTCCGAGGTGGCCGTGCGCATGTGGCACCACGCCGCTGCCGGGAACTGGGCGCAGGCGTTGGACGATAGTTTGGTTGCTGCTGAAGCGGCGCGGCAGCATGGACATCTTGTGCCGCAGCAGCGCGCGCTTGAAGTGGCAGCACAGGCTGCTGAACAGCTTCCGCTTGCGCATGATGACCCGCGCCGCTGGCTGCTTTTTACGCTTCAGGAAAGCTACCACGCCGTTATTGATCGTGATGCGGCCTGGCGCGCAGATCTCGACGCGATGCTCGCGCTGGCAGAGGCGAGCGGGCATGCCGATTGGCTGACCGAGGCGCTGAACCGCCGGGGCCGAGCGCAGCGCGAGCTTGGCCAGGTTGCGGACGCGGAAGGAACGCTGCGGCGTGCCGTTGCTGTGGCGTGCGCTGCCGGGCTGCACCATGCCGAAGCTGCCGCGCGCATCAACTTATCCAGCGTGCTGGACGACGGCGGCGCGGTCGCCGACGCGCTGGCGGAGAGCGTGGCAGCCGCCAGCGCCGCCGTAGCGGCGGGCGACACATCACTGCGGGCGCGGGCTGAATTTGTGCATGCCTACATGCTCATGCGCAACGGGCAGGTGGCCGAGGCTGATGCGCTCATGACCGGATTGCGCGCCAGTGACACCGTGCAGCGGAATCCAATGCTGGCCGGGCGGGCGGCGCGGCAGCTCGGCATCATCAAGCTGGCGAGCGGCGCGTACACCGATGCGTTTGCGCTCATGCGCGAAGCCGTGCGGCGCACGCATGAGGTCGGCGACCTGCATGGCATTGTGATTAGCCAAACCTCACTTTTCTACGAATTAGTGAATTTTGGGCTGTACGACGAGGCACGGCAGCTTGGCGACGTCACCGTGGCGCTTGCCCGCCGGCTGGGCGCGCAGGTGCAGCTTGGCGCGCTGTTGAGCAGCCAGGCCGCCCTGCACCTGCACACCGGCGAGCCGCATGAGGCGTTGCCACTCGCGCGCGAATGCGTGCAGATTGCGAAAGCGCATGGGTTGACCGAATATGTCGCTGCGAGCTTGAAACTGGTGGCTCATGTGGAGCTTGCGCTCGGCCATCTCCATGCGGCGCAGGCGGCCATCACGCGCGCCGTGGCGCTCATGGCTGACATAACGCACCCAAGCGTCAACGTTGCGCCGACTGCCGCGCGGGTGTGGCTGGCGCTTGGACAGGTGGCGCAGGCCAAACACGCCGCATGTGAAGCCGTGCAGCGCTGCGTAACGGAAGGGCTGGGCAGCAACAGCGCCGTGGATGATCTGTGGTGGGCCGCCGAAGTGCTGCGCGAAACAGGCGAACCGCAGCACGGTCATGCGGTCCTTCTACAAGCCTGCGAGCGCTTCCTGCACAGCCTGGCGGCGCTCGATGAGCCTGCCACGCGGCGCGCCTTCCTTGCGAAAACAGCGGCGCACCGTGCGCTCGCAGCGGCGACGCTCAACACGCCGCGCCGGTTGGTACACCTGCCGCATCGCGATGCACCGACCGGGCGGCCGCTGCGACCCGATGAGCTTGTGCCGGTGGTGTGGACGGTGCAATCGGCCGATGATCCGGCTGAAACGGTGGCCCTGCGGCATGCACAGATCCAGCGCATGGCTGCCGAAGCGCTGGCGCAACATGCCGTCGCAACGGTTGAACAACTGGCTGCCACGCTGGCCGTTTCCGCGCGGACAATCAAGCGCGATCTCCAACTCATGCGGCAGGCGGGCGTCGTGGTGCTGACGCGAGGCGGCGGAACACGTCAGTAGTGCAGGAATGCGCTTTATTACGTAGATTGCTCGTAATGTTTTGGTGATGTCCTCCATGTTTGCACCCAGGTTGGTCATACCATGTCACGTTTTATGACGCCTGGTTTGTACACTCAACATGGTAAGCAATCTGGTAATGTACAAACACAAGGAGGATCGTCATGACTACCGTTGTTTCAACATCTGTTTTATCGCCAAGCGAGCTGGTCTTACTGCGCGGCGACGTTTTTGCCGACAAGGGCGGTATGCTTGACAAGGTGGCGCTGCTCGACGGGCAGAAGGATGTTTCGGCCAAGCAGCTTGCGCATGCGCTGTTCGCCGTGGCGCTGCTGGCAAACGAGGAAGCGGGCGCGCTGCACCTCGAAGCGCGCCCGAAGAAGGCGCTGTTCGGCTTGCGCACGGTCACATCGCTGTTTGCGGTGCCGGTCAGCGCGAACGTCGAGTGGCCTGCGGGAAGCCTGGAAGCCAACATTCTGGATGCGGTCAACCGCCGCAAGGGGCCAGAGGTGGTTGATGTGCTGGCAGATGTCATGGTCGAGGACAGCTCCAGCCCGCGTTTGTATCTTGTGCAGCAACTCTCCGCTGCATTGGCCGCGCGCGGATTACTGGAGATTGTTACCGAGAAAAAGCTGAAAATTTTCAGCGTCAACAGTTTCCGCCTGCCTGAGGCGACCGCCGCGCAGGCTGCTGCGCAGCCGGTCGAGCCGCTGAAGCAGTTGCTCGCCACCTGCGAACGCGAGCGCCCGCAGGTGTGGAAGCTCATGACCGACCACATCAATTCAGCCGTGACCCGCCGCACCGAGCAGAGCGACAACAGCAGTTGGAATGATTAAGCTATACCGATGTGCTATGCAACTTCATGGAGAAAGGAGCAGTATGTGATGCCGTTGCGGTGGCTTCTGGTGCTGGACCGCTGCCCAACAGGTGATGAATTTGAGTACATGTATGAATTGAAGGTGTACGAGGTTGACAGCGCAACAGCGCGCGACCAACCGATTGCCATCCTTCACACGGCAGATGATTTAGTTGACATGCTGTTTACATACAGCAGACCTCATGACAGTGGTGCGATGACGGTTGTGTCGCCGCACTAAATACGTGAATCACAATCTTGCCATCTGTTGGCACACATCTGAGGAGACACACAATGCGTTCCACCCGACCTCAACATCTTTTGGTGCTAATGGTCGTCATTTCACTCTTTACCTCGGCCTGTAGTTCTTCGCCAAAGGCCGACACACCGGCGGCAACCAGCGTTGCGGCTGTGGCGACGACCGCGCCGGAAGCAACGACCGCGCCGAAACCAACCGGCGTACCAACGCCTGCGCCTTCGCCGACGCCAACCGCGCGCGAAACGACTATTGACGCCATGTACGTCATGCAGACCGCGAAAGGTGAAGCGACCGGCGGCCTCAGCAGCGTGAAAATCAAGCTGGATGAAGGCGACGGCCATGTTGCTTTTGCCGAAGATGGCCCGCAGGCGACCGGCAGCCAGTGGCAGTCCGCAGGCTGGACGGCGGTGCTGCTCGGCTCGCTGCTGAACGGTTCCGACCCGAATAAGTACAATGTTTCGTTCACCTCGAACGGGCGTATCGACGGCCCCAGCGCGGGCGGCCTGATGACGGTTGGTGTGCTGGCGGCGCTGCGTGGCGCGCACATCAAAGACGACGTGACCATGACCGGCACGATTAACCCCGACGGCACGATTGGCCCGGTCGGCGGCATCGCGCACAAGATCGAGGGCGCGGCCAAGGCGGGCAAGAAAACTGTGCTTGTGCCGATTGGCCAGCGCTACGACATGGACGAGAATACGCAGCAGCAGGTCGATCTGGTCGAAGTTGGCCGCAAGAATGGCGTGGACGTGCGCGAGGTCGGCACGGTTTTCGACGCATACAGCCAGCTAACCGGCGAAACACTGCCGGAGCCGAGCACTGGCTCAGGATCGCCCGCCTTTCCGCAGCAGGCCGCTGACCGGCTGCGCGCGGGCGCGATGAATCTGATTGGCACGTATCAGAAGGAGCGCGCGCAGGTTGATGGACTGTCCGAGGATGCGCGCTCGCCATTCAACGATAATATTCAGTACGCCGACGGGCAAGCTGCGTTGGTGGATCAATCGCTCAAACAGGGGCTGTTCGCCGTAGCGTACGACCAGGCCTATAATGCCGCCAGTTCCATGCGCGATGTCAATTCGTCAGCCACGCTGTACGAGCGCTATCTGACAAACGGCCTTGAGGGCGCGCTGAGTCAGCTTGAGGCATCGCGGTCGGTTTTGACCCAACTGGAAGCCGAAGTGAATTCGCTCCAGGCGAAAAAGATGGCTACCGCAAGTGACGCCGTGACCGTGTTCGATGCCTACAGCGAAATTGCGATTGGCACCGGCAAAGTGCTGCTGGCAAACCAGATTTACGACGACCTGGCGCAGAATGGCAGCACCTACGATCAGGACAAGCTGTTCACGCTGATCTTCGCAGCGGCACAGCTGTACACCGAAGCCGGCGACTCGGTGCAACTGGCTGAGGATGCAACCGACATTGGGTTGGGCTTTGGCAAGAGCAAAGCGCCGACGCAGGAGCAAGTTCGAGCCGTTGCTAAGAACATGCAGCTCACCGCCGACGCGAATCTGACCACGTTTGAGTCGATTTTCGTTGAGCCAGCGGCAGAGTCAGTCGGCATGTCGGCGTCGGCGTTCAAGAGCGCGCTGGCGAACAAAGAGCCGCTGTACAACCTGGCAAAAGCGTCAGATCAGGGCATCGGCGTGCTGATGGACGTGGCGGGCGGCGAGGATCGCGCGGGCGCGCTGGTGTTCGGCCACTCGCAGACCAAGTACACGCTGGCCTCCATGCTGGTCGCCAAATATTACTCGCTGGGCGCGGAGTTGGACGAGAATCTCAATATTACCTCGTATGACCGCACCAAGGCGCTGGGCGAAATGCTGGAGTTCGCCGACAAGCGCGCCCGTGAGTTGATCGGGCAGGCGGGTGACGAGGTGCCGATGCGCGCGCTGTACTACTTCGAGAACGCGCAGCAGTTGCGCCAGAGTGGCGACCCAACCGACAAGCTCAACGCGCTGAGCTACTACTGGCAAGCGTCGCTGCTGTCGCAGATGTCCTCGTACATGGCGAATCAGGAGTAGTTAAAAGACGAACGACGAATGACGAACGGCGAACGGCCTCCCATGCCGTTCGTCGTTCTTTTGCCGTATGCTTCAGCGCATGGTGGCAATCTCGGCCTCGAACTGCACAAGCCAGGCGCGCATGAACACAACAAGCGGCTGCCCAATAGTGCGAGCCGTCGTCGTTTGTAAGTTGTCATAACAACTAATCTGGAAATTGATCTGATCCACAAGATGCGGACCAATGCCGAGACCCTGCTGGAAGCGCTGTGTGAAATCATTGGCGTTCATGCCCCACGTTTCGCCTTTAAGCTGCTGCGGATCGTACTCCGGCTTGTTGTACTTCGACGTGCATGCCCGCATGATGCCGACTGCGCCCAGTAGATCAAGGATGTCGGCGTCGCGCAGGATCGAGCCGAGCATGCCGCCGCCTATGGTTGCGCCGTGAGCATGAATAGCTGCGGCAATGGCCTCGATCTCCGCTTCATTAAACAACTGCTCCTTACGTAGCCACTGCGCCGCCTGCTGCGCGCCGACCCGCGCATGCTGGCTGCGCTCCGTGACCGACGCCAGCCCGATGTCATGGAGCAGCGCTGCCGCTTCTACCAGTGCAACGTCAGCAAATCCTTCCTGTTGCGCGATGTGCAGCGCCCGCCGGCGCACCCGGTCGATGTGCTTCCAATCGTGCGCGATTGCCATGGCCGGTTCTATCGTTGCCATGATTGCGCGGGCGTGCTGCTCGATGCGTGCAATCCGGTTGGTGTACATATATCCTCCGATTGGTTCAAATACAGGGCAATATGGTATACTTGGGCGCTCCCACCGTGCGGGATTGCTCGCATGGGAGCGTGAACCTGCTTGATTTACACAAAGATTATGAAGCAAGATACACACAAAGTACAGCTTTCGCGCGCGCGCAGCATTGTGTACGAAATTAGTCTGAACGGCTGGCGCATCCTCTGGCAGACGGTGAACGATTTCAGCCTGTGGCGGCTGATCGAGTATCCATGGGCGACCGAGGCGCTCGACGTGAAGCGCGGCGATCTGGTGATTGACATCGGCTCCGGCACGTCGTCCTACCCGCACATGCTGGCAAAAGAAGGGCTTGACGTGGTGGTGGTCGAGCTTGAGGCCGACCGGGTGCGCTGGCAGCGCGACAAGCGCCGTGCAACGGCGCGTCCGGGCGACGGCCAGTTCCTGCCGCTGGTGGCCGACGCAACCAGGCTGCCGTTCCGCGATGGTTCGCTCCAGCGCATCAGCGCGGTGTCCTCGCTCGAACACATTCCGGATGACGAGGCGGTGGGCCGCGAGATTGGGCGCACGCTGGCCGAGGACGGCGTGGCTGTGCTGACGCTGCCGTTCACCAGCACCGAGCGCACCTCCTTTTTCAAGGGCATTCGGCGCTTCAATAAAGTTGGGCGCAACGAGTTCGTGCAGGAAGGGAAATCTGGTTCGTTCTTCCGCTTCTACACCGACGACGACATTCGGCGGGTGTATATCGAGCCTGCCGAGGCCACAGTTACAGAGCGGCGCGGCTTCGGGCGCAGCATCCTGAACGGGCGCTACCATGAGACCAGGCTGACGCGCTACTGGCGCAAGTTCGTGCTGAAAGATTGGCTGCTGGCCGCCATCGTTCACCCGCTGGAAGAGCGCTTCGACCGCAGCGATCCACTCTACGTCATGCTCAAGCTCAGGAAACTGACCACCACGGACGCTGCGGCACCACGACAGAGCGCCGCCCGGCAGTAGGGCGATTGCAGATTATAGATTGCAGATTGCAGATGAGAGCGAGCGCATACTGTGCGGGTTTCATTGCTGCTCTTTCGCAATAAAATATGATTTAGAACCAATACCGTTCAAATAAGCGCGATAGGAACGCCTGCCACGAAGCCATGGAGGACTTCAGTATGCCCATGAAACTTCGTGCCTTCGTGCCTTCGTGGTTTTTGAATGATATAAGGTTGAAAGCAATCGTACATCCAAAAGCGTAAATCGGAAATCCATCAGGCGTTTCATGACGTTTCTATCGAAGTATATTGCTCATAAGAACGCGCGTGGGGCGGCGTATCCTGCCGTTCTGCGGCGCATTGCGGTGCTGCACCTCGTTCCATGCCTGCTGTATACGCTGCTCGGCGTGATTGTCACATGGCCGCTCGCCGCTCATTTTAATACGGCAGTAGTTGGCGCTGATCAGGCAGTAGACGCCTATCTCCATGTGTGGAACACCTGGTGGGTTGCGACGGCGCTGCGCGCCGGAACGTCGCCGTTTTTCACCGATCTCTTGTATTATCCCTACGGCGCGGATCTTTTCTGGCAGACGCTCGGCTTTTCGCAAGGCGTGATCGCGACGCCGGTCACGCTGGCGTTTGGGCCAATCGCGGGCTTCAATTTCGTCACGATCTCGGCCTTTCCGCTCGGTGGTTACGCCGCGTATCTTCTGGCAAAGCGCGTTGTCGAACATGCGCCCGCCGCGCTGGTAGCGGGCGCGATCTACGCTTTTTCCTCCTACCACATGGATAAGCTGATCGCCGGTAACGTGGTAGCTTCGGTGCAGTGGGTGCCGTGGTACGTGCTGGCGCTCTACATTTATTTCGAGCGCCCGCGCTGGTACGTTGGCGTGCTGTGTGGCTTGCTGCTGCTGTGGGTGACGTTCGGCAGTTGGTATTACGGCATGTTCAGCGTGCTGTTCACCGGCTTCATGACCTTGGTGTGGATGTTCGAGAACGGGCGCAAGCGCGCGCTCATAACGGCGGTGTGGGGCGCGATTCCGGTAGCCGTGTGGGGGCTGCTTCTCGCGCCGCGCATCCTGTCGCTGACCGAGGCCGGCGATAGCCTGCTCTGGGATTTGCGCGATCTTCAACTGCTGCGCTCGGCTGACATTGTCGATTTCTTTCTGCCGAATCCGCTGCATCCATGGTGGGGCGCGCAGATTCATGCATTTCGCGCCACCATGCACGAGGATATCGGCATCTGGGATGTGTCGCTTGGTTGGGTGGGAATCGTGCTCGCGGCGATTGGCACGGCGAAGTATTGGCGTGCGAGTCGTCGCTGGCTGCTCCTGACACTCATGAGCATGATCTTCGCCATGGGCGCGGTGATGCAGGTCGCCGGTGTGAATACGGGCATCCCGCTGCCGTGGGCGCTGGTCGAGAATCTGCCGGGTATCCGCGCCAATCACCGGCCCAACCATTTTGTCGTGATGTCCATGGTGACGTTTGGCGTGGTTGCCGCATTTGGCGTGCGCTGGCTCATCACGCGCTTTTCGTTCAATCGCGCGCGCGCATGGCTGTTCGCGCTCGTGTTGAGCGTTGGCGTGGTGTTCATAGATGGATATGCCGGGCCGCTGACCGTCGTTCACCGCGATGTTCACCCGTTCTATGCCACGCTGCCCGCGCCTGACGGAGCGCTGCTGCCGCTGCCCTTGCTGCTCAACATCAACCGCAGCGACAATCTCGTGCCGCAGATCGTGCATGGCTACCCGATTCTGGGCGGCTACATGGCGCGCCCGCCGCGCTACACCTTCGCGCAGTATACGCCCGGAATCCATGAACTGGAGCAGGGTCGCGTCGAGCCAAACGATATTCTCAGCCCCGGCTGGCCCGAGCTTGGGCGACGCGCGCTGGCGGCCTACCACATCCGCTACGTCACGCTCGACGTGGCGACGGAGCGCGATCCTGGTCGGCTGGGCATGGGCAAAGCTGAATATTTTGACCATGTGC
>DASTWM010000207.1:0-7896 GCA_035765855.1 Roseiflexaceae bacterium
AAAATCATCATTCCCGGCGGGGCAGGCTACCTTGGGCGCTACCTGGCCGCGCACTTCGCAGCGCAGGGCTACGCAGTCGGCGTGCTGACGCGGAGACCACAGCCAAACCATGAAACAGTGCGCTACGTTGCGTGGGACGGCGCGACGCGCGGCGCGTGGGCCGCCGAACTTGAAGGCGCGGCGGCGGTGATCAACCTGGCGGGCCGCAGCGTGAACTGCCGCTACAACGCCCAAAATCGTCAGGCAATCTACGCCTCGCGGCTCGATTCTACGCGCGTGCTCGGCGACGCCATCGCCGCGTGCGAACAGCCGCCGCGCGTGTGGCTGAACGCAAGCTCCGCGACGATCTACGGCCATGCGCTGGATCGCCCCATGGACGAAGCCAGCGGCGAGATCGGCAGCGGCTTTTCGGTGGATGTGTGCCAGCAGTGGGAGCGCGTATTTTTTGAAAGCGCGACGCCGCACACCCGCAAAGCGGCCTTGCGCACGGCGATCGTGCTTGGCAAGGGGCGCGGCGGCGCGATGGCGCCGTTTCGCAACCTTGCGCGGCTGGGGCGCGGCGGCGCGATGGCAGGCGGCAAGCAGTACGTCAGCTGGATTCACACCGAAGATTTTGCGCGGGCGGTGCAGTGGATCGTGGAGCACGACGAACTCAGCGGCCCGATCAATGTGGCCGCGCCCATGCCGCGCACCAACGCCGACTTCATGCGCGTGCTGCGGCTGGCCTGCAAACAACCGCTCGGCATTCCGTCGGCGCGCTGGATGCTTGAGGTTGGCGCGTTCATGCTGCGGACCGAAACCGAACTGCTGCTCAAAAGCCGCCGCGTCGTACCGGCCCGGCTGCTCCAGTCAAGGTTTGCGTTTCACTATCCGCAGCTGTATGACGCCCTGCGCGCGATTGTCACCGCAGATCACCCTATGGCATGACGATCGCGCGCTTTTTATCATGAACTAGTTGATCGAAACCAGTTCAATGTCAAACGTCAAATCCTGGCCTGCCAGCGGGTGGTTCGCGTCGAACGTGACCTGCTCCGGCGTCACATCCTGCACGGTGACGATCACCGTCTGGCCGTCCGGCTGGGGCATCTGGTATTGATCGCCCACCGACGGCGAAATATCGGCTGGCAGTTGATCGCGATCGACATCGAACACAAGGTCGTCGGTGTGCTCGCCGTACGCCTCGCCAGCCGGGATGGTCACTTCGCGCGTCTGGCCGGGCTCCAACCCCAGCACCGCCTGATCGAAGCCCGGAATCACCTGCCCGGCACCAATGGTAAACACCAATGGCTCGCGATTCTGGGAGCTGTCGAAGACCGTTCCGTCGCCCAGCGTGCCGGTATAATGGACGGAAACGGTGTCGCCACTCTTTGCCTGAGCCATGTTACACTCCTCTTGTATGAAATCATTCATCACCATGCGCGTGCATGCGAGTCACGAAAAGGCAGCAATAAGCGTGCCATATGCTGACAGGCAACCGACGACATGAACGATAGCTGGCAAGCAACCCACCTTGCGGCGCTGGACGCGCGGCTAGAGTGGGCGTGGGCGCAGCCCGACGGCACGCTGCGCGATCTGCAAACGCCGCTGCACCACATCCGGATCGTCAAGCATGCCGGACAGATTCACTTTTATTTTGTGGACGACGCGGATGGCACGCTGCACGGTCCCATGTCGCGGATCGACATTAACCGCCCGCTGCACCTGCTGGCCGAGTACACGCAATCTGCCATGCTGGCGCTGCTGTGGCGGCCCGAACCAGCGCGGGTCTGCCTGCTGGGGCTGGCGGGCGGGCGGCTGACGCTGCTGTTTTATCACTATTTCCCTCAAACGATTATTCATAACATCGATATCGATCTGGCGGTGGGCGAGATCGCGGCGACCTGTTTCGGCGTGACGTTCGACGAGCGCAACACGCTTGCCATTCAGGACGCGCGGGCGTTTCTCGAAGCGGGCGGCCCGCCGTACGACATTGTGATCATGGACGCCTTCCGCGACAGCAGCGACAACCTCGATCACCTCGCCACGCGCGAGTTCTACGAAACATGCAAGCGCCGCATGGTGCGCGGCGGCGTGCTGTGCGCCAATCTGCTCAAATCCGATGCGCTTTTTTACGAAAAGATCAAAACGTTTGAGGCCAGCTTCCGGCATGTCTTCGTCGACGAACTGAAGCACGGCATCGTGTTGTTCGGCAACGATCACACCCGCTTCACGCGCGACGATCTCATCCGTCGTGCGGACGCGCTCCAGCATGCGCACCATTTCGACATGCCGTTTGTGGAGCGCGCCGGGGCGCTGCGGGCCGCGCGCGCCGTGCCTGCCTACAGCCGCGCGGCGTTGCAAAGCATTCAGGTGCTGACCGACAATCTATCTCCAGGAAAGGAGCAGCCATGAGCCAGCCGCTCGAATACTGGCAGCCAGAACGTGTCGATATCAACCTGGTCGAGTCGAGCGGTTCGGTCGCCGCCGACCAGATCATTCGCGGCGTGATAGGTCTCGTCGAACAGGGGCACACGCCTGCTCCACGGCGAAGATATTCGCGCGGCAGTGCCACTAAAGCCCATGGAGCAGTACATCCGCGATACCATGCACTTCCAATTTCGGCTTTCCGCGCGGGTGCGCGGCAATCCCGCGCTGCTGACGTTTCCGCTCGACTATCCCGATCCATCCGATCAGTTCTTTGGCTACGCTCGGCGGCGCATGCGCGCCATTGATTGGACGGCCGTGTACGGCACGAAGGATCTTGTCGCAACGGCGACGTTTATTGCCACAGCGCTGGTTGGGCTGCTGGCCCAACAGTACGTCGTCTCGAAGCGCGAGAGCGTGGAGCAGTATCGCGCATGGATCGGCGACGAATGGACGCCGTTCGTAACAGATGTGTACGAGTTATGTCGCCGGAAATGGAATTATCTTGTGCCGCATGACGCAGCAGAACGAGCGCGCCTGCGCGAACTGTGCCGCCGCAGCCTTGCGTTCGAGAACCACTTCTTCGGGCATTACCGCGCGTACCTGCTCAGCGAACTACAGCACCACAATCAGCAGATTGCCTGCTTCGCGGCGCGGCGGCTCCGGCAGATTCAGTACCATGATGATGAACTGATCGCGGCGCTCCAGCATGCCAGAAACCATGGCGACGCAGATCTTGCCACGGAAGCAAGCATGACCCTCGATCAGTATACGTCATGACGGTGGCAGCGGCGGTAGCTTCGCGCCGTACAGCCAATTGTCGAAAAACGCATCAAGATTCTGCCCGCTGACTTGCTCCGCAACGGCGACAAAATCCGGCGTGCTGGCGTTGCCGTCCCGAAAGCGCGCGGCGTAGGTGCGCAGTGTGCGGAAGAACGCCTCGTCGCCAATTGTGAGCCGCAGGGCATGCAGCACCAGCGCGCCCCGTTCGTACACGCCGGTGTTGAACAGGTCCGTCGGCGGGGGATCGCCGGTTGGCGGCAGATTCATCTGCGCGAGCTGCATGTACGTTCGCCGCGCAATGTGATCGGCGCTGCCTGGCCCGAGCTCGTGCTCCGACCACAGCCATGCAGCGTAGGTCGCAAAGCTTTCGTTGAGCCAGATATCCTGCCAGGTGTCGAGGCTCACGCTGTCGCCGAACCACTGGTGCGCTAATTCATGCGCCACCACATCCTCGGCCTGATTGGGCGGCTGCGTCGCGGCGTCGCGCCCGAACACCGACATGGTCTGCGTTTCCATGGCGAAGCCGAGATTCTTGTCGATCACTGCGACGCCATAGGCTTCAAACGGGTACGGCCCGAACACGCTGCTGAAATACGCGATCATGTCGGCAGTTGGCGCGAAAACCGCGTGCGCCTGGTCGGCGATCTCGGCCGGAAAGTAGTTGCGGATCGGCAGCCCGTTCGGCCCGGTTGCGGTTTCTACCTTGTACCTGGCGATGTCA
Source organism: Roseiflexaceae bacterium (assembly GCA_035765855.1). GTDB lineage: Bacteria > Chloroflexota > Chloroflexia > Chloroflexales > Roseiflexaceae > DASTWM01. Next base: position 3,908 of record DASTWM010000207.1, read on the forward strand.
ACGGTCACGAGATAGCTCGCCAGCGGATGCGCGGTTGCCCACACGTAAGTCGTGGTCGCGCCGTTGTCAATCGTTTGCTGCAACAGGCCGTTGGCGGCGACAACGTACGGCTTCGGCACCGTGACGCGCATGGAATAGGTTGCCTTGTCAAGCGGGTGGTCGTTGACCGGGTACCATGTCGACGCGCCTTCCGGCTCGCTGGCGACGTAGATGCCGCCATCGTACTGCGTCCAGCCGACCGAGATTGGTGCAGCTTCGGATACAAATGGCTCAGGCGTGCCGTGATATGCAACGGTCGTCGTGAACGGCTGCCCCGCGTGCAGCGCAGCCATGGGCGTGATCGTCAGTTCATGCTCGGTTCGCTGCACGGAAACGGGCGCGGCATTCACCGCCACACGATCGACGGAGAGGCCGAGCAGGTCGAGATTAAAGGCCCGCAGATCGGCGGTTGCGCGCGCGGCAATTGTCGCCGTGCTGGTGATAACGTTATGTTCCACGTCCACGGCCAGCTCGAGCGCGTAGTGCTGCACGTCGTAGCCGCCATTGCCAAGCTGCGGGTAATACGGATCGCCGATGCTGTCCTGGGTTGGCGGGCGCAGCGGCAGGCGTGCCGAATTCGTGAACGGCGCAACGGTCGCATGCGCGGCGGTGGGCATGCTCGTCGGCGCAACTGTGGGAACATCGGTTGGCGCACTGGTTGGCGGCGCGGCGGTGTTGGTTGGCGCAACTGCCTGTGGTGATTGCGCCGGACTGCAAGCGGCCAGTGCAGCACACAAAAGCAGAAGAATTGTAAATCGTATGTTGGGCATGTAAATCGAAATTATCAATACACGACGGCACTCTACCTGGTTACTGACCCGCCGCTGCCAGTGCCCGCGCTCGCGCGACGCTCCAGGCAGGCCAGCCTTGCTCGGCCAGCGCCGCTGAGATCACGGCATGCTGTTGCTGCATCCGATTGCGAATAATGACGCGGCTGGTATCATCTACATCTCCAATCGCAGCGTTAAGCGCCGGTGTGGCATCGGCGGAGAGCGAAGCCAGATAATCGGCGTCGAGGTCGCCGCCCGCATGGTAGCGCGCAATGTTCGCGCGGACGATCAGCGCGTCCGGGCTGGCGATGTTGAGCAACGCAAGGTACACCAGCGCGCTGACGAAGCTCCCGAACACGAACAATTTTAACTGATCGCGCAGGAGCGCCACCAGAAACAGCACCAGCACCACTGCCAGCCAGATCATGAAACTGTGGGTGTAGATGCGCAGCCGCGTGAAACTATAGGCTTCCTCATACAGCCACATGCGCTGAAAGGCGGACACCAGCATGCCGATGACAAGCACAACCATTACACCGCTGGCAGCATTGAAAATGCTGAATTCGCGGGGTTTGCCGCGCCGCGTGACCAGCGCCAGCGTCCAGAGTAAGAGCAGCGCCAGGCACGCGACGACAAGCAATTCGAAAAAGCCACGGCGCGCGTAGTCCGCGTAGGTCATGTTGGTGCGGGCCAGCGTATCCAACCCGCCGAAGAAGTACGCGCCCTGAATCAGCATGAAGCTGCCAAATAATACATCTATCAGCACCAACATCGTTAATGCTTCGACCCAGCCGAGCATGCGCCACGCCGGCTCCGGCGCGACAAGCCGTTGCGTGTCGCCTTCCGCTGGCAGCGGGCTAGCAGCAGCCGCTGCCGCCGGAGCATTGAGCGCTACCGCCATGCCACCAGCACAAAGCCATGCAATCAGCAGCACAACAACGGCGTGATTGATGCTCGACGCCACGTTGAAGGGCAGGCGAATCGTGAGCGTGTCCACCACATAACTTGCGAACACGCTATCCGCCGCCATGAGCAGCCCGCCAAAAACCAGCAGGGCTGGCACCGCCAGCGCAAACCCGCGTACCACCGGAAGCGCCGCCCTGAATTGCACGCGCTGAATCGAAACCGAGCGCCATGTCTGCGCGGCAAGCGGCGCTGGCGAGATGCCAATGTTCCAACTGGCCTTGAATAGATTCTCCGCGCTCTGTAGCACGGAAAGTCTGGCAACGCTCGCGCCGCGATAATTCGCAACGTACAACAGCAGCAAACCTGCAACCGCCACGCCATCCAACACCACCAGCAGCGGCTCATCCCGCACCGCAATCAGCCCGGCGAACAGCAGCGCAGCGCCGCCCAGCCAGCGATTCGCGCGCGTCGGCGCACGCCCTTCGCTGACACTCAGCCAGCCAAGCGCCAGCAGACCGGCGGCAACGAACATGGGCGCGGACACGCCAACCCAGCGCCCGTTGAACAAATAATCAGCGCCGATGCCGAGCAGCAGCGCCAGAAGCAGCACACGGTTGGGTGAACGTAATTGAGATGGCATGTGACCTCTTTTTGTACAGACGCATGGTTAAGCAGAGGCGCTTTACGAATAAGTGTACCTGAAAAGCAGCGTAAATCAATGAACGCGGGCTGACATATGCATGACTCGGCTTGTCGACAAACGCGCTTGGACGTACAATCTGGTTCTCTTGTTGAATGCACGAGTGGGGAAATTATGCAGAAACAACCTGATCACGCGGGCATGAGCATCGGCAGCACCGGAAGCATCCTGAGTATTGGCAGCGCGGGCAGTATTTTGTCGATCGGCAGCGCGGGCAGCATTTTGTCGATTGGCAGCGTGGGCAGCATTTTGTCGATTGGCAGCGCGGGCAGCATTTTGTCGATTGGCAGCGCGGGTAGCATGCTCAGCGTATTGAGCTTTGGCGCTAAACTCGGTTACTGCGCGTTTGGCAGGCGACGCCGCTGATTCCTGCGCACCTCATGACCTGTCATGCGGCCCGACCCATAGCGCATATTCGGCATCCCAGTGCCAGCCGGGCGCGTCGAGCCGCCGTAGCATGCGCGTCCAATTCGCCATGCGCGCCTGTGTTTGGGGCCATGGTCGCACGCCGCTGGTCGCGTCGGATGCCTCGACGCAGCACGCCGCGACGGCGCTCGCCGCCGCAAGCGCCGCATCCGGCGGCATGCCGCGCAGCAGCGCCATGAGCAACCCCGCAATCGCCGCATCGCCCGCGCCGGTCGTGCCTGCCACCTGCACATCATAGGGCGCGATCCAGCGCTCGCGGCTGGCCCACGCCCGCACATCAAACGATGGGCCATGGCGCATGCTCGCCAGTGTTTCCGCCGCAGCCGTGCGCAGGTACAATCCGCGATGCCCAAGCTTGATCATGACGATGTTTGCGCCAAGCTGGAGCAATTCCGCGCTCAGGTCGGACACTAATTCAGGCGTTACGCGGTCGAGCAGCGCGCCGCCCGCCGCTGCAAGCTGCGCGAAGGTTGTGGGCCGGAGCAGCGCCAGCAATTCTTCAACGCTCGGCATAAAGAGATCCACGAACGGCAGCACAGCAGCAAACAGCATGCGCCAGTCCGCGCGGGCGGGCGCGCTGTCAAGCTCCGGCATGGCAAGATCGAGCGAGGTCAGCAGGCCGTGACGCCTGGCGCGCATGAACAGCGTCGCTAACTCTGCGCCGCCGTGCTGCCACATACGCTCCATGAGCGTCGGGTAGCCGAAGTGCATGAGCCGCGCGCCGTGCAGCGCCGTGTCAGGCACATCATCGGCCCGGAACGTCGCGTTGCAGCCGGGCGCGTACAGGAACATGCGGTCGGTGTTGGGCGGGCTGAGCACAATCGTGTACGAGGTCGCTTCGCCCGGCGCGTTCACCAGGTCGTCTGCCAGCCCTGCGCCATGCGCGGTGATAATCTGCCGCACCGCCGTGCCAAACAGATCATCACCGATTTTGCCGACCAGCCGCGCCCGCATGCCAAGCGTGTGCAAGGCCAGGCCGGTGTTCGCCACCGCGCCGCCGGTCACAAACGTCGCCGCCCCAAGCTCGATCATGCGTCCGGGCGCAAAGTGCAGATCGCTGTTGCTCAGGCGCGGGATGAGATCGAGGCAGAGGTGGCCCACAACAACAATGTCAACCGAATCATCCATGATCAAAAAAGAGGCACCAC
>DASTWM010000208.1:0-3114 GCA_035765855.1 Roseiflexaceae bacterium
GTGGGTGCCGCCCGACGCCCACCAGGGGCGTCGCTACGATCATATACCCAATTCCTCAATGTTCATAAGCGCGTTTCTCATGGATGCTAACGTAAGAAAGCATTACAGCCCGATATTCATGTCACTTCGAGCGGAGCGAGAAATCGCTCTGGAGAGATTCCTCACTTCGTTCGAAATGACATGATTATGAAGGGTTTATACAATCTTCCTATGAGAAAATGAATCACACAGGCACTCGCTGAATCGGTTTAGCGATGACACCACAGGGACATCATTACCCCTCCAGCAGCAGCGACTCAGGATCTTCGGCCAGTTCCTTGACGCGCACCAGGAAGCGCACCGCCTCGCTGCCGTCCACAATGCGATGGTCGTAGGAAAGCGCGACGTACATCATCGGCCGCACGACGATTTCGCCGTTCACCACCACCGGGCGTTCCTGCGTCTTGTGCATGCCCAGAATGCCAACCTGCGGCGCGTTCAGAATCGGCGTGGACATGAGCGAGCCGTAGACGCCGCCGTTCGTAATCGTGAACGTGCCGCCTTGCAGGTCATTCAAGCCCAACGTACCCTCGCGGGCGCGTTTGGCAAGCTCGCCGATCTCGCGCTCTAGTTGCGCGAAGCTCTTGCGGTCAGCGTCGCGCACAACCGGCACCACCAGCCCCTCCTCCACGCCGACGGCGATGCCAATATCGTAGTAATGTTTCACGACAAATTCATCGCCCTGAATCTCGGCATTCAGCATGGGGAAGGCTTTCAGCGCGCCAACCGCTGCCTTGGTAAAGAACGACATGAAGCCAAGTTTGACATCATAGCGCTTCAGGAACGCTTCGCCGCGCCGCTTGCGCAGCGCCATGATCGCGCTCATGTCGATCTCGTTGAATGTCGTCAGCATGGCGGCGTTGTGCTGCGCCTCGACCAGCCGCCGGGCGATGGTCTGGCGGCGGCGCGTCATGCGGATGCGCTCCTCGCGGCGATCCGGTTGCGCGGCTTGCGGCACAGAAGCAGGTTGTGGCGCGGGCGCGGGCTGTGGCCTGGGCGTGGGAGCCGGCGCAGGCGCTGGCTTCAACGCAGGCGCTATCTCTGCGGCTGGCACAGGCGCAGGAGCGGCCTGCTGCTCGCCCTGGTGCAACTGCGCGGCGACATCGCCCTTAACAACCCGGCCACCGGGGCCGCTGCCCTGCACGCCCGCCAGATCGACGTTGTTTGCAGCGGCCATGCGGCGCGCGACCGGCGACGCGGCCACCTCCTGATCATGCCCATCGCTGCCCTGCCCGGCTTCAACCGTGCGCTGCTCGGTCTGCGTTGTGGCCGATGCGCCCACTTGCGCGGCTGGCTGTACGGGCTGCGACTCCGACGCAGGAGCGTTTTGCTGAACCGGAGCCGACGCGCCAGCGCCGTTCGTTTCTACTGCGCCGAGCACATCACCAATGGCGACATCGCTGCCCTCTTCTTTGTCGATCCGGCCAAGCACGCCCGACTCTTCGGCCATGACCTCGACATTGACCTTATCGGTTTCGAGTTCGACCAGCGGCTCGCCCGCCTCGACATGATCGCCGACCTGCTTGAGCCACTTGCCAACTGTCGCCTCGACAATCGATTCACCGAGCGTCGGAACCCTAATCTCTCCTGCCATAGCTTACTCCCGCATCGTTATGTCACCACAAGGCACAAAGAACACAAGATGATTATGTTCGGTCATATCCGCGTTTATCTGCGTACGTCGGCGGTCGCTTTTACGCCTGGTAATTCAAAATCCATGCAAGCTGCCGCATCTGCACTATCGAAGGCGTCATGCGCATCAGCGCGTCGCGGGCACGACATGCCGCCACATGTGACCATTGCCCAACCTGCCCGATTTGCCGCGACTGCTGCACAATTGCGCTGGTGCGTTTGAAGCGCGCTCGCTCGTACATGCGCAGCCCCGCCGCAGGATTCATGCCAGCACGGAGGCAGCGCGCCAGCACCACCGCATCCTCGATCGCCTGACACGCGCCCTGCCCCAGATTCGGCGTCATCGGGTGCGCGGCATCGCCCAGCAGCGTGACCCGCCCAACCGTCCAATGGCGCAGCGGCGGGCGGTCGTAGATGTCGTTGCGCAAGATCACCGCGTCATCAGTCGCCGAAACGAGATCGCGAATGGGCGCATGCCAGCCACCGAACAACTCCATGACCTCGCGCTTGTGGCCGCCCACACCGTTGCGCTGGCCTTCCGGCGCATTGATCGTGCCGAACCAATACACGCGATTGCCGCTCATGGGCACGATGCCGAAGCGCGCGCCACAGCCCCATGTTTCGCCAATCATGCCCGCAGGCAGCCGATGCGTGTCATACGGCACTACCGCCCGCCATGCGCTGTAGCCAGCGTAGCGCGGCTTGCTCCGGCCAAATAACTGCGCCCGCACCACGGAATGAAGACCATCCGCGCCAATCAATACATCGGCGCGCTCCGTGCGTCCGTCTGCAAAGGTCGCCACCACGCCATGATCGTCCTGCGTGAAGCGCGTCAACGGCGAATTAAGCTGCACCATGGTCGGCTCCAGCGCATCGTTGAGCATGGCAAGCAACTCAGCACGGTGAACCGCTACGGGCGGCGCGCCAAAGCGGCGTTTCACCTCATCAATAGATGTTTGCAGGAGCACATCACCGCGCCATGTGCGAATGCCGCCGCTCAACTGCGGCACAGCCAGCGCATCAAGCTGCGATCGCAGCCCGAGCGCCTGCAACGCATGCAGCGCGTTCGGCCACAGCGTCAGCCCCGCGCCGACCTCGCGGTACGCGCCCGCCCGCTCGAACACCGCCACGTCAATGCCAGCCTGCCGCAACGCCAGCGCCGCCGCCAGCCCGCCGATCCCGCCACCAACAACAAGTACGCGCATACGCCTTTTTTATTATTATTTATACAAACCTGTCAGGTTTACAGGATATTTATAAATTTAATCACCCATCCGACTGGCGGTTGATCGTCATGGTCACCGGCGTCTCAGCGCCGACTTCGAGTGCCTCGCGCACGATGCGCGCTTGCTCCAAAAGGTGCTCGACCAGCGAGCCTTCGGCCGGCGTCGCGGCGTCAGGCCGTCCAACATAGCGCAACTCGATGTCCGGCCCCACAAGGTC
>DASTWM010000209.1:0-2179 GCA_035765855.1 Roseiflexaceae bacterium
CAGCGAATGGGGCATCGGCGGTGTCAAGCAGGGCGGCGACGACGCGCCACTGCGCCCGCGCATGACACTTGATGCGTCGCAGCACAGCCCGCATGCCGATCTCGCTCAGGTCATCGCGCGGCTGGCCCGCATTCGCCACGAGTCGCGGGCGCTGCGGCGTGGAACGTACCAGCAGCTTTTCGTAGCACACGAGCAGTTCGCGTTTGCGCGCCGATGCGACGACGAGCAGGTGATTGTGGCGGTGAACGCTGCGAGCGAACCAGCGCGGCTGCGGCTGCCGGTTGCCGCGTCGGACGGCCAGCAATTCACCGACATGCTGAATGGCGCGCAGCAGTTCCATGTGCATGGCGATCACCTGGAAATCGACGTGCCGCCATGCTGGGCGCGAATTCTCAGGTAACAACGGTATGTTTGCCACAGAGCGCACAGAGGTTACAGAGATTATACTTGCGTGCGTGATGTATATCAGGATTCATCGCTTATGATTATGCTATGATTGTCTCCAATTCACATAGATACATGCGAGACAGATCATGACAGACACATGGCAGGAGTTGTTGCGCGGCTTTCCCTCGGTTGTCGAGGTGCCGGTGCTGTGGGGCGACATGGACGCGTACCAGCATGTCAACAATACGGTGTATTTCCGCTATTTTGAAACCGGGCGCATCGCCTATTTTCAGCAGATCGGGTTTCTTGGCGCAACCGATGAACAGGGCATCGGCCCGATTCTTGGCTCGGCAAGTTGCCGCTTTCGCTTCCCGCTCACCTATCCCGATACCGTCTCGATTGGCACAACCGTCACTAATATCGGATCCGACCGCATCACCATGCGCCATGTCGTTGTCAGCCAGCGGCACGGGCGCGTCGCCGCCGAGGGCGAGGGCGTGGTCGTTTCGTTCGATTACCGCGTGCGCCGCAAAGCGCCGCTGCCGGACGCAATACGCCAGCAGATCGAGGCCATGCAGAACGTGACCGGCGACGCGCTGTAGAGGTTTGACGCTCTGCGGGCAACCGGGTACTATAGCAAAGCGCAGAAGTAGTGATCCGCCAGGGACGCGAAGGGCGCGAAGAAAGAGTACTCCTTTCGCGTTCTTCGCGCTCTTTGCGGATCAGTATATTTGCCCATCGCTCTATTACTCGAAAAGCATTGATGAGAATACCGGCAATGATGCCAATCTGCAATCCACAATCGGCAATCTGCAATCCATAGAGGAGTTTGCATGACGGAAGCGATTCGTCAGATTTACTGGAATGTCGGCGGCGTGGCGGCCCCGTTCGCGCTGTATCTGTGCGCGTTCGTGGCGCTGGGCCTGCTGACGTGGGGCATGCTGCGCGACATCGGGCGCTGGCGCAAGGGGCGGCCCGACAACCGCATCCGGCACGTGCCAGCGCGGCTGGCCGAAATGCTGATGCAGGTGTTTGGGCAAAAGCGCGTGCTGCGCGACCGCAAGCCCGGCTCCATGCACGCCCTGATCTTCTTTGGCTTTCTGGCGCTGTTCATCGGCACCGACATCATCGCCGTCGAAGAAGATTTCACCATCCCGGCGCTCGGCCCCGACGCTGGCAAAATCCTGGTCGGCGGCTTCTATCAATCCTACGAACTGATTCTCGACACGATGGGGCTGGTGTTTCTGGGCGGCCTCGTGTGGGCGGCGTGGCGGCGCTACCGCACCAAACCTGACCGGCTGCACAACCGCCCGACCGACCTGTGGGTGCTGGCGGTGCTGCTGTACATAACGGTGACTGGCTACCTGCTGGAGGGGCTGCGCCTCGCCAACCAGACGATCGGCGGCGTGGCGGTGTACGATCAGTCGTGGGCGCTCAATTCCTACGTCGGCTACACGTTTGCGGCGCTGTTTCGCGGCATTGGTCTCGGCAATGGCAGCATTGTCGCGCTCCTGTCGCACCAGTTTTTCTGGTACACCCACATGCTGGTCTCGATGGCCTTTATCGCCATGATTCCGTTCTCCAAGTTCCGGCACATGTTTTACACACCGCTCAATACCTTCTTTCGCGATCTTGAGCCGAAGGGCGCGCTGGAGCCGATCCACAACCTTGAAGCCGAAATTGAGAAAGACGAACCGGCGCTCGGCATCATGACGCTCGGCGACTTCACATGGAAGCAGCGGTTGAGCTTCGACGCCTGCATGTCATGCGGGCGCTGCCAGTCGAAGTGTCC
>DASTWM010000210.1:0-9106 GCA_035765855.1 Roseiflexaceae bacterium
GCTGGCGGCGATCGCCAGCGGGCCTGACGACTACGCCCGCGTGTATGGCCGCATTCTATCGCAGGTGTCGCAGCCGGTAGTTCTGCACTGGCTGGGCGACATGTTCGATCCGGCGCTGGCGGGCTACTGGGGCGCGCGCGATCTGGACGCCGCCATGGACAACTGCCTCACAATCATTAACGAGCATGCCGACAAAATCGACGGCATCAAAATCTCGCTACTTGACGCCGACAAAGAGATCGCGATGCGCCGCCGCCTGCCGGAAGGCGTGCGGATGTACACCGGCGACGACTTCAACTTCGCCGAACTGATTCGCGGCGACGAGCAGGGCCACAGCCATGCGCTGCTCGGCATCTTCGACGCCATTGCGCCCGCCGCATCCGCCGCGCTCCAGGCGCTCGACGCTGGCGACACCGCGCGCTTCGAGGCGATCCTTGAGCCGACTGTGCCGTTGTCGCGCCATATTTTCCAGAAGCCGACCTTCTATTACAAAACCGGCGTGGTGTTTCTGGCTTACCTGAACGGCCACCAGAACCACTTCCGCATGGTCGGCGGGCAGGAGAGCGCGCGGTCAATCGTCCATCTGGCTGAACTGTTCATGCTGGCTGACAAGGCCGGCGTGCTGCGCGACCCGGAGCAGGCGGCGCAGCGCTTCCGCCCGTTGCTCGAACTGGCCGGGGTAGAGCAGTAGTATCGAGTTTTATCTAACCGCAGATAAACGCAGATAAACGCGACAAAGTTACTACGATGTCATGTTGAGCGCAGCGAAACATCTCAATGTCTCTGCGATGAGATGCTTCACTGCGTTCAGCATGACATTGTACTTCGACGTTGGCTACCTACCAACGTACCACTGCACAATCGCGGCGATCTGGTCGGGCGTGCTGCTGTACCGCGCGCCGAGGCGCTGAATGAGCGAGTGTAATTGATACAGCGCCCGTCGCTCAGCGCGGCCCGGCTCAGTCGGCCATGTCGCCTCGTAGGCAGCGAAGAAGCTCGGCCCAAAGCCGCCGTACTCCTCGGCGATCATCAACTCGTACTCGCGGTCGGCGTAGGCGGCGTGCGGATCAATCAGCACCGGCTGGCCCTTCGTGTCGCACAGCACATTGTTGCGCCATAAATCGCCGTGAATGAGCGCCGGCTGGCGCGCCACGCCGCCAAGCAAATCATCCAGACGGTCGAGCAGCCGCGCCAGCCCATGCTGAAGTTCGGTGGATAGCAAGCCTTGGCTGGCCTTGCGCTGAATCGATGGCACGAGGTAGTGTTCGCGGTAGCACGTCACCCAGTCGGTCCAGCCCTGCGCCTCGTCGCCAACATGATCCAGCGCGCTCACCCGCGCGTAGCCCGGCGCAATCATGCCAGCCCGGTGTAGCCGCGCGATTGTTGCGCCAAGCTGCTGATTCATCTGGCGCGGCCAGCCGCCTTTGCGGGTCGGAATCCATTCTTGTAACAAGAAGCCCGGCGCATCGCCCGCTGGCCGCGCCGCCGCCAGCACGGCCGGCACGCGCACGACGCCAGCCTGCCGCAGCGCCTCCAGGCCGCGCGCTTCATGAACATACGTGTCTGGTTCGGCCTGCTCGTGCCACTTCAGCAGGTACACGCCGCGCCGCGCCATGATCTTCAAACTATGGCTGCTGTAGCCGCCTTTGAGCATCTCGTAGCTGCGGATCGGCAGCGGCTCGCCCGCGGCTTCGAGTGCGGCGTGAATAGGCGGCAGCAGCGCGGGTGGAAACATGGGGCATACTCCTGTCAGACTCTATGGTAGTATAGCAAGGTCATGTGACAGCTACAGCCACACAAAACAAGCGGCCCACAGAAGGAGTCGCGGGGAAATCCTGCCCATGCAGCACTCGCGGCACCTGGATTGCAATTTAGCGTTGGTATTGTTTTATTAAAAAGGTGTGTACGTATGGCACCATTCCAAATCTTGCCTTCCGAAACGAAGTTCTACGACTGGTTCGAAAAGGGCGCAGAAAACCTCGTCAATGCAGCCACGCTGCTCTGTACCATGCTCGCCGATGGGCATGATTGGCCGGGACGGGTGGCGCAACTCACTGAGATGGAGCATCACGGTGACTTCATTACCCATGAAATCTTCGAATTGCTGCACAAAACCTTTATCACGCCGCTCGATCCGCCGGAGATCGAGGCACTGGCCAGCTCGCTCGACGACACCGTCGATTTCGTGCATGCCGCTGCCGACACGCTCATCCTGTATCGCATTGAACAGCCGCTCGCGCCAGCCCATGAACTAGCGAAAAACATCGTTGAGGCGACCAAAGAAATCGCAGCGGCGGTGGCATGCCTGCGCGACAAAAAACTGCTGAGGCAGATCATGCCGCGCGTGCTGGAAATTAATCGGCTGGAAAACGAGGCCGACCGGATTGGCCGCGCGGCGCTGAGCGAACTGATCGGACGCGGTGAGAACAATCTGTTTGATCTCATTCGCTGGAAGGAAGTGTACGAGCAACTCGAGGAAGCCGCCGACCGCTGTGAGGATGTTGCCGATGTTTTGCGAACTGTTGTGATCAAATATGCCTAGCGGACTACTTCTGCTCATTATCATCATTGTGCTTGCCGTCATTTTCGACTTCGTCAACGGCTTTCACGACACGGCAAACGCTATCGCCACGGTTGTGGCAACCCGCGTGCTGACGCCAATGCAAGCGGTGCTCATGGCCGCCGTGCTCAATTTCATTGGCGCGGCCACCGGCACAGCGGTCGCAAAGACCATCGGCTCGGACATCGTTGACACGACGATGATCACCCAACAAGCCATTGTTGCCGCGCTGCTGGCGGCAATCACATGGAATCTGATCACATGGTATGCTGGCATCCCGTCGAGTTCCAGCCATGCGCTAATCGGCGGACTGGTCGGCGCGGCGATTGGCGAGGCAGGATTGCGCGCGCCGAAGTACATGACAATCCTTAACACGGTTATTCTGCCACTGGTCGCCTCACCAGTGATCGGCTTCGTCGCGGCGCTGATTTTCATGATCTTGCTGCTGCGCGCGGTTGCGGCCCACACGCCTGCGTGGGTGCAGTCGGTGTTCGGACGGCTTCAGTTGCTTTCGTCGGCACTCATGGCCTACTCGCACGGCGGCAACGACGCGCAGAAAACCATGGGCGTCATCACGCTGGCGCTGGTGGCCTACGGCGCGCAGCAGGATTTCAATGTGCCGCTGTGGGTTATTCTCATTTCTGCGACCGCGATGGCGCTTGGCACCGCATCGGGCGGCTGGCGGATTATTCGCACCATGGGCACGCGACTGGCCGAGTTGCGGCCCATCCACGGCTTCGTGGCCGAAACCACAGCGGGCATAGTGATCGAGATTGCGTCGCGGCTCGGCTATCCACTCAGCACCACGCAGGTCATCAGCGCCAGTATTTTAGGGGTGGGCGCGTCGCGCCGGCTGCGGGCCGTGCGCTGGAACATTGCTGGCAGCATCATCACCGCATGGATTGTGACGATTCCTGTTTGTGTAGCGATTGGATGGGGCATGTACCAACTTGCGCGCTGGCTGCCCGGTTCATGATCATGATCCAGCTTCGCGTCAGCAGGCCGGACCGCGTGCCTTCCGCTTCTTTGTTGGTGCTATTGATCATGCGTGGTGCTTACTTCACTGTTATAACCAGGGTGCGCGGCTGGCCTGTCGTAGTTTCCACCCGCACCTCACGCCCGCGCGCCGTATCGACCACAGCGTATGCTAATGGCGCGCCGTCGAGCGTCACCGTCTCAATCTGGCTGCCGGGCGGCAGGGTGTGACCAAGCGTTAACCGCCAATCGGGTGAAGCAGTTACCGTGGTCGTGTAACATTGCCCGGCGCGTTCAGCTTTCACATCAATGGCGCCACGTCCGACGCGCATATTGCGCGCCGAAAGGCCCGGCCAGGACGGCGGCACCTGCGGAATCACCGTGAGCCTGCGCGCGGGCATGTCGGGGCGCAGGCCCAGGAAATTATGGACAACCGTCCAGTTAATGCCGAACGATGCCCAGGCCTGCATGACCATGAAGCGCTCGCACAAATCGGTAAATGTGTCATACTCCTGGCCGGGCATGACTTCGGGCAGCGCGCCGGGCATTTCCACATCCAGGCAGGCGGCGATTGCGCGCATATAGCGGAGCGCCTGGTGTTCACCCAGGCGGCCATAGTTGGACTCGGCAATCGCCAGCACGCCGGTGACGATCGTCCAGCACTGGCGAATAGCCTTGCCATCCGGCCCGCCACCTTCGCCCACCAGGTACACGCCGCCCGACGGCGCGGTGAATGTCGGCGTTTCCATCCGGTTCAACACCGTATGCGCGCGGTGTTTCGGCGCGAGCATGGTTTTCAGCGGCGCGACGCTGATCCACAGGTGCTGCTGTAGCTTCTGATGCAGCGCAGCACATGCGTTGGTCCAGGGCTTGTCTTGCTCGTTCGCTTTTTCAATGTCCTCCTCATGGCAGCGCGAGTCGGCGTACAAGGATTCTTCTTCCATCCACCATACGTCATCGAAGGCAGCCTGCATGGCTTTGGCTTTGGCGCGCGCCCAGCTTGCAGTGGTCGTGTCGCCTTTCGCGCTCGCCATGTGCGCTAACGCGCGCAGCCCTTCCCATGTATCAGCCGTTACGTCAAGCTGCTCGCGGCCCATGCCGGGCCGCTCAGCGATGCCCGCGCCTGTGGGCCAACCATCGCCATCATGATCGAGGTCAGTAGTGATATAGCGCATGCCATCGACGATGAAGTCGTACATTTCATCACGGAAGGCATCGTCGCCGGACCAGCACCACAGCAGATCGACAGCGGTCGCAAACTGCGGCGTTTCGTTCGTGTCGCCCGGCGCGCTGTTGTCGCCAAAATACACCGAGCCATCACTAACGATCTCATGTACGACTTTGCCAGTATGCTTATTGATGATACGCGAAACATCGCGCAGCGTGCGCAGGTGCTGCATCGCATCTTCCCACATGCCTGAAGCAATCATTGGATAAACAATGTAGCCGCTACCTGTGCCGTAGAAATTGGTGTAATCGGGATAGCCATCGTTAATGCCGCGCACCGATGGCAGCGTGGCAATCGGCGGAGGATACTCCTTGCCTTCTTTCACATCGCGCACATGCATCTGGGCAACAGTGCGCCTCATATCGGCCATGTTCAGCTTGCCCCAGTCACATGCATCTACAAGCGCGGTCTCAGGCAGCAAGATCTGGTTCTGGTCAAGCACGGCATGACGCTGTTTGATTTTTTCATGCAGCAGGCGCTCTGGCCCAGCAAGCGCGGAGGCGAGCGCGGATTCCGCCTGGGCGATGCCGAGGTGCGATCCGGCAACCGCCACCCACAGTGTGTATTCGCTTTCGCCAGCTATGTGCAGCGACCAGCGCAACTGCCCGCCGGTGCCGTTGCCATGCTCACGGAAATACGCGCGCTCGGCTTCCGAAACTGGCCCCCAGAATTGAGCGCCGACGTCGCGTGACACGGCAGGCTGCGACGCGCCGATAATCGCGTACCACGGCTTGTCCGGCTCGGCGAAGATAAGCGCATTTCCATGATCGCTTTGCGATACGGTATCCTTGCCGTTACACTCTTTGGCGGTTGGGGTGCTCGAATCCCACGGGTACGCGCCCATGATTTCACTTTGCGCCTCCAATGTGACCTGCACATCGCGCTCCACCGGTTCGAGGTTGCAGAGCGTCAGCGCGCACAGCAGCGCAGGCAGGCCATCCGGTGCGAACTCGGTGCGGCGAATCGCCAGCCCGGCCTGGTTTGGGAACTGCATTTGAACGTAACCCGCGCCCGTAATGAAACGCTGTGCCGGTGGCAGCCACGCATCGTCAATGGCGAACCAGTAGCCATCCAGCAGCTTGATCGGCGATGTCCAGATGCCGCCCATCAAGCCTGCGATCTTCTGACCGAGCGGCGGAAATCGTCCGTCGGTTGTCCCGACCAGATACGCGTGGTCGCCCGCCACGACGTAGCGCCGCTGATCGAGCCGGTCGGTCGCTACGCGCTGCGGGCCATCCGCATCGAGTGAACGCATGCTGAATGAAGATGTTGTCGATTCGTTGCTCACCTGTTCCTCCATGTTAGTCGCGCGCCCGGATGGCACGCCACGCGCGCCGCACGTCGCCGTGCTCGTTCAACAATTCGCCGCACAGCATGCCGATCATCCACAGGCTCATGCCAACCAGCAGGCCACGGGCGCGCGGCACGCCATGCCGCCAGCCGTAGAGCGGGATGAGTTCGCTCATCAGCACAGTCACGAGCGGCCCGGCCATGTACATGGCGGCGCGCGCGGCAGGTGCGGCAGCCCGGCGCGAGGCCGGATCGATGCGGGCGCTCAGGAACGGCAGGTGGCTGAACACCCAGCGCATGCCCGGCGGGTACAAACGCGCATGCGTCGTGCCATGCACACCGTAGTGCATGAAACGGATGCCGCCCATGCGCCCGACGAGCCAGTGCGCGAATGCGTGCTCGCAAAAGTACGCCAGCAAGCGGCTCGCGAATAGCCACGCGCTGCCGCGCCGTCCGCGCCGGGCGGCGATGCGCGCCAGCACAACCGCGCCCACCAGACCGCTGATCTGAATGGCGTTGCCCTGCGCAATCGAAAGCGTGAACCAGGGCTGAATTCGGGTGTGCTGCGCCATGAGTACTCCTTCTCCGCGCTGACATGGATGTTTCCTTATAAGCAAATAGCATCTGTCAGGCCAAACAGCACGCTCAAAGCGCATGCATACCCGCATTTTGCCTGATATGCCAGGCCCGAAGTGCGGAAAAAGTGATGTGCATTACGTGACTTTTTGCGCGGGCGGCGGTACACTGTGCTGCGGACCATTGCAGAAAGGACACGGACACCATGTTCACACGACGAACGCGGACGACCCGCAGCGATACAGATGCTCCGCCGATCTCATACGCCGACATTCACTGGCGGCGCTTGCTCGGCTACCTTTGGCCCTACCGTGGACGCATGGCGCTGGCGATAGTGGCGCTGGCCGTGGCGAGCGCGATCAACCTGGCCTTCCCGCTGGTGATCGTGCGGCTGCTCAACGCGGTGCTGCAACAGGGCAACGGGGCGCAGCTTAACCTGCTGGCGCTGGCGCTGGTTGGCTTGTTTTTGTTGCAGGCTGCGTTCACCTTTTTCCAAAGCTACAATCTGAATTATGTTGGCGAAAGTATTATTCTTGATCTGCGCGAAACGCTGTATCGCCACCTGCACACGCTGTCGCTCGACTTCTTCGCCAACCGGCGCGTCGGCGAGATCGTGTCGCGCATTTCCAGCGACGTGACGCAGGTCCGCACGCTGCTGACCAACAACGTCACGCAACTCCTGAGCAGCGTGGTCGCGCTGGTCGGCTCGATTGTGATCGTGTTTCTGCTCAACCCGCGCCTGGTCGGCTTCGTGCTGGTGCTGGCGCTCGGCATTGTCGGCATTGCAGTCGTGTTCGGGCGCTCGTTTCAACGGCTGAGCACCAATGTGCAGGACGCGCTGGCGCACTCCACCGTCGCGGTCGAGGAGGGTTTGCAGGGCGTGCGGGTCGTGAAGAGCTTCGCGCGCGAAAGCTACGAGGTCGAACGCTACACCACTGCGCTCCAGCGCACGCTGCGCGCCTCGCTGCGGCTGGCGGTGGTGCGCTCGGCGTTCGGCGCGCTCATGGCGTTTCTGGGCTTCAGCGCTATCGCGGCGATTCTGTGGTTCAGCGGGCGCGAGGTGCTGGCGGGCCGCATGTCGTTCGCGACGATCAGCGGCTTTCTGATTTACGCTATCACCATCGCCGCGAACCTGGGGCAACTCTCCGGCTTGTACGGCCAGTTCCGCGAGGCGGTCGGCGCGGTGCAGCGCGTGTTCGAGATTCTTGACACCCAGCCGGGCGTCTCCGACGCGCCCGACGCCAAAACATTGTCCACTATTCGTGGCGAAATCAGCTTTGATGATGTTTCGTTCAGCTATGAACAGGGCATGCCGGTGCTCCATGATATTTCGTTCCGCATCGCGCCGGGCGAAATTGTGGCGCTGGTCGGGCCGAGCGGCGCGGGCAAATCGACGCTGTTCAACCTGATTCCGCGCTTCTACGACCCGACCGAGGGCGTGGTGTGCATCGACGGGCATGATCTGCGGACGGTGACGCAGGCCAGCTTGCGGGCGCAGATCGGGCTGGTGCCGCAGGAAACGCTGCTGTTTGGCGGCACCATCCGCGAAAACATCGCCTACGGGCGGCTCGACGCCAGCGCGGAGGAGATCATGGCCGCCGCGCAGGCCGCCAACGCGCATGACTTCATCATGGAGACGCCGCATGGCTACGACACGATCGTCGGCGAACGCGGCGTGAAGCTCAGCGGCGGGCAGCGCCAGCGCATCGCCATCGCCCGCGCGATTCTGAAAGACCCGCGCATTCTGCTGCTCGACGAGGCGACCAGCGCGCTCGACAGCGAGTCTGAGGAACTGGTGCAGGAGGCGCTCGAACGGCTCATGCAGGGCCGCACGTCGGTAATCATCGCGCACCGCCTCAGCACAATCAACATCGCGCACCGCATCATCGTGCTCGATCATGGCAGAATTGTGGAACAGGGCACGCATGCCGAACTCATGGTCCAGGCTGGTTTATATGCCCGGCTGCGCGCCATTCAGTTCCGCATCGACACGAGCGACGTGGCCGTGCAAGGCATCTCTGCCACTGTTGATTAATTTCGTTCATGACTTGCTTCTGTTTTGTGATTGAACGTAGCGCTGCGTACAGGGATACTACAGGAAACCCCTGTATTTGCGTATTCAATCATCAAGGAGTTGAGTCATGCAACGGCCACGCATTCTACTTGCGACTTTCGCCGCATTCCTGCTGCTGATCCTTTTTGGCGGCGGCACGCCCGCCGCCGCTCGCCAGCCCGCGCTCAGCGGCGCGATTGCTGACATGCAGATCACGCCGACGACGATCCGCTGGCAAGTACATGTGCCAAACGCCGGTCTTGTGCTGACTGTCGCAGCGCCCGACGGGCAAATAGCTCGCCAGGAATTCGGCGCAGGCGCAACGCCGACGCTGAATAATGTTGACTCTAACGGCCAGCGGCGCGCCGACGGCACCTACATGTACGAATTGCGCGTCGTGCCGCAGATCGACGAAGCGACCCGC